>JARIHD010000023.1 GCA_029288425.1 Candidatus Saccharimonadota bacterium
AATGAGCATAAAGCAAAACTATATGAAATCAAAAAGAAAACCATCAAAAACAAATAAATCCAAACTTATTATCATTCTCCTGGTTATCTTGGCGCTGGCTATTGGCGTGGGTGCCTATTTCTACCTTACCCATGGCAATACAAGCACTAATGACAAAAGATCCGCTACCGCCCGCAATGTCACCGACGACAAAACCCACGACAGAGAAAGCGAAGGCACCACCTTCCCTGTCCCAGATAACGTTCCAAAGGATGCCATTAAAAACTACGCCCTCGTCACCGAAAACGAGGAATTCAAAATTAGAAAAGACAAAAGCACTGACTCTTACCTAATCACACTGTATGCGATCATTAACCGGCCCGACCAGTACGATATGTACAAAGAGCAGCTTGCTGACTACAAACAAAAAGCGCTGCAATATCTAAAGGATCAGGGCGTGGACATAACGAAAGTAGAAATAGCTTATGAGCCTAAGGAAGCCGCGGATCTCTAATAAAATCACCTCACTGTTCAAAAAGGCACTTATTCTCGGCACTGTCTCCTTATTTATCGTTGCGACCGTACCACCCAAGCAAACGAGCGCCCACCATGCACAAGAGTGTAGCGATGTCTTTACACCGCTAAGTTCAACCGTAGTTACCGGCGTAAACAACAATAAGGCATTTTATATGCAGGCCATGAACGAAACTAACGTGCCATGGGAAATGCTCGCCGCCATACATTACCGTGAAACGAATTTTAGTCACACTAACCCATCGAATGGTCAGGGTATCTTTCAGTTTGTTAATGGGGAGGGCGGTCCTTATCCTGCCGGTCCGGTAAATGACGCCGAGTTTTATCGCCAATTAAAGTTTATGGCACAGAAAATTCAGAATGACTATGTCAACCGCGGCTCTGTGGCGCGCGAACGACGCAAATTACAGCCGTATGAAACAAATATGGCGCTTGTCAAAGATACGTTATTCAGCTATAACGGGCGCGCCGCAGTCTACGCCGACCAAGCCGGACATTTTGGCTTCAACACCACCAACCAGCCCTATGAAGGCTCACCCTACGTCATGAACCGCTTCGACTGCCAGCGGGCCAGGATGGGCCTAATCACACAGGACTACGGGTCTATGGACGGCATCGATACACGTTACGGAACCTTTACACTTTTTGCACGACTGCGTGGCGATAATTATTGGCGGCAACTTCTACCCTTCTACACAGAAGAAATTAACATGTCGGATGCTCAACGCCGTATCGAAACGCTCGAATTCAATTCCCGTATCTACACCTTTTATTATGATGGCTTGCAACAGGTACTCAGGATGGCCACGCAGGATCCAACGTACGGTTGGCAATTTACCATTCTCGACGGAACAGCCACCGGGGGTAATGGAAGGATATACGCCAACATCGGCGGCAGCCTGACCGCCACCGTTTTCCAGGGAAATATTCACCTGTTTTATTTTGACAAAACCAACGGCAACTTGCGGCATGCGTGGTCGCCCAATGGCACAAGCTGGAGCTTTGAGAATCTGGACGGTGATCGGGGATCGCGTGGCGGCGTTGACGCCGAAATGGGCATGAATCCGTCGGTAACAGTCTGGGCTGGAACACTTCAGGTTGCATATCCGGACAAAACCAACGGCAACTTGCGGCATGCGTGGTCGCCCAATGGCACAAGCTGGAGCTTTGAGAATCTGGACGGTGATCGGGGATCAGTCATATCGCGCGAAGGTACCGTCGGGCTATTTACCGCCATTGCAGCGTATGGTGATAGTATTCAGGTGTTCTATTATGACCAGGTATTCGATAACTTGCGGCATGCTTGGGCTTCTACTACACACGGTTGGCGGTTTGAAGATTTTGACGGGGGCCGGGCGGCCATAAGTGGCACCGATGGCGATTTTGGACTCAGCCCAAGCGTAACGAAATTCGGTGATAGTATTCAGGTGTTCTATTATGACCGCACCCATAGCGATGTGCGTCATGCTTGGGCTAACTCCCAACACGGTTGGCGGTTTGAAGACCTGGATGGTGACGGTCTTTCCATTAGCAAAAAGGGCGCCGATGTCGGAATCACGTCGGCAATAACAGCCAATGACGGTGGATTGCAGCTATATTACTATGATCGGCTTGAACGGAACCTGCGCACCGCCTGGACGACACCTCATGGCTGGGAATTCGTCAATCTTGACGGTGACCATGGGTCATTCGGGGGCGAAGAAGCGGACTCAGGCATACACGCCGGCACAACAATCTTCTTTGGTTCGCAGCAAGTCTATTACTACAACCGCACAACGGGAGCCCTACGGCACGCCTGGACAGACAGCAGCGGCTGGCGGTTTGAAGACTTGGGACCAACCGTGATCTACTAATGATGTAGGAAAGACGTAGCGATCCGGCGGGACAATGGCTATACTAAATCGTAAGAATGAATAGTCTATCAACCAGGATCCAAACAATCATAAAAAACACGCCCGCCTTTCTAAAGCGCCATAAATACCAGGTCACAGCTTGCAGCCTGCTGCTCATTTGGTGCTACCCTTATTTCTTTACGGGCAACCGGATGGAACTGGGTGACTTCAGCTTTTTCTCCCAAGCTTACGAGGCGATGCGCGTAAGTGTAACCGAATTCCACCAATTCCCGTGGTTCAACCCATGGGTATCCGGCGGTGTGCCGCTGTATGGTAATCCGCAAATGGGACTTTTCTCGGTTCAAATGCTGTTTGTTTTCATTTTTGGCGCGCCCTTCGGGCTGAAAATGGCGCTGGTGTTCTATACCTTCGCTGGCTATACCTCAATGAATCTATTGCTCCGTAAGTACTTCAAGATCGGGACATTACTGGCAGTGCTTCTGAGTTTGATCTGGGTATTTTCTTCGTTCTTTGTGGCGCACTTGCCGGCGCATTTTACGTTTGTTTGGTATATGTTGGCTCCGCTGTACATTTACTTGGCACTAACCGTCAGGGGATGGAAAGATGGTCTGCTTTTTGGCGGTGCGTTCGCTATCATGGCGCTATCACAAATTCATAACGCGTTTATGCATTTGCTGCTTATTTGCGGCATTATATTGGTAGTTCGCCTCGCAGTACAGCGGGCGAGTCGACGCGCCCTGCTTATAGCGATGGCCGCGGCTGCAGCGGTGTTTATAGTCGTGGCTGGCCACCGGTTCTTATTTACCTATGAAAACGTCAGTGACTTTCCTCGCGAGGTTGCGGACGTGGTGCCACATCCGCTTTCGGCCCTGCTAGGCGTACTCTTGCCATTGTCCCATGCGCGCCCGCTGCAGTTTTTGAACTATCCTCAGCATCCGTTTGTACCGCATGGATTCCATGAAGCAACGGCGACTATTGGTATTTTCGCGCTTACGGCCGCACTGTTTGCCTGTATTTTTATAGCCTACAACCTGTACACGGCCCGCTCAAAATGGCGGACCACCCTGTTGCAGTACCGATTACCGCTAACCGTCCTGGCCGTCGCATTATTTTGTTTCGTTATGGCGCTCGGAGCTTTTCTGCCGATCGCTCCATACAGCATCCTCAAACATCTGCCGGTCTTTGGCGAAATGCGCGTTTCCACTCGTTGGTTTATATTCTTTGACCTGGCGCTCATCGCGTTTATCGGCCTTATGATACAAAAAGCACCAAAGAAATCATTCTTTAAATTCACAGGGTATTCATTACTTATCCTTGGGGTTGTCGAGCTTATGGCCCTGAATGTCGGTTATCAATCCAATGTCCTGGCGCACGAACCTGCAAACGCTCCTAAAAAAATCGGTGCGTACACATTTGAGCAGACTTCTTACTACGGCGAAGTCAAAAAACTGCCTGACGGCGAGGTACTGCGCGACGATGGCAATATGCCCGCGCCGTACCGCGAATACGACGCCATGCAGTACAACATGGGCATTTTGTACGCCAACGATGCCTTAGTGCAGCTCGCCCTGGACCCGCGTCGTTCGCCAGGACATCCAACCTGCCCCTGGGAAGAAGGCTGCAGTTTCGTCCGCACGGCTAATGCCAAGGTCAAAAGCTGGTCACCAAACAAGATCGTCCTGGAGCGAACCGCACCTGGCGATATACGCCTGAATATGAACAACTCCAATTATTTCGTAATTAATGGCAAACGCAACGGCGGCATCAAGGTAGCCGAGCCATTCACCGACTTCACCATCACAAATACCGACAAAACAATCACCATACTCGTGAAGCCCTCAGTTATAACAGCAGTCAAAGACTTGAAATAATTACTTTTCTTTATCCCAGCCGCGCTGTTCTTCGGAAATAACAATGCTTTCATGTAAACGGGAAATCTTGCGATTCAGCCGGGTGATCGTTTCGTTCGACTTTTTGATAAGGAACAGGCAAAAGAGCAGAAGCGTCAACAGCACGATATCAAATAGGCTAAGCGGTGCGGAGTTAGTCAAGTTGTATTGGATGAGCGTATTGTAAATTGGCTCGAGGAGCATAAGGCCGACACCGATTGATATCCAAAACAGCAGCTGGACAATGCAGCGGCGGCGCGACATCCGCCCCGTTTTGTAGCTACTCACCGCATCAATAATCCCTATCGCCAGCAGCGGCAGGTTAATCAAAATCAAAAGTACATATTTGCTCATACGCTACCAGCAATCCTTATCCAAAGTAAATCTAAAATCAAATGCACGGCACCCCAGTTATTCTGGCCTTTCGCCAATGTTTCTTTGGAGTATTTGACTTCTATAGGCGTCTCGCACACGTGCAGGCCGCCGCGCTGCGCAGCCCACAACATATCCGTGGCAAAGCCATACCGGTCTATTGTGTACATCGACACAATAGGAAGCGCACTGCCACGGAATGCCCGCAGCCCGCTCTGGGTGTCCTTGACCTTAATACCAAACAAGATGCGGCTCACAAAACTGAGGCCCCAATTGCCGAATTTGCGATGCGCTGGCATGGAGATCTTGTTTCCGTCGTGCAGCCGATTGCCGACAACCATATCGGCGTCGGTGGCAATGGCACATTCCAGAAGGTTTTTGACGTCACTGCTACTGTGTTGACCATCGGCGTCAATCGCCACCGCATAGGCGACCGGTTCTTCGAGCTGAGATACATACACCAGTCCGGTACGAGTTGCCGCGCCGGCACCACAGTTTACTACATGGCGAAGCACCCGTGCGCCGGCCTCTTTGGCCTCTTTATGAGTGCCGTCTTTGGAGCAGTCATCAATGACTACAATCTTAACATCAAACTTTCGATCGGCGACATGGATACTTTTGGGCAGTGTTGCTATAACTTTGCCTATACGGCCGGATTCGTTATAGGCCGGTATGATTATGTACAGCAGTTCGGTTTTGACCGGAGCCTTCTGTTTTTTCTTCTCAGCCATGCTAGTACACCACCTTGACGGCGTCGCCAAAGACATCCTTGATATGCGGCGCGGATATCGCATCGGTCACGATGTAGTAGGGCAAACCCTGGTCACTAGCCAATTTAGCGCAGGTCTTGAGTAATTTCACGATATTTTGTTGATCTTTTGGAGATGCCGTACCGTATTCGATAATGGCGTACACCTTGTCGTTGCACTCCCGAAGCTTCAGTACCTGCTTGCCAGTTTTTTTGCCGTAAACATTCGAAATAGCATTTGTGGCCTCGCCTTGCCTAAACAAATTTGCCCGGTACGACAGCTGCATATACCCGTCCAATTTCGGTATTTCTTTGATGTAGTGCAACGATATGGCGTTAAAATGCTTCATTTCGCCTTTTGTACCGAGTTCGGCAAACTTGCGGGCATCATGGTCATAGTATTGGGGCTTATCAATCCCAGAATATGGCTTAAATATTTCTCGGACTTCATTCAGCGGGCTGCGGACAGTACTGAGCAGGAAGGTCATGCCAATAATCGGCAGCAAAGGCAGCAAGGTGAGCAGTCGAATATCCGGCTTTTGCTCACCGGTCAAAAGCGTCCGCACTAGCACGGCAACCGCCAGTATCAGCGACAGTATTTCAACAAATATGGAGATCTTTACGGCAAAATAGCGGATTTCTCCGGTCTGGAAATACTGCGTAAGCGACATACAGACCACAAAGAAAAACGCCGGCACAAAGATGCCATACATGACTTTCCGAATCGATTCGTCGGCTTTTTTGCTCAAGATAACGGCCAGCGTTAGGGCAAAGCCGAGCAGCAGCACCAGGTAATGCAACTGTGTCAGGTTGCCCGTAGCATTAAAGCCTTCGCGGCTGCCCAACTGGACGGTCGTGGCCTGAAAATATACCAACACCAGCTGTAATGCAATGATGGCCATGGTCGGCAAATTTGCTGGAGCCTTAATTTCCTTAAAGATATTCCGCCATGTAACTTTGCCTGGCAGGAAAAAGAGAAAACCGATCACTAGCACCAGCGGGATCATGAGCGACCAGCTGGATACCGCGCTATACGCCAGTAGCAGATAGGCAAAGATGCCCCATCGACGATACCGCTGGTCGGTAGCCGCGCGGACATCGATCAAGAATACAAATCCCAGCAACAGCGCGACAATCACATAGAAATAATTCAAAAAGCCCTGCGCAAACAACGGCAGAATATAGAACAGGACAAGGGATGGGGCTAAACACGCTGCCAAAACCAAGTTGCGCGTGCGCGGTCTGACTGCGGCGATTTTGGTCTGCAATGATTCGAAAATATTGACGCATAGATAGTAAGCCGTATAGCCAAGCGCCGTGCCGAGCAGCATATAGTGCGAAAAGTACAGCAACGCATTTACACGCCAGCCAGCGTCATAGAGCTGGCCAACGACAGCCTCCTGGATAAACGCAACCGCAAAATGAAAACCGGCCGGATAAAAACCGAGGTTCAAAAATTGCGTATAGCCGTAATGATTGATAAATGAAAAATGGTGCCCTGCGTCGACAACCTGAAAACCGGCGACCTGCAATATACGGGCAAATGTGTCTGCGCCCAAAAATACCGAGGCGAACGGCAGCACGAATAACAGGCCGACAAATAGTCCAAAGACGTCAACGGATGTAAAAAACCGCTGTTTAGCAGCTTGCTTTTGTCTGGCCGGGGCAAAAAGGCAAACGCCGACAACTAATAATGCATAAATAATGGCCGTATGCGTAAAGTCCGACTGCGG
>JARIHD010000055.1 GCA_029288425.1 Candidatus Saccharimonadota bacterium
TTCCTGAGTGCCAAAGAGTTGGCAAACAACAAACTCGACCTGGTCGTTGCCGGAACCGAAAACGCCATCATGATGGTTGAAGCCGGCGCAAACGAGGTGTCCGAAGACGAGGTTGCCGAGGCATTGCAATTTGCCCAGGAACAAATGCAGCCAGCTATCGCCCTGCAAAAAGAACTGGTCGCCAAGGTGGGCGTAACCCCACAGGAATACGAACTGACCCTGCCCAGTGAAGACATCCAGGCGCGCGTTGACGCCTGGCTGGACGGCAAAATGGGCGCAAAACTCCGCGCGCCAATGGCCGAACGCCACCAGCGCATGCACGAACTCCGCGAAGCAATGATGGATCATTTTGAGGCGGAGCTGGGTGATGAATTTGGTGAACTTAAAAACCAATACGCTGATGCCTTTGCTACCGCTGCCAACAAAGATGTTCGACGCGGCATCCTCGAAGACGGTGCCCGTCCCGATGGCCGCGGCTTTACCGACGTCCGTCCGCTTTCTAGCGAAGTCGGCTTCTTGCCCCGCGCTCACGGCTCCAGTATTTTTACTCGAGGGCTCACGCAGGCAATGAACATCGTCACACTCGCTCCACTTAGTTATGCACAGCTTGTCGACACCATGGAACGCGACGAAGAGAAGCGCTATTTCCACCATTACAATGCGCCCGGCTACACTGTTGGCGAAATCAAGCGTCTGGGTAGTCCTGGCCGCCGTGAAATTGGGCATTCGGCACTTGCTGAACGCGCACTTTTACCGGTTTTGCCTGCAGAAGACGTTTTTCCATACACCATCCGCAGTGTCACCGAAATCATGAGCCAGAACGGGAGCACCTCTATGGCGGCTACATGTTCGAGCTGTCTCGCCCTTATGGACGCCGGCGTACCGCTTAAGGCTCCGGTCAGTGGTATTGCCATGGGCCTTATCGTCTCTGACGACCAAACCATTATCCTAAGCGATATCGCTGACGCCGAAGATTTCGCCGGTGACATGGACTTCAAGGTTACTGGTACGGCTAACGGCATCACTGCGCTGCAAATGGATATGAAGGTTCATGGTCTGCCCATCGAAACACTCAAAAAAGCTTTGATGCAAGGTAAAGAAGGCCGCGCGTTCATTCTGGAACACATGCTCAGCGTTATGCCCGCGCCACGCGATACGCTCAGTCCATATGCACCCCGTGTCGAAAGCATCAAAATCAACCCGGACAAAATCCGCGAAGTGATCGGCAAGGGTGGTGAAACCATCCAGAAGATCACCGGCGAAACGGGTGCAGAGATTGACATCAAAGACGACGGCACCATCATGATCGCCAGCCCGAACGGCGAATCCATCGAAAAAGCTATCCAGTGGATCCAAAGCATCGTCGAAGAGCCGGAAGTGGGCAAGATTTACCGCGACGTACCTGTCGTCAGCGTTATGGATTTCGGTGCTTTCGTCCAAATTATGCCCGGCAAAGACGGCCTAGTCCACGTTTCTGAAATGAAAGAAGAACGAGTCAATAAACCCAGTGATGTCGTCAAAGAAGGCGACAAAGTAACCGTAAAATTACTGGCAATTGACGAGCGCGGCCGTCTGCAACTTAGCATGAAAGCCGCCGCCCGCGAGCTAGGAAACAAATAATACATGAAGCAACCCGCAAAGCCTGCGTCAAACATTTTTTGGGCCCGTATTGACCGTTGGCACAAAACCCGACTGGGCTTTGCGGTATTCGCTCTTGTCGAAGCGGCATTGTGCTCTGTATTTGCCTCGATCGCTATCGATACCGGCAGCCTTATTGCCTGGACGCTCACCGTCATTTTGCTCTTTGGAACAGTGGTCAACCTCTTCCAGTTTCTAAAGAAGGTCATTAAAGGGTGATGACGGGCGAATCAATCGCTCACCCTCATTTCTTGCCGATCCCAGGCGATCCACCCGCTCATTTGCGCCTAACACGAGCCGAAGATGCCCCGGAGATATACAAAATCGTGGGCGATAATCCGTCGCTGTCCGACTACATTTATTGGATGAACGTTATCAAGACGACTAAAGACGCGGAGGAACATGTTGACTATGTTCTAAATGAAATGGAGCAAGGCAAAGGTGTACAATTCCGCATTATTCCTGGTGATTGCCCCGAGAGCGGAGCAATCGGAGGTACGGTCGGTGTGTTTAAGCTTAAAAAAGACGAAGCACTTGCCTCGTGCTGGCTGACTGAAGATCTTCAGGGCAAGCGCTATGGTAGGCGCAGCGTCGAAACGGTACTGCACCTGTCTCTTATACACATCTCCGAGCCCACGAGACGGAGCTACATCTC
>JARIHD010000082.1 GCA_029288425.1 Candidatus Saccharimonadota bacterium
GGTGTATTGAGCAGACATTGTTCTTTGGTTCTCCTGAAAGACCATTGAATATGATCCTCGATGATGGTGGTGATCTTACCAACATGGTACTCGATACATATCCGGAACTCGTACAGCACGTTCGTGGTATCTCTGAAGAAACAACGACTGGCGTTCACCGCCTGTATGAGAGAATGGCGAAAGGCACACTGCCTGTTCCATGTATCAATGTGAACGACTCTGTTACCAAGAGCAAGTTCGATAACAAATATGGCTGCCGCGAATCACTCGTCGATGGCATTAAGCGCGCCACCGACATCATGCTGGCCGGTAAAGTTGCCGTGGTCGCCGGTTACGGCGACGTCGGCAAAGGCTGTGCACAATCGCTCGACACATACGGCTGCCGCGTCCTGGTGACAGAAATCGACCCCATCTGCGCCCTGCAGGCCATGATGGAAGGCTACGAGGTCGTCACCATGGAAGAAGCCGTCCGCGAAGGCGACATCTTTGTGACAACTACCGGCTGCAAGGACATCATCACCGTCGACCATATGCAGGCCATGAAAGATACGGCCATCGTATGTAACATCGGTCACTTCGACGTCGAAATTCAAGTCGAGCCACTCAATAACTTGCCTGGGATCAAAAAAGAAGAGATCAAACCACAGGTTGACCTGTACACCTTCCCCGACGGTCACCGTATCATCCTACTGGCCGAAGGCCGCCTGGTTAACCTGGGCTGCGCCACCGGCCACCCATCGTTTGTCATGAGTGCCTCGTTCTCAAACCAAGTTCTGGCCCAGATCGAACTATGGACCGGCAAATATGAAGTCGGCGTATATCTGCTGCCAAAAGAGCTGGACGAAAAGGTCGCCCGACTGCACGTCGAGGCCCTCGGCGGCAAACTCACCGACATGACCGAAGAACAGGCGGCCTACTTGGGTCTCCCCAAAGACGGTCCGTACAAACCCGAACACTACCGCTACTAGGCCTTTTGGATAAGATTGTGTTGCAGGGCGACCGCCCGGGTTGCTTCCAAAGAGGCGGTCACTTGCGCATCGACCAACAGCATATTAGACAGTTGATCCCCTACGAGCTGACCTATGCGAAAAGCTTGGAGTGCATCAAAATGCTCTCCCGTTTCGATGCTTCGCCCCCTTAAAGGATCGCGTGTAGTGTGCTGGATACCGTCATTAAGTCCTATTGCTGTACTTGCGTCAATGAATAAGCGCCCCGCCCAAGCACCCTTCTCGAAGAGTGAGGTCATTATTTGTACGCGTTCGCGCTCATCAGGTTCGCCCAGTCGATGATGCATATGAACCAGTGTGTTATGCCCGCTTACCTCATCGGTAAGCGCCAATATCTCCCATACCGGCCGCACAGATCCCCTCCTACCCTCGGGTGCGCGGTAGGATGCGTATATAAATCGTCTTATCAATTCTTCTGACAAACTAAGCAGTCGTTTAGTCTGCATCATCATTGATTCGGAACTCCGGGAGTCGGCTTTACCACCCCTTCCTAATTCCAGACTTTCAAGCATTGGGTCATAGAAATTCTTCTCTCAAAAAATTAAGAACTTGTCCCAGATCCTTCGCTATTGAAAGACTCTGTGACAAGTTCATGGTATTTACAGCATTACATGCTAGGGCTATGAATACAAGTATATCTGTAATATTTTTACACGTATATCTTGAAGACTAGGCCACTTGAGAGTCATCGGGTTCAGCGGCGCCAGGATTGCCGAACACTTCATCCATCGAACCAACCAAAACGTCGCGCGGGCGGGCTCCGTCAGCAGGCCCAACAATGCCCTGCTCTTCCATAGTTTCGATCAAACGGGCAGCACGGCCATATCCAATGCGCAAGCGACGCTGTAAAAGGCTGGTGCTGGCCTTGCGACCCTCGATCACCACCTGCACAGCGTCACGCCACATATCGTCATCACCCTCACCGCCGCCCATGTCGGACACGACACCACCCTTACCATTCAGCTGGACAGGCTGGCTAATGATCTCGTCGTCGTATTGAGGCGGCCGCTGCATACGGATAAAGTCGGTAACTTTATTGGTTTCTTCGTCACTAATGAATGACGCCTGAACGCGCTTTGGTTTGGGCATGTCGCTGGTCAACAGCAGCATGTCACCCATTCCCAGCAACTTTTCGGCGCCCATCTGGTCAATAATAGTACGTGAGTCAACCTGACTGGCCACCGTAAAGGCAATACGCGCCGGCACGTTAGCTTTGATCAGACCGGTGATAACGTCAACAGACGGACGCTGTGTCGCCAAAATCAGGTGGATACCGGCGGCGCGGGCCTTTTGCGCCAAACGCACGATCAGTGCTTCCACGTCGCGGGCAGCCATCATCATCAGGTCGGCCAACTCATCGATAACAATCACAATGTATGGCATACCCTCTTCTTTTTTGAGGTTGTTGTATTCGCCGATGTTGCGTTTACCCACTTCGGCCATGGTACGCAAGCGGCGCTCCATTTCGGCCACAGCCCATTTCAGGGCGCTAATACATTTTTCGGGTTCGTTAATAACTGGGGTTAGCAAGTGCGGTATGTCGTTATACGGCGTTAATTCCACCTGTTTGGGGTCAACCAGGATAAGCTTTAGGTCCGAAGGGCTGTTGCGGTACAGCATGCTCGTCAGAATGTCGTTGATCATAACCGACTTACCGGAACCGGTCTGACCAGCCACTAAAAGGTGAGGCATTTTGGCCAGGTCGGCCACCACCGGCTTGCCGGCGATGTCTTTACCGATAGCAAAAGTCAGCGGGCCTTTCATGTCAGCCCATTCGCGCGACTGCAAAATAGAGCTCAGACGCACAATGGCGGCTTTGACGTTTGGCACCTCGATACCTACAGCGCGCTTGCCCGGAATCGGCGCTTCCATACGGATGGCATGTGCAGCTAAATCGAGCGCCAGGTTGTTCTCCAGGGCGGTAATCTTAGTCAATTTCACCCCAGTTGGTGGCTTGAGCGTGTACTGGGTCACGCGCGGACCGACATTCGCCCCTTCCATTTCGACGTCGATATTGAAGTTTGAAAATGTGTCGTGGATGATTTGGGCGTTGCCGTTTACGTCGCCGGCGTCGGCCTTGTCTTGTTTTTGATCCAACAGATTAACGCTTGGGAATTGCCAATTTGGGTCACTGGCAACGGTCAACGCCTCGTGGTTGTCGGTCGGAGCCAGCTTTTCGGCAGTGTTTTTCAGCGAACTAAAGCGCGCCGGTTTGTCTTTGTTACCCCTACCGTGTTCAACGGGTACGCCCTCGTTCAGTTTAAAGCCGGTCGATTCTGCTTTGACCTTTAGGTCGCGCAGATCGGTATCGTCAGATTCGGGTCGCCTGAACAAATCTTTTACCTTCAGCAGCACCTGGGGCGAAATACCAAAAGCAAAGAACACCGCCAGCATAGCGAGTACCAAAAACAGAATCGATGCCGGAAACTTATCCAGTGCCGCCAATATCACACCGCCAAGCGCTTCTCCGACCGCACCCCCGTGACCTTCGATATATTTACCATCGGGTTGTTTAGCTGCGAAAGCCGTAAACAACCAGCCAGACGCAAACCCGAGCACCGCCAGCATACTAAATAGTCGGCCAAGCGGGATCTGATGATCTTCGGATGTAAATTTATAAACACCCCAATAAACCAGGGCAATCGGCAGCAGATAGGCCGCCCAGCCGAGTGTCCAGTAGGCGCCGTTGAACATGTTTTGCGGCATAGGACCACCCGTGCCAAAACCACCCAGCAGTAGAAACAGTGCCAGCACAATCAATAAAATCGCCCCGGCCAGCGGCCAGAACGGTGAGCGCTCGACAACTTCGGCCGCTCGTTTGTTACCCTTTTTCTTCTTTGCCATTACTGTTTGATTTTATCAGACTTATGTTTTTATTTCTAAGATGTAGAAATATTATAGCAAAAATTACAACTATTGTCAATTTGACGACTGTTTGGGTAGCGGCTAGCGAACTATATGATTTCTGGCACTACGGCCCGTTACGGCACCTATAATACCGTTAATGGCATAAAGACATGCCAATACTTCGTCTCTTTGCTGTATTAGCATGGGATTGTTGGGCTGGTTAGGCTTAGAAGCAAGGTCCAGGTTAATGGCAGCCACGAATCGCTCTAGCGTCTTTGGGGCAGTCGCAAATGAAAAAGAGAAAACATTGCTCTGTGACTGTACATCAATCGGCGGATTTTCAAGGTAGGCATCCATTAAACTTATGGCCGTTTTGAGCTGTTCCGAAGAACCCCAGTTCGCCATTTTATATAGACCGACTTCTGTAAGCAAAGCTATCGTATTTTCGGCCTTGACTAGCATTTCCTGGGTCTTTATGGGACTGTTCCTAAGTAATTGCTCTAGGTTCTTGCCCTCATTAAAATCACGCGAATCGGAGGCCCTGGAGGCGCCCCTTTCCAACTGGTCGTACATATCTTTTTGAACTTTTGACATCACCCGATCAAAGGCGTCTTGTTCTTCCGACGGCTTGGCTAGGTTATGATTTTGGGTCAGCAACAGGGTCTGGATGTTTCCACGAGCGGAAATAGAACTGGCACCCCTTACGCCATCCCACATACTTATCCTTGCCACATTTTCCTTGCCCCTCATGGCGTTAATAAGGGCTTGTTCCTCTAGTTGAATTTCCCTATCAGTAGCTTTATTCAGGCCTTGTTCAGTACTGAATCTAAACAATTCTGCAACGTCATTAGTCCGGCTCGCCGGAGTAGCCTCAGCCGCCGTAGGCGCAGGTCTTTCAACGGCATTCGAGATGGTGATGCTCATAGACCGGGCCTCACGGTTTTCGGCTGCCGCAATTTGGTCAACAATATGTTTGACCTTATTGAGCGGCATAGCGCCAGTACCAAGATGTCGTGCGGTATTAACGGACTCGTCAAAAAGTTCTGGATATGCGGCTTTGGCGCGCTCAAACATCTGCTCGGCCGTCTGATTGCCTTTAGCCGCAAAACAAAAGAAGCCGCGAAGGTCGGTCGACACGTCTATACCCAGGGACAGTAAAGAGTATTCGCCTGCTTCCGGATGATGCAACTGTACGAGCGTGGGAGGGGTTGGGCCATCAAAACCGACCTTTTCTCCTTTGTCTGTGGCATATCGGCCTTCCTCTGGAACGAAGGGCGGTATTCTGCCGGAACGAGCGAACTCACGGTCGCGCATAAGAGATGACACAGCCTCGGGCAGGAACTCGTGTAACTCTGGATTATAATAGCTTGCAGAAGGGCGTTGTTTGCTTGGATCAGAATAAAGAAGGCTATTGCCCCGAGCACTCGACCCCGGAATTACATTTTCATCGCGCGCCAAAAGAAAGACCGGGCGGTCTGTGGGATCTATTGTTTCTTGATCTACGGTGATTTCGCTGCTGCGGATTTGTTTGAAGGCTACCTTGGTTTCAGCTTCGGGAGCGGCCCGATCGTCGCTTAATTTTTCGACGGTGTCTTTAACCTGGAAATAAGGTTTATCCATAATGACATTAGATACTCTTGGGTTGCCAAAGTTATGCTTATGGCCGTCTTGTCGAATGGGGCTACCCACTGGAGCATAATCAAAGTGAGGCCGAACTAGTTCGGCCTTGGGCTGGGCATCTACGATTGCTTGCGCTTCAGATCGGGTGGGGGCAATGTGCCATTTTTTACTATTGGCCGGATCTTGGGAATATATGAGACCGTTCGGGCCTTCGGCGAAGCGCGGGTGGTTGCCAAACTGCGAATGCCATGGGTCTGAGGCAATAGGAGCATCATGCATGGGAGCGTAGTCGAAAGGGACAGGTTCGGTCCATCGTGACTCTGGAGTTGTCATAAATATACATTAGCATATTTTTGACCTAAGCACAATAGGTTGGCTTACGTAGATGCTTAGTCACGGTGGTATTCGGCCACAGATTGGATTGCACGGCCCATAGTCAGCGCTGTAATGGGTATTTCTTGGGGAATCGGACAACCGATTGTGAAGTCTTGTTTAAACTTTTTAAGGCTGGTGCTTACGTCACGTGCTAGGCTTAACCCTTCTGCATTTTGCCGCTCTTTGGCAGCTTGCAAATAATGAGTCACTTGAGGCAGGACGGAAAAAGTCTGCGTTGTTTCGTCAAACGGCATAGCGGCAGTAAACCGTTCTGACATAATACCCAGCCGGGCCGATCGCCAAAGGTCCTTATCCCATATCATCCGAAGATTTTGGTCGTCACCGACGCGGGCAGTCCTGCCGCCCAAAACTCCGAAGCCTGTGTTGCTAAGGTCCACCAGGCAGTCAACCACCGATGGATTGCCAGTAAGTGAGCGCGCAATGAATGCAAGTTTTTGCAGATCGATCGAGCGCCAGATGAATAAGGGGTCCTGATCATCGGGCGGCAAATTGAAGGCATTATCCCACAGCGGGCCCATAAACCGCCCGATTTCAGCCTGCTTGCTTGCCATGTCATTATCAATCCCTAGTACACCTAATTCGTCGGCCTGTATGTAAGCTTCAAGAAAGCTGTCAAAGACAAAACCGGCAGAAGCGCCAAGGCCGAATTGCAGCCCGGTATGTGCATGCGTAAACACGCGCTCGTACTGGGCCGCCCCGCTTCTCTTGGTTCTATCGCCAAAATACCCTGCATCGGTGTATGTTACGATGTCATCGTAGCTGGGCATGAGCAACTCACGCGTTATGCCCTCGGCGGTGTCAACTTCCTGCATGGCGCGCGATAGCTGACCTTTTATTCGTTCGGCCGAAAAGATGCCTTTCGGGTCGGCGAGCCGGTCTTTGCGCTTTGACCCCTTGACCTGTTCAGGGAAATTAGTCAGGAATTCGTCGGTGACGGTAGCATCTATGACAGCTCTTGTCCAGGAGCCGTATAATTCCTGGCCGTCGGCAGCCATAAACTGAGCGCGGGTTTGTTCGCCTGATCCTGGGTTCGACATATTTGTCCTTCTGCGTTATTTAATCGGTGCGGGCATCTTGGCCAAGCAAACGGGCGCGCATTTCGCGGAAGCGTTTTTCTTGTTCGGCGGCGACTTCTTCGCCAGTTTTGGTGCGGCCGCCGGCGGCGACTTTGACGTCGCCCTTGCCGCCAATCACATTAACCACCGGAATAACGATCGGGCTGCGCTGGGTTTGTTCAAACAAAAAGTGCGTGATGTGGTCTTTGAGTTCGGCCTTGAAACGGTCGAGGTCGACGCGCTTGAAACGCTGCTGCACGGCACGGCGCAACTCGGCACGCAGGTTGTTCATAAGATCCTCGTTGTCGCGCATGTAAATGAAACCGCGGGAAATGATGTCGGGACTCGTAAGCAGGTTGCCGTTCTTTTTGTCAACGGTCAAGACGACGGCGATCAGGCCTTCCTCGCTGAGCAGCACGCGGTCCTTGACAACGACATTACTAACGATAGCGCCCGTTTGGTCGACCAGAATCGTACCGCTTGGTACGGAACCGGTGATTTCCATGCTGTTTGGCGTCAGGCTAATGACATCGCCGTTGTCGGCGTTTACACAGTTGGCGCGGGGCACGCCCTGCTCTACCGCGATGTCGATGTGACGCCGTTTTACACGGTACGCGCCGTAGATGGGGATGAAGAATTTAGGTTTAGTGTACTGGATCATTTCGGCGTATTCATCGCGCGAAGCGTGGCCGGAAACGTGCAGCGGGCCGACACCATCGAGCTCGTGGTTACGGGCTTCAAATACGTGTACTCCTTTGCGGGCCAGGCCATCGACCATATCGCCGACCAGTTTGTCGTTGCCGCTTTCTGGAATAGGGGTACTGGATAGAATGACCGTGTCTTGTTCTTTGAGCTTGACGTGTTTGTGGTCGCCCGAAGCCATTCGCTGGAGCGCCGAGCTAGGTTCACCCTGACTACCCGTACAGACGACGACAACATGTTCGTCTTTCATGCTGGCGACGTTAGCGATGGGCACGAACGTTCCTTTTGGAATTTTCATAAAGCCGTGACGGACCGCCATTTCGAGGGTACTGACCATGCTGCGGCCGTCCATGGCGACCTTGCGGCCGTGGTGTACGGCGGCGTTCACGATCATCTGGACGCGGTTCATGTTGGTTGAAAACAGACCAACAAAGATACGGCCAGGCGCTTGCTGCATAATATCAATGAAGCTTTGTTCGATGGTGCTTTCGCTGGGAGTACGACCCATGCGTTCAGGGGTGGTACTTTCGCTCAGCAGCGCCAGCACACCTTCGTTACCGAGTTCTTTCAGGCGGTCGATGTCGCTGCGCTCATGGTCAAGCGGGTTGGGGTCAAAACGGAAGTCACCGGTGTTGATAATACGACCAGCGGGTGTATCGAGCACGATACAGGTCGAGCCGGGGATGGAGTGCGTAACACGCACCAGCTCCACAAAGAACTCGCCGACCTTCAGGCGCTCGTGGGTGTCTTCGTTCATTTGAACAGTCTTGAGTTCGAAGCCGTCCGGCATAGGCAGGCCGAAGTTTTCAAAGATTTCTTCGACGCGGCCGATGGTAAAGCGCGAACCGTAAATAGGTGCCGGGAATTTAGGCACGATGTGCGGCAAGCCGCCAATGTGATCCAGGTGGCCGTGAGTAATAACATAAGCCCGCAGTTTGTGTTTGATGCTTTCCAGATAGGTAGTGTCGGCAATGGCGTAGTTAATGCCTGGCAGATCAACTCCTAAATCATTGCCGCAGTCCATCACAATGGCGTCGTTTTGGTA
>JARIHD010000087.1 GCA_029288425.1 Candidatus Saccharimonadota bacterium
GACAGCGCATGAACAATAAGGACGATAAAAAGACTACATCAACCACTAGTCAAAAAGCTAGCGCGGACAAAAAAGATGAAACCAAACCAGAAACCAAGCCGGCCGCAGACACTAAAACGTATGTCACCATCAAAGAATGGAACGTTCGTGCCGAATATAATGGCGATCAAAAACTCGTCTACAAAATGACCGAATATGGCAATGCCGGCTTCTCATCAGAAGCGCTCGAAAAATACGGCAAAGCCTGTTCGGCACAAAACATGGCCTCTGGTTACATCCAACGACTTAAGCCTACAGACGGCACGGATATTGACGGCAAGGGCCTTACGGCCCAAGAAGCCGCCCGAACAAACGACAAGATTGTAAAGGTGGGCGACTATTACTACCGCTACGTTGGCCCCCAGTCTACTTGCACCGAGCCTAATGACACTACCATCAAGTTGCAAGAAACCACCAATGAAGCCGTTAGCGGACTTGTTCCAAAACTGACCGTTGTTCAATAATCAGCCCTAGATCTTAAAACGGCCACCCTAACAAGTGGTCGTTTTTCTATGCTATAATCTACCCGTAATGACCAGTGCGTTCGTGATGAAAAAGATGCGCAGCATGCCCATGCGGGGCTAAGTTTCTTTTATTCTCGATTTTTCATTCACACGCATAAACAGGTACACTAAAACTATATGAATTATTACGTTACGACTTCTATTCCTTATGTTAATGGCGAGCCACATGTCGGCCATGCGCTTGAATTTGTGATGGCCGATGTTTTGGCTCGAGCTGCACGGCAGCAGGGCGAAAACGTTATCTTTGGCACCGGCACCGACGAGCATGGCGCCAAAATCGCCCAAAAAGCCGCATCACTGGGCAAAAAACCAAAAGAACTTTGTGACGAAATGAGCCAGGCATTTCGTGATCTGGCCCACACACTTAATATCAGCAATGACCGTTTTATTCGCACTACCGACAAAGGCCACGAACAGCGTGCCCAGCTGATCTGGAAAGCACTTAAAGATGACATTTACAAAAGCACGTACATCGGCTGGTACGACGTCAAAGAAGAAACATTTGTGCCCGAAGCCCAAGCTGACCCTGCACGCATGGAGCCCTCTCATCCGCAGGCATATCAACGTGTCGAAGAAGAGAATTACTTCTTTAAGCTCAGCAAATACAACGACCGGATTCGTGAAGCCATCGAAACGGACGCTTTTAAAATCGTTCCCGAAACCCGGCGCAATGAGATCCTGGCCGTACTCAAAGAAGGCCTGGAAGACATCAGTATTTCTCGTCCCAAAGAGAACGTCGAATGGGGCATTCCGGTGCCCGGCGACGATACCCAGGTGATGTACGTTTGGTTTGAGGCGCTCATGAACTACATTACAGTGCTCGGATATCCGGAGCACAACGATTTTCGGGAATTTTGGCCGGCAAGCGTACAGGTGATCGGCAAAGACATTATCCGGTTTCATGCCGCTATCTGGCCCGCCATGCTTATGAGTTTGAATGTGCCGCTACCGAAACAGTTGTATGTACACGGCTTTATCAATATCAATGGCCGTAAAATGAGCAAATCCGACGGCAACGGCGTTTCGCCCCTCGAGATCGTCGAAAAATACGGCGTCGACGCTTTCCGTTACTATTTCCTAAGACATATACCTAGTTATAATGACGGCGAATTCAGCTGGGAGGCTTTTGACAATGCCTACAACAACGAACTTGCCAACGAACTCGGCAACGCTGTCCAGCGCACTGCTGCCATGATCATGAAATACCAGAACGGCTTAATCGGTGATATCCCGGCCGCCCAGCATGATAACCGTCCCGTAGAAGAAGCAATCGGTGCTTGCCGGTTTGACCGCGCCCTCGACCATATCTGGGACCAAGTCCGGGGCCTCAACCAATACATCGATGAAGAAAAGCCCTGGCAGATCGCCAAAGAAAAAGACGCCGGTCATTTGCGTGACGTGCTCGCATATCAAGCCAGTTGTTTGATAGAAATCGCCGAACTTCTGGAGCCGTTCTTGCCCGAAACCGCCACCAAAATAAAGGCTGTGTTTAGCGAAGGTATCGTGCGTCCGATCGCTGGCACCTTGTTTCCAAAAGCCGAACCGGCTGCTCCTGCGGAAACGAAATGATTCAGCTGACCGACACCCACTGTCATATACACGAAGCCTCCGAACTCCTGCAGTTGCAGACCGAAACCAAAAAACGCTTCCTAAAGGCCGGTTCGCCGCGGCCTGAGGAGCTGCTTAAAAATGCACAAAAGGAGGGGGTTACGCGTTTGTTATGCGTCGGGACGACAGTCGAGGATAGCGAGGTCGCGGTGACATTTGCCGGCCAACATGATGGTGTATGGGCGAGCATCGGCATCCATCCCCATGAAGCGAAAGTCTATCGTAATAATGCCGAAATGTTGGTACGCTTTGCAATGTTAGCCAAAAATTCCAAGGTTGTGGCCGTCGGTGAGTGTGGCCTGGATTATTATTACGAGCATTCACCGAAAGAAGACCAGATTGCTATGCTGCGCTTCCAGATAGAACTGGCCCAGCAGCACGATCTGGCTATGGTGTTTCATGTACGTGATGCATTTGATGATTTTTGGCCCATTTTTGATGAATATCATAAACACAAGCCCATCCGAGGTATTATCCACAGTTTCAGTTCACACGAAAAAGATCTGAAAAATATATTAAATCGTGGACTTTATGTCGGCCTGAATGGTATAATGACTTTTACAAAAGATATGCGCCAATTAGAGGCCGCCAAGGCGGTTCCGATCGAAAAACTGGTGCTAGAAACAGATGCCCCTTTCTTGACTCCTAAACCATTTCGTGGTAACATGTGCGAGCCTAAACATGTGCGTGTTACCACGGAGTTTCTAGCCCATTTGCGAGGAGAAGACCTCGAGACATTGGCTGCCCGCACAACAGAGAACGCGGAACATGTTCTCGGCATGAGGTAGAAAGAGCTATGCAACAACGCTTACGAAGAGAAGGATTTGAAGCTGTCCAGACCCCTGAGGCCGCTTACAAAGAAATGGTTGACGGTGCTATTCCGAAGGGTCTCGCTGCGCTTATTACTCACAATGGCTCCGGTGTTATCCCCCCTGTTGAACGCCCCTCTATCAATGATATTCCTAATGCCGCACCCCTGAACGACTTTGAACGAGCTGTTTTCGAGGGCGAAATAGTCGCCGGCTTTAATCAAACCGCCCCCGACGTTTCTTACCCTACCGTACCCAGCATTGCTACTATTGAAGACCCGACACCTGCCGACCTTAGTCCCGAGTTCGATTTGACTGAATCATCCCAGCATGGCTACGCTGAATTTTTAGGAACTAAATAATGTTTAGTCTCAATCTTTTCGGTTCACTCAAAGGCCAGCACGACGAAGAAAAGCGTGCACGCCAATACCGTGAAGTATTGCGCCGTGCTGCGCGAATTGGTGGTGATATCTTTGGCCCTGTGCCGCCTGGCGTCCGCCGCGAATTCTTTTGCCTGGACGAAAAGACCTGGATCTGGCACGAGGAATGGACCGACGAAAACGGTCAGCTGCGTATCGTAACCACCCGTTACGATGTTCGCCCCAACGGCATCCTAAAGGCCCAGGACGGCCAGCCCTACCGCTACGTCGAACTCGAAGAAGGCAAGCGCCTGTATAAGGCCATGAAAATGTACGGTAAATTAATGCATACCGAACTCTAAAAAATCATGAGGCGGCTCCGGCCGCTTCTTTTATAATAATTATCATGATTTACCTCGATTACGCCGCCGCCACGCCTATGGATCCAATGGTTCAAGAAACCATGCAGCCTTATTTCGCCGAAAAGTTTTATAACCCATCGGCAACATATATGGCGGCCATTGAAGTGCGCCGCGACCTAGAGGCCGCACGTGCAAAAGTAGCCTGCATCATGGGAGCCCGGCCCAGTGAAATTATCTTTACGGCGGGCGGTACCGAGGCCAACAATCTGGTGATTCGCGGTGTTATGGGCCAGTTTCCGGAAGGCAATATGATCGTGAGTGCTATCGAGCACGAATCGGTGCTCAAAACCGCGCATCATTACGAATGTAAAGAGGCACCCGTAGATGCAAAAGGTATTATTGTACTATCCGACCTCTTGAAGGTCATCGACGATCAAACGGTACTTGTAAGTGTAATGTATGCCAACAACGAGGTCGGCAGCATTCAGCCGATCCATGAGCTGGGCCAAGCCATTGAGATGATTCGCCGCGAACGCATGCGCGCCGGCAATGATTTGCCGCTCTATTTGCACACCGATGCCGCACAGGCAGCAGCCTATCTGGATGTTCATGCGGCACGTTTGGGCGCGGATTTTATTACCCTGAACGGTGGTAAAATATATGGTCCCAAACAATTCGGCGTTTTGTTTGCCAAAGCAGGCGTCCGATTTAGCCCTCAGATTTTAGGTGGCGGCCAAGAGCGGGGCTATCGCAGCGGCACTGAAAACGTCGCCGGCGCGATCGGCTTTGCAAAGGCGTTGGAGTTCGTGCAAAAACGTCGCCGCGCTGAAGTCGAACGGCTGCAAAGCCTGCAAAAACTTTTTATAGATCTGCTAGAAGAAAAAATCTCCGGTGTTATCGTAAATGGCTCGCTCAAACACCGCTTGCCTAACAATGTACACATTACGCTGCCCGGCACCGATAACGAACGCATTCTGATTCAGCTCGACGAAGCCGGCATTCTGTGTGCCGCCGGCTCGGCTTGTAGCGCCAGTAACGAAGAACCATCGCATGTATTGAGGGCTATGGGTATTTCCGAAGCCGACGCCCAAAGCTCACTTCGTTTTAGCATGGGCCGCCAAACTACCGAAGATGACATACGCAAAACAGTGGCCGCTTTGGCCTCTCTTTTGTATACTTAAGCGTACAATGAATAAGTATAAGCGTGTTATTAAGCGGTTGTTGCTGATCCTGAGCCTCGCTGTTTTCACGCTCATTTCTGCCATGCCGGCCTATGCGCAAAAAATAACCCAAGGTTATCAGTCAGACGGTAGTTTGCAAAAGGGCATGATTGTGCGGCTCAAACCGGGCGACGGCAGCAAAGTGCAGCCCGCTGAACGGGCTGACGGTAGTAATGTGCTGGGCGTTGTCGTTTCGTCAGCAGAAGCAGGCGTATCGCTTTCCAATACCGCAGCAGCAGAAGAGATATTTGTGGCCAATAGCGGGCAGTTTGATGTACTGGTTAGTACGCAGAACGGACCAATCAACATTGGTGACTATATCTCGATTTCATCCGTTGCCGGGGTGGGAATGAAGTCGGACGGTAATCAAGAATTCGTGCTTGGCAAGGCACTTGACGCTTTTGATGGCAAATCCATGACCGAAGGCACCACCGTACTCAAAACCAGCACCGGTGACCAGCAGGTTAGCCTGGGGCGCATCGGTATCGAAATATCGGTTGCGCACAATCCCAAATATCAGAAGAATTCACCGGCGGGCGTACCTGAAGTATTGGCAAAGCTTGCCCAAGTGGTAACCGATCAGCCGGTCAGTGCCTTTCGCATTTACGCCGGGACGACGGTGGCTCTGCTGAGTGTCATTGTGGCCGGTGTTATCTTGTTTGCCGGAGTGCGCACCGGCATGACAGCAGTCGGCCGTAACCCTCTGGCCAAAAAGACGATTTTCCGCAACCTTATTCAGGTCACATTAATGGCATTAATTGTTTTTGTTATTGGCGGTATTGGGGTATATTTATTACTAAGGATATAACGCTTGTGATTAAAAGGTGGAGAGTGGGATGACAATTTGGTGGTTAGTACTCATCCTGAGTGTGATCTGGGCCGGAGGACTGGGATTTATATATGTCGCCGTCCGATTGAGTCGTGTTGGTGCGGCCACAAAGTCTATTGAAGATTTTGAGGCTGAAGCCGAAAAAGATGTCGAGCATATCTTTAATGAAGAGTTCCGCGAAGAGCTTCGCAACCGCGGCCGCCTGCATTTCGAAAAAATTTTGGGCGAAAACGCCATGTTTTT
>JARIHD010000004.1 GCA_029288425.1 Candidatus Saccharimonadota bacterium
AGATGTGTATAAGAGACAGCATCTATATCCTGCAGTGTGGCGCGGCGGCGTTCAACACTTTGCGATTCTATAAAGGCTCTGATATAAGGACGGATTTCTAGAATATTAGAATTTTTGACCTGCCACTCATATTCGATATCGGTAAAATAACTGTGCAAATATGATTCACCTTCTTTTTCATAACGTTCGTAGTCGAACGGCTCGATCATGCGGATATCAAAACCCTGTTTGGTCATGCGCTCCCAAATGGTCACCGTCCAAGCCGCTTTGCCTGGCCGGAAACCGGACATTTTTTCCATGTCTTCCCAGTCGATCCGGCGGTCAAGAAAATAGTCAAACAGCATCCGGTACACGGCGACAGCGCAGTGTAGATTATCTTCGTGATTGCCATAAAACGGGACCTTTTTCATGGAATCGGTTTTATGCCCGTAAGCCGACGGCTTTTTGGGCGCGAAGCAGCGTCGCGTTGGCGGTTTCGCGCAGTATCTTTTCGCTTTGTTCCAGTTTTGCTATAAGTGTTTGGTCGTCTACGGCTGCCAGACGGGCTTGAAAGCCAGTCAAAAAATCGGCCATCGCTGCTGCGGTAGCTTTTTTGAGATCACCGTAGCTGTTTTTGCCTTCCCATTCGGCGATAACCGCATCAAGCGGTTCGCCCGTCAAAAGCGAGAGCATTTGCAAAAGATTGCTGACGCCCGGACGATCCTGGATATCATATTTGATTTCGCCGTAACTATCGGTAGTGGCGCTCATGATCTTTTTGGCAGCGACGGCAGGATCGTCTCCCAAAAAGATTACGCCGCGGCCAGTATCGTCACTTTTGCTCATTTTTTTTGTCGGATCGATGAGGTCGCGAATGCGTAGGCCCTGGTCTTTGCCAAAAAATTCGTGTTGTTTCGGCACGGGCAGCGGGACGGTAAAAATCTGGCCGAACTGGTTATTGAACCGTTCGGCGATGTCACGAGTAAATTCAAGATGCTGGGTTTGGTCGTCACCAACAGGTATGTAGCTGGCATCGTAGAGCACAATGTCGGCCGCCATCAGGACCGGATAGTTGAATAGGCCGACACTGATGCGGCTTTCTCCTAACTTGGTAGACTTGTCTTTGAATTGTGTCATGCGGCTCATTTCGCCGAAGCCGGTAAAACAGTCCAGGATCCACGTCAACTCGCTGTGTGCTGAAATGTAACTTTGACGGTACACATAGATGTCACTATTGTCGAGTGGTAAGCCGGCTGCAACATACAGCCGCACATTGTGCAGAATCTGTTGATGTAACCGTGAGTGGTCGATGGGTGTCGTAAAGCTGTGCAGGTCGGGTACAAACAGATTAATCTGATAGTCGCTTGAGCGCTCCCGCGCCATATCAATCATGGGCAATAGCGCGCCGAAATAGTTGCCCACATGCAATTCATTATTGGCCCGCAGGCCAGTTAAAACTACTGGTTTACTCATCCTCATTATTATACCTTATTTGATTAGCCGGATGTTCACTTATGATCTGATTCGTAATGTTTTGCCAAAGCTTGTCCAATTCGCTCACCGTCATTCTGATTCCTGCCGAACCAAAGCTTTGTATACGGCCATGGTCCAATGGAATGAGGGGTCTTTCCGTTTTTGGCTCTTTATCTTCGGGTGGTTGCCTGTTCTTTTCCAAAAGCCGCCTCCTTTATCTGCTACATGTAAAAACCGCCGGGTTGGTGGCGGTCTCTTCGATATTTTTGCTTTCTGGTATGTGCTTCAGGCAAACACACGGAACAAACCGCCACGGGGTCGTGTGGTAAACCAAAAGCCATAGACTACTGATATTACTGCTGGTCGGATTCGTTTCACAAACTGCATCATACCATGACTCTTTAATAATTTGCTAGATTTTTCTTAACTTACAAACGAAAAAGGCTTCGATAAAGGGGCTGGGGGCTAGGCGCATGCATTTTTGAGTTTCGGGACTAAATGCACGGCCGTTCCACTCTTTGACTGGCCCTATTCTGTTGGAAAGCGCAAGGTCGAATTCCTGGGTATGCGCATCATCATGCGATCGCAAAAAATAGTCGATGACGGCCTCGTTTTCTTCTGGGGCCATTGTGCAGGTGCTATAAATGAGCGTGCCGCCAGGTTTCAGTAGCATCCAAGCTTGCCCAAGGATGCGTTTTTGCAGTTGCTGCAAGCGTTTGATGTGGGCCACTGACCACGTATTGAAGTCCTTGTCATTAGATAAATTCATCATACCTTCACCGCTACACGGTGCATCGAGTAGTATCTTGTCAAACCGCTGCCCGTCCAATTTACGCGCCAGCTGCGTCGCATCATAAAATGTATAGTTGGCAATATTGGCACTTAGGCGGGACATATTGGCCTGCAATTTGGCGAGCCGCGACCGCGAATTGTCATTAGCCCAGATAACAGCTTTATTATTCGTGCGCGCTGCAATATGACTGGTTTTGCCGCCGGGTGCGGCACAGACATCCAAAATCATTTCGCCTGGTTGAGGATCTAAAGCAATGACAGGCAGCCAGCTGGCTGCATTTTGAATAAAAATATGGCCAGTCTGTACCGCCTGACTGTCGCGAATATCTGTCACGGGTAGTGTTAGTTCATAGCCTTCAGTACACCAAAGAAATTTTTGGCCGAGCCAACCGGGCGTCTCTAGCGGTGGTTTAAGTGTATTTATTCGTACACTCTGTTGACGTTCAATGCGCAGCAGCACCTCGGCTTCATGTTTGGGGATGCCTCCTAAAGCAATCGCCGTGCGCTCAATAAGTTGCTGGCGTTTTATGATACGTTTTTCGTGGAGTGTTTTACTCATAATGGCTTGTGGTGGTTGCAGGTACTTGACTAATATGGTATCAATTAATTTACAAATGCGATACCTTAGTCGCGTACAGTTAGGAGAAAGAATGGACGCAGAAGAAACGTTATCGGTCGCAGAAGCCACAACGATGATTGGAAAGTTCTCCGATATATTTGGAGATTATGGCGGACAGAAACTGCTGGCGGCACGTTTTATGACCGCCGAGGCAATGATCGATGATATCAACGGTATTGATTTTGGCGAAGACCGACTGATGGTACGTTTTAATCATAATCAGGTGTTCACAAGAAGTTCAGTGGAGGCCGTAGGCGATGTCTACAGACCATTTTGTACTGCGTATATAGGCAGAGGGATGCGATTTTTGGGCGACAAATTGTTGCGCATGACGATAGATGCTGGGACGAGTGATCAATACCCGGAGGAGCTCTTGCTGGTAGATTCTCAAGCAGGGGTTGGGGTTAATATTCGTCACAATCTTGAGGTAGCAACGGCCGAAGCAATAAAACGGTTCGGGTACGCAGAAAGGCATGCAGAATTTTTAAAGGCAGTGCATGAGAACACGTCTGGTCATCATATCTATTGGGATAATTCTCCTCTGTAATACCCCGCTTAAAACAAGAATTGTAACGAAAAATAATAGCCCCTGTACGGAGCTATTATTTTTGTTGTCCTGGGCCGGACTAACGCTTGGTGAACTGGCGTTGCTTGCGGGCGCCCTTGAGACCGAACTTTTTGCGTTCTTTCTCACGGGAGTCACGGCCAAGTAGATCGGCGCGCTTCAACGTACCCTTGAGGTCTTCGTTCATAAGAGCGAGAGCCTTGGAGATACCGAGGCGGACTGCATCGATCTGACCAACATGACCACCGCCGGTAACGCGGGCGCTGATATCGAACTTGTTCTCTTGCTGCAGTACAACAAAGGGTTTGTTAAGTTCATTCATCAGGTACTCGCTGCCGGCGAAGTACTCTTCGGCAGGCTTACCGTTGACGGTGATTGTACCCTTACCGCCTTGCAGACGGACGCGGGCGGTCGAGCTCTTGCGGCGACCCAAGGCGTAGAAATATTGGTTTGCGTTTGCAGCCATTATTTAGCCTCCTTTACAGAAATTTTCTCAGGCTTCTGGGCTTCGTGATTGTGCTCGGCTCCGGCATAGACCTTCAAGCGGTCCAAGCGCGCGTCGCGTAAGCGGTTAACTGGAAGCATACCGCGGACCGCGTGCATCAAGGCATGGGTCGGGTCCTTTTCCATTTTTTCACGAAGGGTCAGTTCTTTAAGGCCACCAGGGTGCTGGCTGTGACGGTAGTACATCTTAGTGTCCAGTTTTTCGCCAGTCACTTTGATGTTGCCCGCATTTACAACCACCACGTAGTCACCTACGTCGATGTGGTGAGTAAACATCGGCTTGTCTTTGCCAGTCAGCAGTTTGGCGATCTGAGTCGCTACGCGGCCCAAAGGAGCTTCCGAAGCGTCAATGACGTACCACTTGCGGGTAACATCGGATGGTTTTGCGCTATAGGTCTTCATTATTTCTCCTCTCTCTTGGCGGTTTCAGCCTTTTTTGTAGGAGTTTTGGTAACCTTAGCTTCTTTGGCGGCGGCTGGCTTGGCGGCCTTGGCAACCGGAGCTTCGCCCAGGTCGTCTACAAAGCTGACGCGTGCCAACTGGGCGTTGTCGCCGCGGCGCAAGCGGGTTTTTTCGATGCGCAAGTGGCCACTGGTGCGTCCAGTTAGTTTTGGCGCTACTTCGTCAACCAGCTTGTGGGCAGTTGCAACGGTGTGCAAACTGCTAATAACCTGGCGGCGGGAGTGCAAATCGCCTTTTTTGGCTTTGGTGATTAATTTTTCTACGTAAGGCACCACTTCTTTGGCCTTTGGAAGGGTTGTTTCGATCGACTCATATTTGATGAGCGAATCTGCCAGACCCTTGATCAGCGCTTCACGTTGGTCGCGCTCGCGGTGCAGTTTTCGGCCTTTATATCCGTGACGATGCATTCTAAAGCTCCAACTCCGCTAGTTTTTCCTTGACTTCGTCCAAAGCCTTGCTGCCAAAACCTTTCAGGTCGCGCAGTTCCGCGTCACTCAAGCTAAACAAATCCTTGATAGTGTGAATGTCGTTATTGATGAGTGCATTGGTGGTGCGAGCTGAAAGATTGAGATCTTCGATTGGAGTGTTGAGGGCGGCAGGTTCGTCGCTGTCAACAGCAACGCCGGTCGTAGCACTAACACCAGATGGAATGAGCTGTTCGCCGGTTTCAACACGGGTCTTGCCTGCAAGGGCTGTGTACTGATTTACCAAAATGGCTGATGCTTCTTCGAAAGCGTCGCGCGGAGTAATTGAACCGTCGGTTTCGATAGTAAGCAGCAGTTTGTCGAGGTCGGTCATCTGGCCGACACGGGTGTTTTCGACCTTGTAGCGTACGCGAAGAACTGGGCTAAAGATAGCATCTACGGCAATCATGTCGCTTGCCTTCTTTGCCGAACCCTCTTCGACGGTGCGGTAGCCGCGACCGGTTTCGACAACCAAGTCCATAACGAACTTAGCTTTGTCTTCATCGATAGTTGCGATAACGTGGTCAGGGTTGACTACCTCAACATCGGCGTTAACCTGGATGTCTTTGGCGGTTACAGCGCCCTTGCCGTCTTTAACGATACGCAAGGTCTGCGGTTCGTCGCCGTAAACACGGAAACGAACGCCTTTGAGGTTAAGCATGATGTCGACGACATCTTCCTTAACGCCTTTTACTACGGTGAATTCGTGGGTCACGCCTTCAATCTTGAAGCTGGTAACGGCGGCGCCAGCGATGCTGGAGAGCAATACGCGACGCAAACTGTTGCCGAGGGTCATACCGTAGCCGCTGTGGAGAGGCTCTACAACAAAGGTAGCGCTTGACGCACTGTGGTCATCTACCTTTACGAGGCCCGGTGTGTGAATCATCTTTGACATATTTAGTGCTTCCTCCCCTTAGCGTGAGTAGTATTCAACGATTAATTGTTCATTAATGTCCGGCTCAGCGTCGTTGCGAGCAGGAGCGCCAGTTACTACAACAGTTGTTTTCTTGCGGTCAACCTTCAACCAGCCCGGTGTAGAGCTTGGTGCTGGGCTAACATCATCAATCTTCTTGAAGTATTCGGTCTGCTTGCTGTGGTCTCGGACGGTCAGTTCGTCACCTGCACGGAGACGGATGGAAGGAATATCGACGCGGCGGCCGTTCAGCATAAAGTGACCGTGGGTAACCAGCTGGCGTGCGGCGCGGCGTGACGGAGCGAATCCGGCGCGGTAAACGGCGTTGTCCATGCGCTGTTCGAGCAGCTGCAGCAGGACTTCGCCCGATTGACCTTGTTTGCGGGTAGCTTCTTTCATCAGGTTGCTGAACTGACGTTCAAGCAAGCCGTAAAGGCGCTTAACTTTTTGCTTTTCGCGCAGCTGCAAGGAATATTGACTTGCTTTTGCTGGGCGACCACCGCGGCCGCTACCTTGCTGACCGGGGGGTGATGTGCGCTTAACGAGTGCTTTGTGTGCTTTAGGGTGTAAAGCGTAGCCTTCGCGACGGGACATCTTAACGATTGAGCGAGTATCTCGTGCCATATGTATCTACCTCCTCACCCTAGATGCGACGTGCTTTCTTTGGGCGAACGCCACCGAATGGCACACCCGTCACGTCTTTAATACTTTCTACTTGAATGTCTAGGCCGGAAAGCGCGCGGATGGCGGCGTCACGACCAAGACCAACACCTTTAACAAATACGTCAGCTTTGGCAAAACCGTATTGTTGTTTTGCTGCCTGGCCAGCTTTTTCGGCTGCGACCTGGGCTGCGTAAGCTGTGCCTTTTTTGGAGCCGCGGAAACCGCAGCCACCGGCGCTTGCAGCGGTCAATGCGCCGCCTTTAACGTCGGTAAAGGTCACAATTGTGTTGTTAAAGGTCGCCAAGATGTGCACCTGACCAGCCGGTACAGAGCGCTTGGCTTTTTTCTTCTTTGCTTGCGATGTTGCTTCTGCCATATCTCTATAACCTCATCCTACGTCTTTGACGGAGCCTTCTTAGCTGTGCCGCCAACAGTTGTCTTTTTGCCGCGGCGGGTGCGGGCGTTGGTCTTAGTGCGCTGACCGCGTGATGGCAGGTTTGCCTTGTGACGCAGACCACGGTAAGCGTTGATATCTTTCAATCGCTTGATGTTGGTGCTCACGATACGCTGCAGCTCACCTTCGACGGTGAAGTTTTCGTTGATATAGTCCTGAATGCGGGAAACTTCCGCATCGGTCAAATCCTTTACGCGAACGGTAGGATCGACCTTTACAGCCTCCAAAATGGTGTGGCTGGTTTTAGGTCCAATACCATACACATAAGTCAGGGAAACCCAAACTTGCTTTTCGCTAGGAATGGTTACTCCAGAAATTCGAGCCATATACTATCCCTGCCTCTGCTTGTGCTTTGGTTTAAGTTTGTTGATAACGAACAACCGAGCTTTTCGGCCGCGTCCGCGAGAACCACGTTTTGGCTTACGCCAAACGAGTTTGTCGTCGGGACTGATCTTTTTGACACTTGCACGCACTTTCATGCGGATCATGCTCCTTCCAGCGATGACTCACTGCTTATTTGATATAAATAATGTAGAACTTTACGCGCGTATAAGTTCTACGATTTGCGATAGGTGATTCTGCCCTTAGTAAGATCGTAAGGGGTCAACTCGACCGTAACGCTGTCGCCTGGAACGATGCGAATGTAATGTTTTCGCATTTTTCCTGCAACGTGGGCTATTATTTGATGGCCGTTTTCCAGTTCAACGCGAAATTGAGTACCCGGTAGGGTCTCTATAATTGTTCCCGTCAACTCGATAACTTCTTTATTTGCCATAAATAGATAACAAGAATTGATTATACCAATAGTTAGATCTGTTTACAACAGTTTTACAGATTATTTTTGACCAGCCGTTTCTTTTGCGTGCTGCCGGTTAGGATTTTCCGACTCGCTGCATGCGGAATAATCCTAATTAAGAACGAGCGATGTCGGCGAAATATCGGACCATAGATCGCGAGGCGTAGTGCTTATGTATAAGATTATTAGCTGCGCTTACGGAATGGGAGTAGGCTAAAGCGGCGTTTCCGAGCATTCTGCTCGTCATTCTTGTCCATATCTGCAAAGAAGTCGGGATCCGAATATTGGTCATAGGTGACCATGAGCGCACGCGATTCGACGGCACGCAATGTTTCAAGAGAGACGGCAACAAGGATTAGAATGCTCGTTCCTTGGATGGCGATGCTGCTACTGATAAATGCTTGGGCGATGATTGGCGTCATGGCAAGAAGTCCCAGACTGGTCGCACCAAATAAAGTTAGGCGGTTGACTGTCTTGCTAAGATGTTTTTCAGTCTGATGCCCGGAGCGAACGCCTTCGATGAATCCACCTTGCTTTTGTAGGTTTTCGGCAATTTCTTTACTGTTAAACGTAATGCTGGTGTAGAAAAAGGTAAATAAGAAGACAAGCACAAAATATGCAACCGGATATATGTAAGGTTGGTATCCGCCCGTGGCAAAAGACTGCGATGTTGGCGCCTGGAACCATGTCGTCAGATTATGGCCGATCTCTTGCATGCGAGCACTACCTGATCCGGTCATAAGCTGCCCGACAAAGGGCGGTACGCTCAGGAACGCTACAGCAAAGATGATTGGTACTACGCCCGCCGTAATAAGCTTGATAGGCAGCATAGTGGTGACCCCGCCGTAGGTACGATTACCCTGCACGCGCTTAGCATAATTGATGGTTACCCGTCGTGCTGCTTCATTCAACATGACCACTATCCAGGTTACGATCAAAATGGCGCCTATTATGAGTAGTGAATACATAAGGTTCGTCTTGTTGACGGGAAGCCACCATCCCAGGAATGACCAGTGACTGGCACCGTCAAATATGCCATTCCAAATAGTTGCGACCGCCCCTGGCAGACTACTCACAATACCAACGGTAATGAGTAGTGAAATACCGTTACCAATACTCTGTTCGGTAATCTGCTCACCGAGCCACATAAGCAGCATTGAGCCACCGGTCAATGCTCCAACCATCAATACCCATTGGAATAATGTTGCCGTGGCGGTAATATCGCCCACGCCTCCGTACTGTTGGGCAAACCCCTTTAATAGATAAATGGCGCCGATGGACTGTAAAATCGCCAAAGGAAGCGTTAGTGTACGCGTCATTTGATTGATTTTCTTCTGACCGTATTCACCTTCTTTTTGCAGGGCTTCGAGTTTGGGAATGGCCTTAGTAAGCAATTGCATGATGATTGACGCGTTAATGTATGGTCCAAGACCGGCAATCATGATCGAGAAGTTGGCCAATGCGCCACCCGAGAGTACGTTAATAAAGCTCATTAAGGAAGAGGAGTTGGCTTGGGAGTTGAAAACATTTTCCAGAACCTGCTTGATAGTCTGCGGTTCACCAAATGGAATGGGAATGTGCGCCAGAATACGAAATACCAACAAAATACCGAGCACCACAAAAATACGCTTGCGCATATCTTGATGCATCAAAGACTTTCCTATAACGTTCCAATTCATGTCTCTATATTACCCCATTAGGCTCTAATCATGTTTAGTATACATAATAAAGGCCCGATTGTAACTTTGTAATAATTACTTCACCGAGAGATTAGAGAGCCTCTAGCTATAGGGGCGCCATACAACAGGGAGACTTCTTAGTGTGCGAAAGAGTGAATCGGGGGCGTATTGATAGCCTCCTTCGGGTCGAATAAGTTCCAAATGGGCCTCTTTGGGTTGTTCAAAGCTGCGTAGCGTCGTAAATGCAGTCAGGACTTCAAGCTGTGCTAGCGACCGTCCTACACAGGTGTGCGGTCCCCGCCCGTAGGTGAGATGTTGTCCGCTGCGTCCAAGCTGCATAGTGTGAGGATTATCAAAAACCTCAGGATCCCGATTTGCCATGCCCAGCGCGTACAACACCGGTGTGCCTTTGCGCAGCGTCGTTCCCTTTGAAAGGGTGGTTTTCTTGTTCAATCTTCCTTTCCAGCCCACCAAGGGCGTTTCGCAGCGTTCCAATTCGGATAATGCGGCATGTTGAAGTCCAGGATTGGAGCTGTCGGTAAGAGCATTCCAAATGGTACGGTCAGAATCGGATAGCATAGCTCGAGCAGCGTTTCCAATAAGTCCAGCGGTTGTAGAAACGCCCGCAGCACCGACATTCATGCCGGCACTACGTGTGTTGTCGACCCCTACCATATCTACCATCTGGGTTGTGAAGTCATAAGGACGGTTACCGTTATGATGCAAATTATTTCTGCCCTGTTCGGCTGTTCTGTTATTGAGTTCGAGAAGCCTGACGAGCGACCGAAGTGCATATACTAATTGTCGTCCTTTAAGTTTTTGTCCCAAAAGTGACGTTTGTCCATTAACCATTTCTTTCATATTTTTCATGGCACCTTCGTCGTGCGGCATTCCTTGCAGACGCGCTATGACACCCATTGCCAAAGGGTCGGCAAACTGGGTGACCAGATCTAGGCCGTCCTTTTGGTTGTCGTAAATGCGGCGGGCATGCATAGCGACTTCGCTGGATACAAGATCGCCGTAGCGCCGGTGCATGATACTGGTCGCCGGTGACAAGCCGTAAGGATCGGACTGCATGGCGTCTTTAACCTCTTTATGAATGTATTTGTCCTGATTGGCGGTAACTGGCTTTGCACCGGTTATCAACTGACCTATTAATGGAATGGTTACGATATGGGCCGCGATAGCCAGTCGTGATGTCAAAGGATCGAGTGTAGCTCTGCTGTCACGGTCCTTTATCTGTCTTTCTACATCCGCATGACGAAATAAGACATGATGTCCTGTGACAGGATCATAGAATGAGTCATTTTGGGTGTTGAATTGCTGGTCGCAAAAATCTGCAAACCGCTCAGGCTCGTAGGCTGAGGGGTCAGTTGCAAATGGTAGCTCAACTGTCGGTACGGCGGGTCTGCGCATACCGACAGTATAAAACTTAAATTCTAATGAAACAACTCCGTGGGTTTTGATTTATTCCAGTGCTCGGATGACCGCTTGTGCGATGGCTTCCTGGCCTTTTTGGGTAGGGTGGTAGAAGGCGGGTCCGGCAATGCCTTGTATCCAAGGGTCGGCCGAGCAGAGCTCATGGCCACTAAAGTCAATCTGGGCAAATTTCACAAAGTCATATTCATAGGCCATGGCATTTAGCGCAATATTGAGCAGTGTGGCCTGCTGCCGGATCCAGTCGACTTCTTTATTTGTTAGGCCTTGCTTATCCATGCAGGCTGACTGTGCATTTGATACAGGCAGGTAGTAGCCAGTAATGATGACCTGAGGTTTGGGGTTGTTGCCGCTGCGGGCCGCGATTTCGTTCAAAGCGGAGCGCATATTTTGGTGCACGCGCCAGATAAGATAGCTTGAGCTTGCGGTATCAGAGAAACTGCCGCACTCGCTTTGGTGGCACTTGCCTAGGTAGGTCGACCACCCGATATCGTTTGTGCCGGCCGTTATAGAGATGGTTTTCGGTGTACCGCTTGCGAATGCCCGATCAAGCTGTGCCTGCATCAAAGTCCCTTGGGCATTTTGCGGCTGTAAAAGACCTTCAGTGATCTTGGCCCCGCCGCATGCTTTGTGGTTGAGGGTTGCCCCGAGGCTGCTGGCAACGAGAAAAGGGTAAGCTTGCGTGGAACGCTGACACCTGACTGCGTCCGGATCCGATGTATTAAAAGGCAGCCCGGCACCCGACGCTACAGAATCGCCAAGGGCCACATAGGTATTGTCGGGAGCGGCGCTTGCAGCCATCGGTCTGACCGACAATATACCAAAAGCTAAAAGTAATGAAGATAGTGTGTAAATAAGGAGTTTTTTCATGCTTATAAGCCTACGCCCACCCCTCCTCAATGACAGTGAAATTACTAACGATTTTGGTATGAAGGTAAAGCTATATACCTTTTGTGGGCACGCACAACCATGGCGTCCCAGTACAGATCGAATAATCTCCGGGGGCGTTGCGGTGTACCTTTCGGCGGGTAGACCATGATACTGAGCGCACTGCACCCTACGCCATTCCTTTGACGCGGCTTAATAATGGTCTCAATGATCTCCTCGCAGAAGTTGATGGTACTTATTCGCCCGTCCTCAGCCTTTGCTGGCTGGAGGCTGCCCTTAAGGTCTTTATAGACAGCAAGCATTAGGGAACCGCCGTCGCTCGGTGTGAGGCTTGCGTAATGGCTGCCCAATCTTAAGGACCCCCGAATGATACGTAACGCCTCTGTGTCCGAAGTATTTTCGTATGTTACCAAGTGCCGATGCACAGGATCGTAGAGCTTTATGGTATCCTCGAACGCCGCATCCAACAACTTGCCCAAATGATAGGCGTGAGGAGAGACTTCGAGCGCCTCCCCTTCCTCGAACCCCAGGCGTGGGCCTATTGATGGTGTCCGGTCTATGTATGACTGGGGGTCTTGCAATTGATGCGTTGTAAAATAATCCGCGAAAGGACAGCGCTGCTCGGCCTCTAGCGATTCGAGGTAGGCCTTACCTTCGGTAACGGCTGCTAAAACCGGCTGCTTATACTCTGATTGAACAATCTTGTAAGACCTCACTCTCTCATTGTGCCTGATCGGACGCTCAACTTCTAGTCTGAGCTGCAATGCGCTGTCGCCGATAATCGGCCTCGACCACGAGTGCGTCCCAGTATAAATCAAATGCATTATATCTTTTCCCATTGTGCGGCGAAACAAGTACGACGCCCAGCAGCGAACAGCCAAAGCCTTTGGCGCGAAGTGGATGAATCTTATTTCTAATAAAGGTCGATGTAAAGTTCAGAGATGTGATATTGCCGTCATTGTCATAATCATATAGTTCTCGGAAGGTGCCTGGCGCTCTTGCGGCTATGGAGATAGTCCGCGCATGCTGGGCTTGAAGGCTGGCATAATAGTGGGCCATAGAAAGTGAATTGCGGATTACAGCTAGCGCCTGCTCCCCAGAAATCTGTTTCTCGCCAAGAAATAGATAGGCGGGCCGGTATATTAGTCTCGTATCGGTAGAAGCAACTTGTAAAAGCCGTCGGATGTCATCCATCCTGTCTTCAGGCGTGCGGTACTCTTCGGCAACGGTCTTCAACTCCGGGGTGCGCGTGAGATATGCCGCGGGGTTATGCAAATGCGCATCACGATAATGGTCAGAGAACGGGCACTGCGATGGGTCAGGGTTCTGATTTAGATAATGCCTGACCTCGTTAGTAAATGCTTCCATAGGAAGCTCAAAAATATCTGCTGGCTTGCGGAACATGGGGATGATTATAAGACTATGGTCGAGTGGCTACAATCACCATAATAACAAAATCGGACGCTCCTAAGGGAAGCGTCCGATTTGCTATCTCGGCCTGTTGGGTGGGCTTTGATAATGGTTGGTGTCTACAACCCGTCCATGAGGACATGGTTACTATACACCCGCTTTTAGCATTTGTACATAACTTTTTAATAATTTGTTGGATTCGGACGTTGCCAGTGTTCAGAAACGATTGGAATTTCAGGGGTATTCGGTCGCCGACCTTCATCCCAAAGCTTCTGCAGATCAGGCAAGCCAGTACCATCGTCGGCCGGGACAAAGATTTGTTTATTGTTTAGATCTAGGGCATGATAACCGTACGGGTAGTTATCAGGGAAATCGATGAGGCCGTCGTAGTCTAGCTCATCGCCTTTCAACAGACGCATAAAAGCTCCTCTATTCCTGGCTTTGCGGGCTCTGAACACTTCGGTCGCACCATTCAATTTGACCTCGGTATTGACTCTCATGCCATTCAAACATAATACGCCGGCTTTCATATATACGGCCGTATTGCTGCTCATTTCAGGCAACTCCACCCAGGCATTGCGGCTGTGTACGTCAATCATGGTTCCTGGGCGCAATTTTCCGCGGATGGTAAGAAACAGGTCGCTACCCTCAAACTGTAGTTGTGCGTTTTTTAATGTTCCTGCCTCAAGAATGATGCGGCCGCCCTTTTCGATTCGGCTGATATCGTAGGGTGAAGCACTACCTATGGGCTCACGGAAAACGGTTTCCATACTCATTGTATTATTATAACATAAGCGTTATATTTGGTCAATATAAAAGCCCCCGGAAAACCAAGGGGCTTTTATATTGAAATGACTAGCTAGTCTTCTTTTTTGCGGGTAGCCACCCGAGCAACGCGGGCGACTTTTTCAAAGCTGCCACCAGCTTTTTGAAGCGCCTCGATAGCTGCTGCAGATGCGTTTTGCAACTTAACGTCGTGTTTTTTGGTTACGTCACCTTTTACGAGTAACTTAACTACGACATGTGCACTGCTTACGAGGCCAGCTTCAGCGAGTACGGCTGTATCGATGATCTTGGCGCTGATTGCGTCAAGTTGACCGGTGTACACTACTTCAGCAGGGATACGCTTGGAGGTAAAGCCGGGCAGTTTTGGCAAACGCTGCATCAACGGGTTTTGGCCACCTTCAAATCCCGGCTTGCGCTTGGCACCGGTGCGGGCCATCTGGCCTTTTGTACCACGACCAGCGGTTTTACCCTGGCCGGCCGCAATACCACGACCAACCCGCTTGCCGTTTTTGCTGCTAGAAACTTGTAATTCGTGATATTTCATTACTTGGTCTCCTTTTTGGCGGCAGCCTTTTTAGGAGCGGTTTTAGCTTCGGTCTTTTTGACTTCAGCTTTCGGAGAGGCCTTTGCCTTTTCGTTCTTAGCGGCCTTGAGCGCACCCGCGGTTACCCACTTATCGGCTGGGACAATGCTGCGCAGTGCCTCAATAGTCGCGTATGCAGTGTTGGCCTTGTTGGTTGAACCAAGAGATTTGCTGAGGATATTTTTAACACCAGCGACTTCCAGGATGGTGCGGACAACACCGCCAGCGATCAGACCGGTACCAGCGCTTGCTGGCTTGATGAGGATGCGTGCGCCACCAACCTTGGCTTCGAATTCATGGTGAATCGTGCCGTTTTTGTCGGTCAGGACAGTTATGAAGTGTTTTTTAGCAACTTCAGTTGCCTTGGAAACAGCCGCAGTTACATCTGCGCCCTTGGCGATGCCGATACCGACACGGTTTTTGCGGTCACCGACCACAACAAGTGCGCGGAAACGGAAGCGACGGCCACCTTTTACCACGCGGGCAACGCGGTCAATGTGCAGAACGCGTTCGTCAAACTGCTTTTCTTCGGGAGCAGTTTCGGGGCGACGACCGTCACGGCGTGGGCCGCCTGAACGTCCACCATGACCTTGACCGCCGCGAGGACCACGATTCTGACCCTGGTGCTGGGCCGCTGCAGCTGCTTCAGCGGCAGCCTGTGCGGGAGCTGTAGTATTTTCAGCCATGATTTAGAACTCCAATCCTGCTTTACGAGCTGCGTCGGCCAGCGCTTGTACGCGGCCATGGTAGATCCGGCCACCGCGGTCAAATACGACAGCAGAGACCTTCGCAGCCTTAGCTTTTTTAGCGATTTCAGTACCGACCCATTCTGCGCGCTCTTTCATCGATCCTTTGGCGGCTTTTGTACCAACGGTCGAAACATAGGCGAGTGTTTTGTGGGCGGTGTCGTCGATAACCTGCGCAATGATATGGCGGTTAGAAACCGATACGCTCAGGCGCGGACGTTCGGCAGTGCCGGATACGGTCGAGCGAACGCGGTTTTTGCGCAAAGTCTTGTTGAGAAGCTTGTGAGCTAGTTTGTCCATACTTCTACCTATTTGTCCTTACCTGATTTACCACTCTTACGGAGGATGCGCTCGTCGGCGTACTTAATGCCCTTACCCTTGTAAGGTTCAGGCTTTTTAAGTGCGCGGATTTCGGCCGCAACCTGGCCTACTTGCTGCTTGTCGATACCAGAAACGGTAATTTTGTTCTGTTCGATAGTAGCAGATACGCCTTGTGGCATTTTATAAATAACGTCGTGCGAAAAGCCGAGGTTAAATTTGAGGTCAGCGCCTTGCGCGGCAACGCGGTAACCAACACCGTTAATCTCGAGCTGTTTACTGAAGCCCTTAGTGATACCGACAACCATGTTGTTGATCAGCGCGCGCATCAGACCGTGTTTTGCACGGTTGACGGCTTCGTCATTGTCGCGGGTAACGGTAGCTACACCGTCAGCGACTGTAACGGTAACGCCCGGCATCGTGAACTGCTTCAGCGTGCCTTTGGCACCCGTAACAGTAACGAAATCGGGGTCGACAGTGATTGTCACACCGCTGGGGATTTGGATAGGCAGTTTTCCTATTCGACTCATCGATTTTCCTTTACTTATTAGTACACTTTACAAATTAATTCGCCACCGACGCCTTGTTTTTTGGCTTCGGCTCCGGTCATCATACCCTTTGAGGTCGAAACGATGACGACACCACGGCCGCGCTTAACAACGGGGATCTTGTCGCTACCAGTGTAATACCGGCGGCCTGGCTTGCTCATGCGAACGATTTCGGTGATGCGGGCGTTCTCGCCTGCTTCATTGATAACGATCGTCATGCTTTTGCCAATGCTAACGTCGGTAACCGTTACGTCGCTAATGAAACCGCTGTCTTTCAAAAGACGGGCAACAGATTCTTTAACTTTAGAGTGCGGCATGACGACTTCGCTTTTGCGAACGGCAATTGCGTTGCGGATACGGGTCAGCATATCGGCGATTGGATCAGTAGATACCATCATATGTATATTCTCCTTCTACCAGCTGGCCTTAGTTACGCCAGGAATTTCGCCCTTGCTTGCGTGCTCACGGAATGAGATACGACTGAGGCCGAATTGACGCATATAGCCGTGAGGGCGGCCGGTTTCGACGCAGCGGTTCTTCCAGCGGGTGGGAGATGAGTTGCGAGGCAGTTTAGCCAAGCCTTCCTGGTCGCCTAAAGCCTTGAGCTCGGCGCGCTTAGCGGCGTATTTCTTGATCATCTTCTGGCGCTTGAGGTCGCGGGCAATGATTGATTTCTTAGCCATATTACTTGTTCTCCTTTTCGAAAGGCATTCCGAATTTTTCGAGCAGCGCACGTGCGTGGGCCGGATCCTGGCATTTGATTGTAAAGACTGCTTGCATGCCGTGCGAAGTAGTAGTTTCGTCGAATGTCAATTCCGGGAATACCGATTGGTCGACCAGACCGAAGCTAAAATTACCTTGGCGGTCAAAGGCCCCCCGGCTCACACCGTGGAAGTCACGCAGACGAGGCAGTACGATGGTGACCAGGCGGTCCAGGAATTCGTACATTTTGTCGCCGCGAAGGGTGACTTTCAGCCCGATCTTGTTACCTTCACGAAGTTTAAAGTTCGCGATGGATTTCTTGGCGACCGTTTCCACGGGTTTTTGGCCGGTGATCTTGGTGAGCGTGTTTTCGGCGGCGGCGATGACCTTTTTGTCATCTTTTGCCTTGCCAAGACCGACGTTCAAGGTGATCTTTTCCAGCTTTGGCACCTGATGGGCGTTGGCAAGACCAAGCTCCTTCAGCAGTTCAGCGGCAATCTTGTCGTTGTACTGGTGGCGAAGGCGCACGGTGGTTGTGCTGGTGGTTGCTTTCTTGTCTGCCATTATTTAATCTCCTTGCCGCTTGCTTTGTAGACACGGGTTTTGTTGCCCTTGTCGTCAAGCTTGTAGCCAATGCGGCTGGCTTTTTTGGTTGAAGGGTCGACGATGGCGACCTTGCTCACCCAAATCGGCTTGGTAACTTCGATGATGCCGCCTTGTGGGTTAGCACGGTTCGGCTTAACATGTTTTTTAACGATGTTAACGCCTTCGACGGTTACTTTGTTTTCCGATGGGTGGGTAGCGGTGATTTTACCGGTCTTGCCCTTGTATTTACCGGTCGTAACAACGACGGTGTCGCCTTTGTTCAGGCGGATCTTGTAGATCTTGTTTTCTTGAGCTTTCATTAGAGTACCTCCGGCGCTAAGCTAATGATCTTGGAATAACCCTGCTCACGCAATTCTCGTGGAATCGGGCCAAAGATACGAGTGCCCTTAGGATTCTTCATGTC
>JARIHD010000028.1 GCA_029288425.1 Candidatus Saccharimonadota bacterium
CCAGCTGCATCAACTGGGTTTTGCAATGCCAAGCGATGAGGTGCTCCGCCTTGAAGCGGAACCGGTAACCTCCGAACAAATGGTAGGGGCTGCGGTTCAGCATGAAATTCGTCGGATGGTCAGGGCTGCGGAAATGATTGAAAGCCTGGATATTGCCACATTTGGCGGCATGGCCCACAATCAGTTGCGTCCAACGACGCCAGGCGCGCGGCCCTTGCAGCTCGTGCTTGTCCCTACTGAAATGCCCGAAACCCCCATTGCTTTCGCGGGAAAATGGCAGGAATTTAGATTCCAACTCCTCGGTAATATCGCATTCCTAACCCCCGAAGAGAAACCCGAAGCCGTAGAAGAAGGCGAAGCCTTGACCCAAAAAGTCAGGGATGGATGTCTCAGCGCCTCTATTGCCAGTGTGCCTCACGAAATACCAGGCGTGCTCTATGATGTGAACGGCCTGAATATTATGGGGCGCCAGGTGCAGGTTTCTAAGGTTACCGGAAATGTTGCTTGGAGTGTGGGTCATGAACACGCGCACGGCTTGGGTGAGCGGGCGGCAGACCCGGCTGGTACGGTGCGCAATGTCGTCCACCGCAGTCAAATTAAATCTGGCGAATACCGGAAGTTTGCGGAGGAACATGATGTATATGAATGGAGCCCGCGCCTGTCCGATGAGGGTTGGCAAGGAGTGACTCGTGACCCAAACTACCTCCTAGCAACCGACGAGCTGCGTGAAGCATTTGAGGCAGGCAAAGCAGATGTCCGCCTGCGGGTGGCGTAGGCACGGTAGGGTGCATATGCGGACGGATAAAAAACCACCGATCATTCTAGCGACCGAACAATATGACCTGACGAACGGTGATGTGATGCGTTTTGCCGAGGAAAAACGTTTGGGACTGGTGTCGCCAACGCATCCGGTTTTGACCCAAACGGCCTCCACCATATCAGAGAAAGACATTTCTGTCGAGGCCACGCAGCAATTAATACTCCGTCTTTTCGAGACCGCTGCTGGCCAGCGTGCCGGCAAGCACGCCAGTAAACGCAAGGGACGCGGTATGGTGGGGTTGGCCGCACCTCAGATCGGTGTTTCCGAGCGCATTATCATTGTTGACACGCAGATCGGTGAAGGCCGAAAGGCATTCGGCAGGTTGGAGTGTTTTATAAATCCCGAAGTTATATGGCGCAGCCGTGAGACGACCGAAGGACGGGAGGGATGTTTTTCGACGGGTCCGGTGTGGGGTTTGGTGCGCCGGCCGCTAGCAGTCAAAATCCGGGCATTCACACCCGAAGGCAACCACATCGAACGTATATTTGAAGGCTTTACGGCCCGCATCGTGCAGCATGAAATAGACCATTTGGACGGCATCCGTTTTCCTGATCGCATCAAGAGCGATGCGAAGCGCCACTGGGTGCACGCCGAGGAATTCGAAGCCTATGCCAAATTGAGTAAAAAATGGCTGCGCACCTGCACGTTGAAGCGCTGGCGGCACTATGCCAAACTTCCTTAGCTAATTTGTCGTAAGTTAACCTTGCTGCTCCTGGTCAATACCTTCTATGGGATGCTGTTCGATGGCGCTCAGGCAGCGCGCCACGCAAAATGAAGCCGGATCCTGACTTTCGTAACGTACGGAAGGAACGATTACGCTCCGCACTTCAACCGTTGCCCGCAGGCCACAGCCTGTAAAAGAACAAAACCCAGCTCCTCCCTGGTCAAGAATACACTCCGGATGTGGTATGTGCTGCTCCATATTTCTCCCAACTTTTCTTGTAAAGTACTGTATAAAAATTTTAGATTATCTTTTGTGAATATGTCAAAGCGTTTTCCAGGCGATTTTGTGTCAGATGCTATCGGAGACCGTATAATAGAGTGATATGACCGAGACATTTCAGACCAAGCTAAAAACGCTGCCTGCGCAGCCCGGCGTGTATTTTCATAAAGACAGTACAGGGGCGATCATTTATGTAGGTAAGGCCGCTAGCTTACGCAACCGCGTGCGGCAGTATTTTCAAAAATCGCGCTACCGCGATCCGAAGACTGATGCGTTAGTGGCTGAAATTACTGACACCGATTGGATGGTGGTCGAAAGTGAGCTCGAAGCGCTGTTTCTGGAGTCTGAAATGGTGCGCCGCTATATGCCGCGCTACAATATTTTGCTCCGCGACGATAAGTCAATGCAGTACGTGCGCATTGACTATAAAAGCGACTATCCAACGGTGACATTAATAAGGAATCCGGTCGATGACGGCGCAGAATATTTCGGGCCATACGTCAGCGGAGTGCCCATTAAAAGAGCCCTTAGGTATTTAAGGAGAGCATTCCCTTATTCTATTAGCAAGCCGGGTGGTCAGAAACGGGCAAGCCTACACTATCACCTAGGGCTTGATCCCGGGCTAGAAGAAGGCAAGACTAGTTTGGCGGAGTACAGGGCCAACCTTAGAAAGTTAATGCAATATTTAAAGGGCGAGCGGGTTAGTTTAACCAGACAAATCGAAAAAGAAATGAAACAAGCCGCCAAGCAAAAAGATTTTGAACAAGCTGCCAGCCTTAGGAACCAGTTGTTTTCACTGCAG
>JARIHD010000037.1 GCA_029288425.1 Candidatus Saccharimonadota bacterium
AACTAGAAGCAAGCCGCAGCCGCAACCAAAACGAAGACACATGGGCGTCATGGCGGTCATTATTGCGATAATTGTCGTGGCCATAATTCTGGGCGTTTGGCGGATTTTTATCTATGGGCAAGAATCTACGGCAACCACCCAAAACACCTCAGTTGTGCCCCAGGCTATCCGCAGCCATGCCGGTTTTCCAGTCCCTTACCCCGAACAGAAAAAACTTCCTGCCGGATATATACTCAACACCAACTCCTTTAGTGGCACCGGTGAAGCTGTAGTCTATTCGATTACATACGATCAGAACAAGACCATTGCGATTACGGTACAAAAAAAGCCCTCGGACGATGAGCTGAGGGCCTTTTATGCTAATCAAATACCTATTCGTAACGAGATTAAGGTAGCGGCAGGCACCGCTGCAATTGGGGTTATCAACGATCAAACCTTCGCCAGCATACCTACCGAAAATAGTGCATGGCTACTCATCACCGCCCCAAAAGATATCGATCAAAGCAGTCTTAAAAAAGTGTTACAGGCAATCCGCACCACCGACTAAAATTTGAACGGCGCACTAAGTGGTACCGTAAAAGGCAGCGTTACGGGTGTAATAGTAAAATAGTCACCTTCAAAACTCTCATCCTCATAGCACACATCCGGCCGACCATAGCCACCACTGCCCATATGGCTCCTTATGGTAACAGACGATGACACGGCATTATCGGCAACTTTAAAATAAGTTGGCGTTCCAGTATAGGCAGACCTGAAAAGGACCGTCTTTAAAGGCACTAGATCAATATTCTGAACGTATCCGGTTCCCGAGCAATCGGTAGATGTGTAGGATGGATAGTTGAGTTGGCCTATTCTGGCTTCGCTATCTCCGCTCATAAAATTGAATAATACCGTACGCTTCAAAGAATCATTAAAGACAGTTGTTTGCGTCCCTTCCATGCTAGGCGTGCCAACATTCAAAAGCGTACCAAGTGCCTGGCCATTGCCATCACGCAATGTTTTGCCTCCCTGCGACCAATTAACCGTATCCTCCTGAAGCGCATCGCACGTCTCACTATTTTCACTATCTACAACCTTTAAGGCGCCCGTTAACTTATTCGAACATCCATGTATAGTACCGGTGGTGTCCGGGATTGCCGCTAACACTACAGCCGAAGCCAGACCGCCAATCACTGAAGCAATTCCTAGCCCAATAACATAACCTAACTTACCTACTATTGCATTTATGATTCTCTTCATACATTCCCGCCCTATAAATAATATATAAGCTGAATTATGTGTATGATGTATTTAGCTGTCAATTAATGTGAGATTTATTACAAACCTTGCACGACAAACTGTTGCACGGTAGCAGTGTTGCCAGCAGCAGAAGCGCTAAAAGTAGGATAGAGATATAGGTTTTTGTTTGAGGTCGACACCACCGTATTGCTTGCACTCGCTGGCATATAGGCGATGGCCGCGGTCGTTGCTGAGTTGGACACAGATATTATCGCCTGGCCTTGACCGTTCATTGAAGTCGCAGAAAAGCAGACAATCGTGAAATCTACTGACCATCCGGCATTGGTTACCGATGATCCAGACGGGCCGGCAGCAAAAGAGGTGCCGCCAATTTGCACGTTGTTGGCGCTCCCACGGTTTGAAGCATCGGTGCCGTAGTACATACCAAAGGCCAGAGTAACACCGGACGCTGCGCTATAGACCCCATTGGCAAGAATACGGATTACCCTACCCGGCTGACAGTAATTGGCCGGTATAGCAGCGTTCGTACTGAACGATGCACAGGCATTAGTACAAGTATTAATTGCCGACGATACCGCGGTATTCGATGACAGCAAACCACCAACACAGTTCTGCCAGGCGCCTGAGTTATAGCACCTGAAGTTTCCCGTGTTCGAGTTGTAGTACATTGCTCCGGCAACCCCTGTTGGATCACCAGAGTTAGTCTTGTTACCCAAAACAAGCAACGTTCCTACCGTATCTCCAGCGGTTGGCCCGACGTAAATGCGCTGCGTACTAGTGTCCACGCTCAACATATTTACACTCGATGCATTCTGAACCTGGAAAGCGGTTGAAGAATCGGCAACATTCCTGAAAGTCGCCTGTCCTCCCCCAGTCATTTGAAAGAGATTATTAGAGAAATTGTCCGTTCCTGAAGCGGCAGTAATAACACCATACATTGAAAAGTTATATGCGCTTGAAGTAGTGCCCCCAAAGGTTGAAGGCCATGTGCCAAAAGTCTGCGCTTTGTAGCGACTCACACCGCCAGAAGTTTCTGTCCGAAGGTCATTCTGGGCGGCCGCCGTACCGTTCGTATTATAAGTAATCCAATAGGTGGTACCGCTTGTTATACTAACGGGACTGGTCAAAGTAAATGCATTCCAGCCGCTGCTCAAGGTCGTACTACTGCTGCTTCCCAGTAGGGCGTCTGGTTCACCGCCAGTACTGCTATAAATAGCCATCTGACCCTGATTATTTGGAGAGCTGCCAATAGTAGCACCAACGTTAGCATACAGCGTGGAGAGCGTTCCTGTGGCTCCCGCAGTCACCCGCATGGCATTCATAAAGTTAGAATCTGCACTGTCAGTTTGGCTACCGACGGTGGTCGTTCCCATATTAGGCGTTCCGGACGGAGTATTGGAAGTAATCTTAAAGTTACTGTTATCGCTTGTGTCCACACCCACATAAAAGCTGGCGGAAGAATTTTTTATTTCTATGCCCGCGTCGCCGCTACTCGCTTGGCGCACAATCAAAGGCAGCGAGGTATTACTAGCATCACTCACCGATACATCCAGCGCACGCGTTGGTGCAGTGGTGCCGATGCCCACTCGGGCGTTCGTGGTGTCAACATTTAGAACGGTAGTAGTCCCGGCCGCATTTTGCACCTGGAATGCTGTGGCAGTATTTGTCTGGGGTTTCACAATAACACTGCCCGGCGTGCCGCTGCCTGTGCTGTTGCCTCCTTGCAGGACTAAATTACCGCCATTTTTGTTAGTGCCGTTGCCGGATCCGGCCTGGAGGGTCATATTGTTGCCATTATTGCCTGAGCTGGCTTGGGCAATAGAAATAGTCTTGTCTGAAGTATTGCCAAAGCTTAAATTACCTGCACTGGTAAATCCGGCGAGTACGTTAGCGCTGGAATCTTGCAACTGAATGAGGTCCGCTGACTGTGAAGCCCTTGCCTTGAATAAGGCCGTAATGCTGGCATCGGCGTTACTCTGGATGGCGATATTGGCACCTGTTTGGACAGTTGCTGTATTTTGTATGTAGCTCGTGGAACCAGCCGCAGGCGTACAACCGGCAGCAGTACAGATATTAGAACCGTTAATCTTATAGGCGCTTCCCGTCGAGATATTTACGTCCCCGGCCACATCAACCTTATAGACAGGCGCATTAGTGTCCCCTACGCGCACCTTTCCACCACCCGCGGCCAAGAAGTTATTATTCGTTGTATAAGGACTGAGTAGAAGACCGAGCGTAGCGTTACTTGCTCCATCAAGAGTAAGGTTACCATTCGAACCACGTGAAGTCAGAGCGGCAAGACCATTGGCGCCGTTAACCCCTTGCTGGCTTTGTAATAAGAAATCGCCGATACGAATCTGAACAATTTCATTCGTTCCTAGGGTGGCCGGACCGACATCAAGCGCGACGGTTGGTGTTGTGTTGTTAATACCTATACGACCATTGCTTGTATCGACATTAAACACCGTGCTACCCCCACCTGAAGTTTGAATCTGGAAAGCAGTTACATCATCTGCAGTATTGCGGAAAATTGCAGAGCCTCGCTGGCCAACCGCACTGCCGGGATTAAGCCAAAAAGCGGCGGTACCGGCATTTTGTATCTCAAAACGTCCACCATTGGTCGAACAAGTCGTACATTGCATATTGACGCTAAAATTGGAGTCGGTAGCAGTGTCGGCCAAAGTTATAGAAACGTTACGTGCCGAGGTAGTTGTAAGGGTATTGCCGTTGTCATAGGCCCCTTGAAGGGTACTTCCAGACGATGTACAACCGCTCGAAGTACAGACTACATTGCCTCCCACTCGCAAGGCTGTCGTCGAATTAATATCCCCTGTTACATCCAACGGATACGAAGGAGAGCCATTGCCAATGCCCACACGCGCCACACTGCTGACATTTTGCAGCGTCATCACATTTAAGTTGCCCGCCTGAAGCGCCATATTATTCGAGGTGGTCTTGGTCAAGAACGTACTGTCTGAACCATCCCAAGAAAAACCACCTACTACACTCTCGTTCGGGCTAAATACCGCGAGAGTAGGATAATGTGCAGATGCACGAGCATCGAACAGACTAATCGCCCGTCCTCCTGAGTCTGAGCCGACTGGAATACCCATGGCAATGAATTGGCCAGTAGCACCAGGATCATAATTAACAATATTAATGAGGGCCGGTATGGAGCTGGGCGTGCCGACCTTAGTGGTGATATATGTATCCGCATATGTCCCATTCGCGCCGCTTAGTCGGATGGCACCGCGTATCTGCACACCCGAACTTGTTAGGCTTGGCAAATTGCTCGCCCCCAGCGCAATCCCTATTTGGGAGTTTTGGGTATCGACAGTAAACATATTATTAGTGCCCGAAGTACGAATATTAAAGATATTTTGGCTGTCACTAGAGGGGGTCATGGTAAATCCACCCTGAAGTGTCAGTGTTTTCCCGCTGGCGATTGTCGTGTTTTGTTGCAACGAAATAGAGGTAGCATTAGTGGTACCGATCTGCAGTGCACCAGCATTGGCGCGGTCCAGTACGGGCGCCTGCAAAGCCGTTCCCAATATACCGGTCCCGGAAATATTCAGGTTACCGGTTTGAGGCGTGCCTGGTGTTGAACCCTGCAATTTAACATAATTTGCATCACCAGTGGTGCTCGTCAGGAAACCACAGTTTGCGGAATTTTGGATACATAGCGTGCCAGCTTCGTTTGGAAGCAGGATCGAGTTGCTTGCTGTCTGCGTTGCCCAACCAAGCGTACTGCGATTTGCGCCGTTAGTGTTGGCCAGTTGTCCGGCGCTGAAAGCATATGGCACGGCGGTAAGTTTTAGCCGCGGCGACATTTCACCATCCCAACTCACCGAGCCCGTACCTCCGATATTCATGCCCAGCCAATATTCCTGGTCCCAGTTTATAGTGCTGGCAAAGGCAGTTACGCTTCCAAGATTTACTGTCATATAGCCGTTTACTACTCGGACTTTATCTGATGTGGTGCGGGTTTCGACCCATTTACAGGCCGCATCACCACTACAGGAACCTTGCGACGAACCGGTCGATGTTGCTGCACTATACAGCTTGAACTCGACATTGTACTGACCATCAGCGACAACACTCCCCGCTGACGTTAAAAGTCGGGCCTGGAAATTGATCGTACTACTTACTGCTGCACTGGCGGTGCGGGGATGACCAAACAGTACAAAAAAACTACTCACAGCCAACACACAAAGGAGCGACATTTGCATGACGCGAACCAACACAGATCGAGTTTTTGTTATTTGTTTGTTCATTTGATTTGTTTGTTTTGGACTCTTGATAGAGATATCCGTACTGTATGATTATGGGCCGATGAGAAGAGTAACTCAAGGCTTATTGCAATCAAAAATCTTGCGACTCGGCGTACCGTAAACTTCACGACAAAAATGGAATATCGTAATAACTTTAACAACATAAGCGGAATCCACGCTGTTGTAGGTATTTAGATATTTTCCTTGAAAATGAATATAGCAGTTTTTACGACGTAAAAAAATCAACGGACCTTTTATGGTCCGTTGATTTATCCACAGGTCTTCTGACTTTTAGGCAATCTTGGTGATCTTGATTGCGGTGTGGCGCTGGCGGTGACCACGCACTTTGTGGACACGCTTCTTTGCTTTGTAGCGAATAGAAGTAACCTTATCGGCTTTTACTTCTTCTTCGACAACTTCAGCACTAACTGTAGCTTTGGCAACGCTAGGCGTACCGACAGTTACGGTGTCGCCGTCAATAACAAGCAGGGACTCGAAAGTAACCTTCTTGTCATCGGCATGCAACAGCTCAACTTCAAGAGTTTCACCTTCGGTAACCAAGTATTGCTTGCCGCCAGTAGCGATAACTGCTTTTTTCATATGTTTTACTCTCTTTACAAGAATTTAACTACCATCAGATAGTATCAGATATAGCCCCATCTGTAAAGTGATAGCATATGCCTAGGCCTTTTCAAGCCATATGGTAAGTGCGACGCCCTCTACCTTGCAGGTGCTTTCGTGTTTATGTCGCTGACCGAAGCCTAGTTCGTCCGCGAGTGTTTCATTTGCGATAACTGGGCGGTGCTCTTCTATGGCAGCATGCAGCATCTCATCGGACACTGAAAAGCTCAGCTTAATACGATCATCAACATCTAGCCCAGCAGCTTTGCGTGCGGTCTGTACATTACGGATTACCTCACGTGCCATGCCCTCACTGCGCAACTCGTCATCCAATTCTAGATTTACCTCAAGAATGAGCTGATCATCCCTTTTATCAGTGAGGTTTGTCTCTTCGTTAAAGGAAACGAATTTTACATTGAGCTCCTCGGTCAGAATATCTTCAAAGCGATGCAAAGATTTCGCGTCCTTGCCGCGAACCTCAGCCATACGAAGTGGCTGGCGAACCTTTATACCTGCCCCTGCCCTTTGTGAAAGACCATCCGTTATTAATTCCCGGAGAGCCGCCATTTCGGAAATCAGTGACTCGTCGACATGACCAGCATCAGGCCAATTGCGCAGGTGTACGGACTCTCCACCGGTCAGTTTGCGGTAAAGTTCTTCGGCCAAAAACGGCGTAAACGGAGCCAGAACATGGGCCAGCTGAACCAGGACGTAGTGCAATGTACGATAGGCGTCTTGCTTGTCAGTATCATCGCCACTCTTCCAAAAACGCCGGCGCGATCGGCGCACATACCAGTTAGAAGCATCGTCAACAAACGGCAAAATCGGTTTTATGGCATTCGGCATGTCATATACGTCCATATAGTCCTTCGTTTCTGCAATGAGCTCGTGCAACCTCGAAACAATCCATTTATCGAGAGGGCTCTTTAGCTGATCACTCGGATCTTCGAGCTTGCCGTCCCACTCCCAATCATCAACCTCCGCATAGAGCGTAAAGAAGTCGTACATATTCCAGATCATGCCCAGCTTGCGGGCAACATCTCCAACATCTTTATCACGAAGCGAAAAATCTTCGCCGTTTAATAGGGGAGATGAAAGCATGAGAAACCGGAATGAATCTACCGAATACTGGTCCATAAGTTCCATGGGGTCAGTATAATTTTTGAGCTTTTTGCTCATCTTTTTACCATCAGCCGCGTTAATAAAGCCGGTACAGATCAGATTCTTGAACGGTGATTTACCAAATAGGCCCACATTAACTGCAGTGAGCGAATAAAACCAACCACGTGTCTGGTCAATTGCCTCAATAATAAAGTCGGCAGGAAAACTAGATTCAAACTTTTCTTTGTTTTCAAAAGGGTAATGAAACTGCGCAAAAGGCATACTACCGCTCTCAAACCAACAGTCGAGCACCTTGCCGATGTGGCGCAAGGTCACCCCGTCGTATTCAAACTCGATGTCCATAACATTTGGCAGATGGTAGTCATCCATTTTTTTACCCGTAAGTTCTTCAAACTCTTGATACGAACCCATCACCTTAACAACTTCGGAGCCGTCATTGCGAACACCGCGCCATACAGGGATCGGTGTTGCCCAATAGCGGTCCCGGGACAGATTCCAATCCGGAGCGGATTCGATAATATTCTTGAAACGCCCTTCTTGGAGGTGTTTTGGCATCCAGTTTGTTTCATCATTTGCCGCCAGCATATCACCTTTTTGCGCTTGGATGTCCATAAACCAACTAGGGTGGGCTCGGTACATTAGCTTGCCGCCGCATCGGTGACAGTGCGGATATTCGTGCTGGATGTATTCTACTTTGAGCGCCTTCCCTTCGGCCACTAATGTCTTGGCGATCTCCTTGTTGACATCCCAGATATTCTGACCTTGCCACCGACCCTGCGTGTATAGTCCGTTCTCGTCAACAAGCGACACGACGGGCACATCCTCTTTTTTGCAAAGCTCATAGTCTTCTTCACCATAAGCCGGTGCCTCATGAACGATACCGGTACCATCCTCGGCAGTTACAAAGTCTGCTCCTAAAATACGGTGCGCCTGGGGTCCATGATTTTCAAAAAGCGGGTGATATTTCTTACCAACTAATTCACTTCCCTTAACTTTTTTAAGCACCTCGTACGCGAGGGGCTGATGTTTTTCATTAGTAAAGACCTTTTCGGCGGCCGCAGAAGCTACATAGACTTTTTTGTCTTCATATTCTACCAGTGAATATTCCAGATCGGGATGGACGGCAATCGCTACGTTTGCTGGTAGCGTCCAGGGAGTGGTTGTCCAGGCAAGTACATGTTCGTCGGAATCTTCCAGTGCAAAATATACAAAGACACTGGGGTCGGTGTCCAGCTGGTAACTGTTTTCCATCGCTACTTCAGACTTGGAGATGGGCGTTGCGTCTTTCGTGCAGTACACGAGAATCTTTTCACCCTCGTAGATCTTGCCCTCTTCATATAATTTCTTAAAGGCCCACCACACGCTTTCCATGAACTCAGGGTCCATGGTTTTGTAGGCCCCTTTAAACTCAACCCAGCGGCCAAGCCGTTCGATGGTATCTTCCCATTCGGTACCGGTTTTTACCATGGCAGCGCGGCACTCTTTAACATAGTCAGCAATACTGATTTTGGTGCCAATTTCTTTTTTGCTGTTAATACCAAGTTTCTTCTCTACAAATAATTCAGCGGGCAGTCCGTGACAATCCCATCCCCAGCGCCGTTCGACACGCTTTCCAAGCATAGTCTGGTAGCGGGCGACCGAATCTTTGACAGTTGATATCAACAAATGCCCATGGTGGGGCGTCCCTGTCAAAAATGGCGGGCCGTCATAAAAAACAAAGGCATTATCCGGTGGACGATTCTCAACGGATTTCTCGAAGGTGTTGTTTTTTTGCCAATAAACCAGCAGGTCTTTTTCGTATTCGATTGCTCTCCTGCGCGTTCCTTTTTTGAATTTCATCTTTTTCCTCCTATAGAAAAAGTCATCTCTTTTGTCTGTTGGAATCCGAGGTTTTAATCCTAGGACGGTACCATCCAACTTCCAAAAGAGATGACTCTTTGGCACTTATTTATAGCTTTTACGGGGCTTACCGTCAGATTCTACTCTTATCGCATTTCGGCTAAACCGGCGACAATTTCCTTCCGCTGCTTCGTGGTTGATGGCCACTCACCTCTTAATGAGAGCAAGAGAATGCATTTTGTTACAACAGTAACACCTCTAATATACCGTATTTTACTTTTGACAGCAACTACCCATGTGCGTATGACGCCACCTCGGCCATGAGCGGCAGGTCGCCCTGCCAGACATTGAGCACACGCCCGTCTTCATCAAGCGCAAGAATCGATGGATAAGAAAAGATGTCGTATAGTGACGCCGTCGACCACCCCTCTCGGGTGTCTACGCTCAGCAGTTCAATCTTATCACTCAAACTATCGTGCTGGTGCTCAAAATCGCGAACAAACGTCTCGACGCGTGTTGCATGTTCTGAGTCAGGACGATAAAGGATAAGCACCTTCATTACTCTAGGAGCTTATCACACCCTACGTAAACCAGGCAAGAAAAACAACAATACCCGTCCTTTCGTGACGAGTATTGTTGTTTTGTTTACGCTAGAGTCCGTGTCAGGCCTAACTACAGCCAGTAGTCGAACCACAGCTGGAACAGACATAGCAGCTACCAGCACGCTGAGTTTGGTTGCCACAGTTGTAGCAGAGCGGCGCCGTACTGTCAGATGTGGTCTTTTTTGCGGGCTCGGAAGCCTGTACCTGAACATTAGGGGCCACTGCTGCTGCGGGAGCCTTCTCGGTAGCGCCTACGTGCTGGCCAGCCTCTGAACGGTCATCAGTTAGCAACATCGTCTGTTGTTCATCCGGCATATCGTCCAGCGAAGCCAAGCCCATCTCCAGGCGATCGTCAAAGCTCAAGTAGTCTAGAGCCAAGCGGCGGAAGATATAGTCAGTAATGGAGCTAGCCGTACGGATGTCCGGGTCATCGGTGATACCGGCCGGCGCAAAGCTGCTGCTCATGAGCGTTTTGACGTAACTCTTGAGTGGCACGCCGTATTGCAGACCATGACTTACCGAAATAGCAAACGAATCCATGAGGCCAGACAGGGTCGATCCTTGCTTGGAAACACTTACAAAGAGCTCACCAGGGGTACCATCTTCGTATTCGCTGACCGTAAAGAATCCCTTGAGGTCGGCCAAGTTGAATTTATACGTCCGGCTGTTGCGGCGGCGAGGTAATTGGCGCCGGACAGCACCTTTAACGACAATACGGTCATTCAGAGCTTCAGCAACGGCTACCGGAGCCGATGTAGCGGCAGCCTGTACGACGGGTACCGTTTCTTCTTTCTGCTCTTTCTTCTTACCTGAAAGCGGCTGCGCAACCTTACAGTTATCGCGGTAGATGGCGACGGCTTTGAGACCCAGTTTCCAGGCGTCAACGTGCAGCTGTTCGACCTCTTCAACGGTAGCATCTTCAGGCATATTAACCGTTTTACTGATAGCACCAGAGATGAACGGCTGTACCGCGCCCATCATTTTGACATGGCCAAGGTAGTGAATGGCATTTTCGCCCACGGCGCAGGCAAAAATGTCGTAGTGCTCTTTTTTGAGATGCGGAGCGCCGATAACGCCGTTGTGCTCAAAGATGTAATCGACTATCTCTTGTACTTGCTCGGGAGTGTAGCCGAGCGTCGCCAAAGCGCGCGGCACGGTTTGGTTGACGATAGCCATCGAACCACCACCGACCAGGTTTTTATGCTTGACCAGTGCGAAGTCGGGTTCAATACCGGTAGTGTCACAGTCCATCATCAAACCAATCGTTCCGGTGGGAGCCAGCACGCTGGCCTGTGAGTTGCGGACACCGTACACCTCTCCCAATTCCACCGCTTCGTCCCAGGCGGATGCTGCCGCATTCAGAAGCTCTTCGGAAACCAGGCTCGCATCGATGTGCGAAACAGCCTCACGATGCATACGCAGTACGTTTAGCATACCCTCACGGTCTTTACGGAAGCCGGCAAATGGACCGACGCGTTTAGCCATTTTGGCACTGGTAGCGTACGAATGACCAGTCAAGAGTGCCGTAATAGCGGCGGCCTGAGCACGTCCTTCGTCCGAATCATACGGCAAGCCTTGAGCCATGAGCATTGCGCCCAAGTTGGCGTAACCAATGCCGAGCTCACGGTAAGCTTTGGCATTCTTGGTAATGCCTTCAGTTGGGTAGGAAGAATAGCCGACCAAAATTTCCTGAGCCGTAAAGATAAGTTCAACAGTATGCTTGAAGGCTTCGATATCAAACGTGTTGTCATTGCGCAGATATTTAAGCAGGTTGATTGAAGCGAGATTACATGCCGAGTTGTCGAGGTGCATGTATTCACTGCAAGGGTTGCTGCCATTAATACGACCGGCTTTGGGAGTGGTGTGCCAGCGGTTAATGGTGGTGTCGAACTGCATACCCGGGTCAGCACAGGCCCATGCGGCTTCTGAAATCTGGCGGAATAGTTCGCGGGCCCTCACCGTTTTTACGGTCTTGCCGGTCTTAACCGCTTTCAGATCCCAATCTTCATCGTTTTCAACGGCGCGCATAAAGTCGTCAGTAACGCGAACAGAGTTATTGGCGTTTTGGTACTGAACCGACACGATATCGCGGCCATCGAGACTCATATCAAAACCGGCGTCGCGAAGCGCACGAATTTTATCTTCTTCGCGTTTCTTAATGTCGATAAATTCAATTACGTCCGGGTGGTCAATATTCAGGATCACCATCTTGGCGGCACGCCGCGTCTTGCCGCCACTTTTTATTGCACCAGCAACAGAGTCAGCACCGCGCATAAAGCTAATAGGCCCCGAAGCTTTACCCGCACTCTTGCCAAGCGGTTCAAACGAGGAACGAATGCTACTAATATTAAGGCCGGCACCCGAACCGCCCTTAAAGATAATCCCTTCCTCTTTGTACCAGTTAAGAACCGATTCCATAGTGTCTTCAACCTTAAGGATGAAGCAGGCACTCGCTTGCTGAGCACGCTCCGGCGCACCAATGTTAAACCAAACGGGCGAGTTGAAGGCGGCGCGCTGGGTAGCCAGGACGTACTTTAATTCTTCGCGGTAGTCTTCGGCTTCTTGTTCGGACTCGAAGTAACCCTCTTGCAGACCCTGACGCGTCACCGTGTCGGCCACCCGGTCGATCAGATGTCGGAGCGATGCTTCACGCTCAGGCGTTCCTGGTGTGCCACAAAAGTACTTTTGAGCCACAATATTAATCGCGTTCAAAGACCAGCCTTCTGGAAATTCTACATCTTTTTGTTCAAAAACGGGCTTGCCTGAAGCAGGATTCTTAATTAGAGAATCTTGTTTAACCCATGTTAGCAAGTCATAAGCTTTGCTTTTTGGCGGGGTGAAAAATCTACCCGCCTGAAGACCGGTTGTGTGTCCCATAATACCCTCACTTTTATCGCCCCTTAGTCTCCCCCTAAAAGGCATTTATATTGTTTTTTGTTGTATTTGTTTAGAGTTGCAAGCTGCCCATGAAAGTCTCCCTTTCGGACACTGTCAGCTCCCCTCAGGCCTCATACTCTGTATGTCTAGTTATACGCCATACAGACCGGTCCGCACAAGACCAATAAGACCTCAGAGGAGCTGACATGCTTGCTAAATTTGCGTTTCAAATGCACGCTGCTTTATATGCGACAATTCTTCTTCGAACCCGGCAATATCCTTAAAGCGGCGGTAGACACTTGCAAATCGCACATAGGCGACTTCATTTAACAGCGCTAATCGATCCATTATTTTTTCACCTAGCTTGGATGACAGCACCTCCGGATCGCCGCAGGCATATAGCTCCTGCTCAACTTCCGAAACCAGCCGTTCCAACTGCATGTTGGTTACTGGCGTCTTTTCGCAAGCCCGATACAAGCCTGCAAGCAGCTTTTCGCGACTAAACAGTTCGCGTGTACCATCATTTTTGGTAACGATTAGCTGTGGACGCTCTACGCGCTCGTATGTGGTAAAGCGATACTCGCAATTCGTACAGGCGCGGCGGCGGCGGATTGCTTGGCCATCTGCGGCCTCACGCGATTCGATCACCTTGGTGTCGGTAAAATGACACTGGCTACACCTCATATCGCACATCTCCCCTTATTGATTGATAACGTACCATCACCATATATAGTGCTTGTGCTTTTAATCATAGCTCTATACATAGCGTTTTTCAATCATTTTGTGCCCAAATTGGGTTGTATTATTTATTACAAAACTAGTCGTTTTTATCTGTTTTGTCAGATTCGCCAGTGTCGCGGTAACGTTTTGCCAGCCGACGCAGAAAGGAGGGCTTTTCCAGCTCCTCATCAACATCGGGGGAAAGAACAACGTCATGTTTGGGCTTGTCATCTTCGTCGTCTTGGGCGGCGTCATCTAGAGTCCAAATATTGGGCATAGTGGCGTCTGATTTAAAGTCGGTTGCGATATTGTCTTCAAGGGTGGTGTCGATGTGTGACATATCCGTGTCGGTTGTTGCATCGGCCGTCACTGAAGAACTAGAGGCAGTATCGGTTACGATGCTTGTGTCATCCGGAACATCAGCAACCACGGTACTATCCATGGCCTGACCTGTGCCACGCGCCGCGAAGTAAGCGGCATCAAAGCCTGTCGCGACCACCGTAATAATTAGTTCGCCCTCAAGTTCAGGATTAATGGTTGCACCAAAGATAATGTTGGCGTCCGGATCAGCGGCGTTGGTGATGGTCTCGGCGGCAGTATTGATCTCATGCATGGACAGGTCTTCGCCACCAATGACATTAAACAGGATACCCCTGGCGCCATCGATCGAAACTTCGAGCAGTGGCGAGTCGATGGCCTGCTGAGCAGCCATAACCGCACGGTTTTCGCCATTGGCGCGGCCAATACCCATAAGAGCCGAACCGGCATTTTGCATGACCGCCTTTACGTCAGCAAAGTCCAGGTTAATAAGGCCATGTACGGTAATTAGATCCGAAATGCCTTGCACGCCTTGGCGTAGCACATCATCGGCCACCTTAAAGGCCTCAACAAGCGGTGTCTGTCGATCAATCGTCTGCAGCAAACGGTCATTGGGGATAATAATCAGTGTGTCGACGGATTTTCGTAGATTTGAAATAGCGTGTTCAGCATTACGGCGACGCTTTTCGCCCTCGAATGCAAAAGGCTTGGTGGCAAAGCCAACAACCAGAATTCCCATTTCTTTTGCGGCCTGAGCCACAATAGCACCGGCACCACTGCCCGTACCACCGCCGGCACCCAGGGTGACAAAAACCATGTCCGCGCCTTCCAGGGCCTTTTTGATCTCATCAATAGATTCAAGGGCGGCTTTTTCACCAACGGAAGGATCGGCGCCGGCGCCGAGACCACGAGTGGCGTCCTTGCCAATATGGATCTTTACTTTAGCAAGAGAATGGTGAAGAGCTTGCGCGTCCGTGTTGACGGCAATAAATTCTACGCCGTCAACACCAGCACTAACCATGCGGTTTATTGCGGCTCCACCTGCTCCACCCACGCCGATAACCTTGATGCGTGCAAATGTTTCTATAGCTGGTGCGACTTGAGGCATAAAGCTTATAACCCTCTCTTATTCTTCACGTAGTATATGGTGAGTATATCGCAGGCTCCATCGACGTGCAACAAAACTTATGCGGTTTACTGGAATGTGCCTGGCGGGTGCACACTTTAGGTATGCGGCGTCTTAACGTTTAAAGCGGCCTAGTAGATTATCAACCATTTTTAGTGCTCGGGCACTTGTTTGTCCCATACCACTAGATTGGGGTACTTCGGGAGCAAGCATCATGTCGAGCATCATAAGGCCTACAGCGGCAGCATATGAAGGGTCGGCAACCGTATCGATTAGTCCGGAAACGGATTGTAGGCTTCCGATGCGGGCAGCGAGCTGCAATTTATCTTTTGCGAATGAGGCCAAGCCGGGCAATTTTGCGCCGCCGCCGACGATCACCACTCCACCAGGAAGTTTGTGGGCGCGGTGAACCCGAATAAGCTCTTTTTGAACAAACTCGAAGAGCTCTTCAACCCGAGCTTCGGTGATCATGGCTACCTCTTCAGCCTTAAAGATGTGATCCTGGTTCTGTACTTTAAGGCGAATGTCACGCTTGGGTGCCTCCGCAAGAGTTGCGAACTTTAACTTAACAGCCTCGGCAACGTCAAGGTCAGTCTTTAGGCCGATCGCCAAATCATTCGTAATGTGCATGCTGCCGATGGGAATCACGGCAACGTGCTGCACTTCCCCGTCCTCCAGAATAACCAGATTGGTCGTACCCGCGCCTATATCAAGCAGAAGCGTACCGGCCTCTTTTTGTTGTCGTCCCATAACCGCCTCTGCGGCCGCGAGGCTTGAAAGCGTGTGATTATGGATCTGAACCTGTGCCTTTTCGAGAGCCATGTCCAAATTGCGTAAATTCGGCGTCGAAGCGGTGACAATATGCGTGTCCACCTCTAAACGGACGCCGTGCATTCCTACCGGATCTTTTATATTCTCTTGGCCGTCAAGGCGATAATTTTTGGCAAAGACCTGAATAATTTCTCGGTTTGTGGGCAATTGCATGATAGTGGCAGCTTCTTCGGCGCGCATACGATCGTCAGGGCCAATCTCTCGGTTGGCGGCACTGATAGCAATGACTCCTTTAGAGTTTATGCCGTTAATGTGCGAACCATTAACATTCACCGTAACACCACTGATACGTATGCCAGAGACTCTCTCTGCCTCCGTAAGTGCGTGTACGATTGCATCCGCGACATCGTCGATATGCGCAACTATGCCTCGGCGCATACCTAAATTGCGGGCGCTTCCATGGCCAACAATCGACAATTTACCTTGATTTTCCGCGTCAACGGTACCAATTACACATCTTACAGCACTAGTGCCTACATCGAGGCCGACAAACGGTATTGAAGCTTGACCTTGCATATGGTGAAAGTATAGCGCTTACCCTTAGTATTCGGCAAGTTTTTATAACTGGGTGAGTACTTCGCACCCTGTTGGAGTCACCAGAATCGTGTGCTCGAACTGCGCCGACCAACTGCCGTCTTGCGTAAGGAGCGTCCAACCGTCACGTGCTTGATAGATGTCATATCCGCCAAGGGTTGTGATCGGCTCAATGGCAATAGTCATGCCAGCTTTCAAAACCGGGCCGCGGCCGGCATGGCCATAGTTGGGAATCTCCGGATCTTCATGGAGTTCGTGGCCCACCCCATGACCAACGAGTTCACGGACAATGCCCAGTTTATATTTGCGGAGCGTCCGTTCGATAGTCGCCGACACATCACCAATGCGTACACCTGCCCTTACAACGGTCAAAGCGTCCTGCAGGGCGCGTTCGGTACCCGTGATCAGGCGCTTAGTGTCAGGCGTAAATTTATCGCCAACGCAGACAGTTATACCGGCGTCCGTAACCATACCCTTGTATTTCACGCCAAAATCATAATTGACAACGTCGCCCTCTTTAAAGGGGATGGAATTAGGGATAGAATGCTGTACTTGGTTATTTACCGATATACAGATAATGTCAGGGTAGCCATGAAAACCCAAAAACGCCGGCTCACCACCCAACTTCTTGAGCTCTTGTTTTGCTATAGCCGACATGTCTTGGGGTGAAAGTCCTTCTGTTGTTTTTTTTCGCAAAATGGTCAGCACGGTGGCCAGCATACGGCCGCTTTCGCGCATGGCAGCAATTTCTGATTCCGTCTTAGGGGTCATAGTTTAACCGAGATGCTTTAAAATATCGTCATGCACTTCGCGAGGACTCTGGGAAGCATCTATAGAATACACGCTCACACCTTCCTTTTTGAAGTACTCCAAGATGGGCAACGTCACTTCGCGGTACTCTTTGAATCGTTCGGCAATCGCCTCTTCAGTATCATCGCGGCGGCCGCGGGCTATCAAACGACGCTTCACTTCGCTTTCATCAGCATCCAGATTAACGACAGCCGTCAGCCTAAACCGCTTTTTGTGAATCTGATCCAAGAGCCATTCACCCTGAGGAATCGTTCGGGGAAAACCATCAAGTACAAATTCTTGGTCAGCATCAATCAAATTGAGAACAGTGTCCAAAATAGTGATCATTTCGCTATCATCCAATAGCTTGCCAGCTAACATTTCATGGCGGCGCTTTCCCGTTACGAGCACGCGCAAGATTTCGCCTGTCGATATCCAGGCATAGCCATGTTCATCGGCAAACATCTTGCCCTGCATACTTTTACCCGAACCGGCGACACCGGTCAGAATAATCATAGATTAGCCAGCTTATCTTTAACGGTGGCGGCAATGCGAGACCCATCGGCCCGTGCGGCAGCCTTTTGTTTTACCAGTCCGATTACCTTACCCATTGCCTGGGGGCCATCAGCACCGGTCTCGGCAATGGCGGCGTCAATAATTTGAGCGAGTTCGTCGTCGCTCAGTTGTTTAGGCAAATAGGCTTCAATAATAACCTTCTCCGCAAGTTCTTTGGCGGCGCGGTCTTCTGCCCCGCCCTTAGCAAAGAGATCGGCACTTTCCTGGCGTTTTTTTACTTCCTTGGATAGCAGTGCGATCACTTCGTCATCCGGCAAACCCGTGTCACGGATGCCTTGCGCTACTTCGGCATACAGAATAACACTTTTAAGACCGCGCAGAGTAGTTGCGCGGTCTTTATCGCCGGAAAGTAAGGCTTGCTTTAGATCCTGCTCGATTTGCTGTTTAAGCATACGAGAATTCCTAACGCTGGCCGAGCTTAATCTTCTTTAACTTGAGGCTTTTACGCTGTTGGCGAACGATGGCCTTCTGGCGGCGTTCGCGTTTGCTAATAGGCTTCTCAAAGTATTGAGCGCCCTTAACGACAGCGATCGTTCCCGCCTGCTGCACCTTGCGGTTAAAGCGGCGGAGCAAGTTCTCTAGTGATTCTTTTGAGTCTTTACGTGTAACTTGTATCATTTCAAATCCATTCTACTGTAACAGAGGGAGTTTTGCAAGCGTCAAGTGTTACATCACTTGTTTTTTGGTTGCGGCAACGCGCTGGCTCTTCAAAACAATGCTTTGCAGCTCCTTAAAAATCGGGAACTGTTTGTTGGTGTGATAGATCTTTGTATTGCCCTGCTTTTCCGAAATAAGAAAACCAACCTTTTCGAGGCGCTTTAGTTCTCGCTGGATATTGCCTGCATCTTCTTTGATAAGCTTGGCAAGACCGCGAACATGCGTCTTGAAGTCTGGGTACTTCGCATAGATCACAATGATCTTTCTTCGGACTCGTGAGGTAATAAAAACATCTAACATAAGCTTTTATTGTTATTCAAACAACGTGAACAAAGTATAGCCGTTCTGAGCGAGGTTTTCAAGCCGGATTTAATTTTTTTCGCCAGAGATCTTATAATACGGCCATGAATTACGTGGAGGTTCTGGTTGCAAGCACGGCATTTCACGGCAATACCGCCTTGACGTATTCATGTGAGAAAAAACTGCCAGTGGGCACTCTTGTCGCAGTCCCCCTAAGGAACAAAGAAGTACTGGGCATTGTCACTGCAAATGTTTTCAAGCCCAGCTTTACTGCAAAGCCCATAACATCTCAACCGGATCTTCCGCCCCTCCCCGGACAGATGCTTATATTGCTTCGCTGGATGCAAGGTTACTACCCCGGCACTCTAGGAGCGATCACGCAGCACTTTTTGCCCAAGGACCTGCCCAAAAAGCCCGTGAATATCGAATCGCTCGATGCAATAAATGGCCCCGGAAATCTGCCGCCACTCACTCCAGATCAGCAAAAAGTGCTAACTGGCATTAAAGACAACGGAACCCACATATTGCATGGACAAACTGGTACGGGTAAAACCCGAGTGTACATAGAGCTTGCCCACAAAAGCCTTGTAAATGGGAAATCAGTCATAATTCTTACACCGGAAATCGGCCTTACTTCGCAGCTGGCCAACGACTTTCGCGGAGCATTCGGCAATAGGGTAGTCCTTGTTCATTCGCAACTTACGGAGGTCACAAAACAACGGCTCTGGGTCGGCATACTCAAGCAATCGGAACCACTGGTTATATTAGGGCCGCGATCCGCCCTCTTTAGCCCGCTTAGAAAAATCGGCCTAATTGTTATTGATGAATCCCATGAAACAGCCTACAAGCAAGATCAAGCGCCCTACTATCACACCTCAAGGGTGGCGAGCGCTTTGGCAAGCAGTCATGGAGCACCACTTATCTTAGGCTCCGCTACTCCTTTGGTTAGTGACTACTTCTTGGCAGAAATCAAAAAAAAGCCGATTCTTACAATGACGCAAACTGCCGCAAAACAATCAAGCGCGGAAACCATGGTACAGGTGGTCGATCTTCGTGATCGTACAAAATTTACCAAAAAATCGCACCTATCGGACCTCCTCATTGATGCGATTTCAAAACGATTAGCTCAAAAACAGCAGGTACTTCTCTTTTTAAATCGGCGCGGTACGGCCCGAATTATTTTTTGTGAACAGTGCGGCTGGCAAGCTGCATGTCCCCACTGCGACCTGCCACTTATCTACCATGGAGATTCTCATAGCATGCGTTGTCACAGCTGCGATTATAAAGGTTCAAGTCCGACAAATTGCAGTAATTGCAACAACAGTTCTATAATTTTCAAGAGTATAGGGACAAAGGCAATCGTTGATGAAGTTACAAAACTCTTTCCCGAAGCACGGGTAATGCGTTTTGATACTGACAACAAAAAGCATGAACGAATTGAGCAACATTATGATGCGATCAAGCAGGGCGAGGTAGACATTCTGATTGGAACTCAAACTCTAGCTAAGGGCCTCGATTTACCAAATCTAAGTCTCGTCGGTGTTATTATCGCAGATACGAGTCTGTATTTTCCGGACTTTAGTGCTCAAGAACGCACCTATCAGCTGCTCAGCCAGGTAATTGGACGCGTTGGAAGAGGCCACCGGGCAGGCGAGGCCATCATCCAGACATACGCACCCGATAGTTCCCTCCTTGAGGCGATAATAAAAAAGGACTGGCAGACCTTCTATACTAAGGAGATTAACGAACGAAAGGCTTTCCTTTTTCCGCCCTTCTGTTTCCTTTTAAAACTGACTTGCAGACGAGCCACTGCAGCCAGCACTGAAAAGGCTGCCAGAGATTTTGCCAGCACCCTTAAAGCCTCCGACATAAGAATACTTATCGAAGGACCCGCTCCGGCATTCCACGAAAAGGTCCAAAATAAATTTCAGTGGCAACTCGTAGTAAAGTCAAAAGATCGTGATGAACTTAAAAAAGTTATTACACTCTTGCCGAGTGGCTGGTCGTATGACATTGACCCAACGAATCTGCTGTAGAACTACTGTTATAAAGAGGTAAAATAAGCTATACTTCATACCAATGAATAAAGACAATATTATTACACTGCCTAATACTCATTTGCGTGAGCGCTCTAAAAAAGTGGGTATTATTACTGATGAAATCAAAAAAATTATTCAGGATATGGAGCTGGCCACCCTGGACTGGGAGGCTAGCCGTGAGCACGAGGTCGGGGTCGCATTGGCTGCAGTACAGGTAGATATTCATCTGAGAATTGTCGTAGTACGTAATAATTTTGACAACAAAGACGACAAGACATTCACGGTACTTATTAACCCGGAAATTACAAAGTATGAAGGTAAAATTGAATACGATTATGAAGGCTGTTTAAGTGTTTCCGATATCTACGGCCGTGTTCCCCGCTATACGAAGGTTCGAGTACGCGCACAGGATAAGAACGGCAAGACGTTTCGGATCACCGCAGAGGGTTTTCTAGCGCGCGTTATGCAGCACGAAATCGACCATACGAACGGTATAGTCTTCATCGACCACATAAAAGACGACTCTACGGCGTTCTTCAAACTAAAAGATGACGGTAAGCTTGAGGAAATCGATTATGACAAACACGTCAAAAACAATAGTATTCTTTGGTAGTGGTCCTGTAGCAGCCAGAAGCCTGGAACTCCTATCAAGACACTGTGCGATTGAGGCCGTAGTCACTAAACCGCGTCCACCGCACCACCGGGGCAACGTCCCTGTAATTGATGTCGCCGAAAAGCTTCAACTACCGGTTCACACCGCCCCAGACAAAATGGCACTTAATCGACTAATTGAAACTGATCCGTTTAAAAGCAACTTGGCCGTCCTCATTGACTTCGGCATTATAGTTTCGCAGAAAGTTATAAACTATTTCCCTTTGGGTATTATTAACAGTCACTTCTCCCTATTACCCGAATGGCGAGGCGCGGATCCTATCACTTTTTCAATTTTAAGCGGTCAAAAGAAGACCGGCATCAGCCTTATGCTCCTCACTGCCGGCATGGACGAAGGCCCGCTGCTCGCTCAGGCTGACTACGACATCTCCCCAAAAACTACGACGCCCTCACTCACCGGTGACCTGATAGATCTAAGCGATCGTGCCCTAAAGGAAATTCTTCCCCTCTACCGCCAAGGTATTGCCCTGCCAGCAGATCAGTTGGCCATTACCATGTCTGATAAATCAGAACCAACCTATTCAAGAAAACTAACAAAAGATGATGGCAACATTGACTGGCATAAGCCTGCCGAAGTGATAGAGCGGGAAATACGTGCGTACCTAGATTGGCCTAAAAGCCGGACTACCTTTGGCAAACTCGAGATTGTAATAACATCTGCTGAGGTAATCAATCAGTCGGGTGTAGCCGGAAGAACAACAATATATAATAAACAACCTGCCGTATACTGCAGCAAGGGCGCATTGGTACTTACAACAGTTAAGCCTGCCGGAAAAAAAGAAATGACCGGCGAAGCATTCCTCGCCGGCTATAAATCCCTATTTTTAGCCAATTAAGCTGCTAGATCGTAATCGCCCTGAGTCTGCTGCTGTTGACTGGGCTGTTGCGGCTGCTGATAGGATTGTTGCTGAGGGGGCAAACCTTGACCTTGCTGACCAATGCCTGCGGGCGGCTGGCCCCACGCACCGGCATCCTGGGGTTGTTGTGAATAGGACGGCTGTTGCTGTGGGGGGTAAGGCTGTTGAGGCATCCCCTGGGGTTGCTGAGGAACGGGATAGCCAGCAGGCTGCTGATATGGCTGATTTTGGTACGGCTGCGGCTGCGGAGCATATTGCTGGCCAGGACCTGCGGGCTGCATCGGCTGCTGGTAGCCAGGAGTAGCGGCATATTGTTGCGGGGCGGCACCGGCTTGCATGGCCTGTTGACTAGAAGCTACAATTTGCGGAGCGACTTGCCGTACTTCACTCTTGAGCTTTTCAAACTCGGCTGCAACAACGTCTTTATAGTTGGGAAAGTTCGTCTCAAGCCACCGAAGAGCACCAGCTTCATCATTTCGATTAATGAACTCTTCAAACTCATTCAGCTGCGCATCGCTCATTTGTTTTGCCAGCTCCATGCCGACGCGCATTTCAAGCGTTTCGTAGATATGCGCGAGCATTCGCTTCTTCTCTTCTGGAGGCAATACCCCCAGTCCGAGTTCCTGCAGTAAGTTATCATCTAGTTTAATCATTTGTCTTACTTACTCCTTATCAATATTGTAGCATCGATTATCTATCTGGACGATACCATATTAAACATGCGCCAAACAAGCGTCACATACCAAAAGCTACAGGGTGCGGGTATGGGTTTGCCGTGTGAAGAATTCGATGCGATCACCTTCCTGAATTTCAAGGCGGGTAGCCGTTGCTAGACTAACGCCGCACATTTCGCCTTCCAGGACTTCTTTGGCATCCTGTGGTCCTCGCTTAAGGTTCGTAACCTCCACTTCGGCCAACTGTTCTTTGTCGCGTACAACACGGGCAAATGCCGGCACTACCAGTTTACCCTTCGTTACTTCTCCACCGCAAATAACTTCAGTCTTAGTGGTTTTAAAGATAGCCTTAACGACCAGGCGTCCGGTTTCGGTCTCGACGATCTCAGGCGAAAGTAGCTTGCCCAGTCCCTCACGAACGTCGTCGATCAGCTCATAAATGACTTTGTAGAGACGAATCATAACCTTATCACGGGAGGCAAGACGCTTGATGTTCGTTGGCGCCTCAACGTTGAAACCATAGATAATAGCGTTACTAGTCACCGCACGATGAATATCATTTTCAGTTATAGCACCGACACCAGAACTGACGATATGCACAGCAACTTCTTCGGTATCCAGGGCTTTCACGCTGTCGATAACAGAGGTAAGAGATCCCTGTACGTCCGCACGAACGATAATATTCAATTCCTGGATCTGATTACTTCGGTTAATAATACGCAGAAGCTCCCTGCTGCTCATGTCCGAACGAGATGACGTACCTTGTTTGAGTGCAGTATTTTGTTCAGCCTGTTGGCGTGCGATCTTTTCATTATTCACAACGTTAAACTCATCGCCGAACTCCGGCAACGCCTTGAATCCTGTGATTGCCACGGGGGTAGAAGGCGTGGCCTGCTTGAGGGTACTGCCATCGGATGCAACAAGCGTTCTAATCTTTGCGTATGTTGTACCGGCTACAATAAAGTCACCAGCTTTTAGAGTTCCTTCTTCGATAAGAGCGTGGGCCGTTGGTCCCTTGCCCTGCTCCAGGTGTGACTCAATAATAAGTCCACGTGCAGGGCCCTCAACTTCAGCACGGAAGTCCTCAACATCGGTGACAAGAAGAATCATATCAAGCAGATTATCGATACCCTGCTTTGTCTTTGCTGAGACTTCAACGATAACAGTGTCGCCGCCCCACTCTTCGGGTAACAGCTCATGTTCAGATAATTGCTGCTTAACGCGGTTAGCATCAGCCCCTTCTTTATCAATTTTATTAAGTGCAACCACCATTTTTACGCCTGCCTTGCGGGCAAAACGGATTGCTTCGAGAGTTTGTGGCTTAATCCCATCGTCAGCTGCGACCACAATAATCGCAATATCGGTCAGATGCGCCCCATGCTCGCGAATTGCGGCAAATGCCTCATGGCCTGGAGTATCCAAAAAGGTAATTGGCCGTTTGTTGTGAATAATCTGGTACGCAGAGATATGCTGGGTAATACCGCCGGCTTCGCCTTTGGCTACGTGGGCACTGCGAATAGCATCTAGCAGACTTGTTTTGCCATGATCAACATGGCCCATAACAGCAACCACTGGCGGGCGGGGGACAGCCTTCTCGCTGTGCCCTTGCTTACGCACACGGGCGGCTGGTTCGGCCTGGGCTTTTTTAGCGAGTTCAACATCCAGTCCCAGCTCTTCGACGATAATTTGAGCGGTATCGAAATCGATCCGCTCATTTATCGTCACCATGACGCCATTTTTCAGCAACTCACCTATTAAACGAGTTGCGGGCAGCATCAGTTTTTCGGCAAGGGTGCCGACGGTAATCATATCTTCGATTTCAATGGTACGAGCCATAGGTCAGCACCTCCTCTGCCAGTTAACTGTTACTATTTTGCGCTTTTCAGGCTCAAAGCGATCTTGCGTGCATCGGTGTCGATGTCGATCACTTTAAACTGTTTCTTTTCGTTGAGTTTAAAGATTTGCTGGGGATCAACAGTTTCTTCATCGCTCATTTCGGATACATGCACTAGGGCTTCAACGCTCGGTGAAAGTTGCACGAATGCGCCAAACGGCGTGATGCGGGTAATCTTGCCTTCGACAATGTCACCCTTATTGAAAGCTTTTACTTCTTTCAACCATGGATCTTCGCTCATTTGCTTGAGGCTAAGGCTTAGGCGATCTTTGTCGATGGCAATAATTTTAGCTTCGACGGTATCGCCGACTTTCACATAATTGCGTGGATCTTCCACCCGCTCCCAAGAGATTTCGGAAATGTGAATCAGGCCTTCGATACCCTGGACGTTTACAAACGCACCAAAGTCAATCACACCAGTAATGACACCTTCGACGGTATCGCCGACTTTGAGCTCGGCAAAGCGTGCCTGCATGTCGTCCTTGACAGCTTCTTTCTCAGAGAAAATAAGCTTATTATCCTTGCGGCTGACGTCCAAAATACGAACGCGAAGCGGTTTGTTAACCAAAGCGTTCAACTTTTGCAGAATTTCGTCCTTATCAGCGCCCGATACACGTGGATAGTGACCAGCTGCAAGCTGTGAGACGGGCAGGAAACCACGAATACCCTCTAGCTCAACCAGAAGACCACCACGATTAGCATCATACGGGCTAACTTCAATGATCTCTTGTGCCTCAAATACGCGGCGCAGTTCGTCCCAGCCGCGGTCTTTAGCGGCCCGCTTCATGCTCAGCAGCGCATAACCTTCTTCGAGTTCGGGGTCAATAACGCTAACCGTTACCTTTTGGCCTGCTTCGAGGGTTTGACCGTGGCCGATCTCGCGGCGCATAACGACGCCGACACCACTCGCACCGAGGTCAATCCAGACTTCGTGTTTCTTTACGGAACTGACTTCACCTTCGATAACATCACCTGCTTCGAGGTGTTTAATGTCGCTGCCGGCAAGCAGTTCATCCATTGATATAGTTGTTTTTGACATGTTTTCCATGCCTCCTTCGTAATGTATTTCCGTCGGAATGCGTCGTGACATGCACGAACAGACCGTTAGATTATCACTATTATACCTGTTCCAACCTCTTAGGTCAAAGTAGATGAAACAAGTGCCAGGCGTGCTACACTAAACATATGTATTTGGGGATTGATATAGGGGGCACAAAGACGCTTGTTGCCACATTAACCGACCAAGGATCCATAAAAGAGATACGTCGTTTCCCCACACCTAAAGTTTATGTCGAATTTTTAAAGGAATTGGCAATAAGTGTTGCGTCTTTGTCTACAAAAAACTTCCTAGCAGCTTGCGCCGCCGCGCCCGGAACGATCGATCGCTCAAAAGGAGTAGCCTTAAATTTTGGCAATCTGCCTTGGCATGATATACCCCTTAAAACAGACCTGCAAAAGCTTTTAGGTTGTCCGGTTGTTGTAGAGAATGATGCGAATCTTGCCGGTCTATCGGAAGCACGCCTCATTCCTGAATATGACTGCGTCTTGTATGTAACCATCAGCACGGGCATCGGTACAGGAATTATAACTAATGGGCAAATCGACCCGGAAATGGCTGACTCCGAAGGTGGACATATTATACTGGAGCACAACAATCGCCTGCAGACCTGGGAGAGCTTTGCTTCAGGCAAAGCGATTGTTCGACACTATGGCAAACGGGCGGGCGAAATAACGAGTCGCATAGCCTGGAAAGCTATTTCTCGCGACATAGCCCTGGGGCTATACGACCTCATCGCCTTTATTCAGCCCGACGCCGTGGTCTTAGGAGGCGGCGTATCGACCCATTTGGAACGCTTTAAGGACCTTCTTGAGGCGGAACTGCAGCGCTTTGAGACCCCGCTCACACCGATACCACCCATCTTGCAGGCCGGGCGGCCAGAAGAGGCGGTTATTTATGGTTGCTTTGAACTTGCCAGGGACACCTATGGAAGTTCTCGTAAATAGCCTACAGAAAATGTATCCGCAGTTTACCTTTTTAAAAGGAGAAACCGCACGCTGGTCACCGCGCCTTCGTCAGATAACCTATGTGTCGGGGAAGGAGCCGTTCGCAGTCTGGAGCTTGCTGCATGAACTGAGCCATGCCTTGCTCGATCATGATACCTACGATAGTGACATGGAACTCCTCAAAAAAGAGGTTGAGGCATGGGAGCATGCAAAAATGCTGGCAGACAATGTCAATCAGCCAATTGACGAGAGTTACATCCAGGAATGTCTCGACACCTACCGTGACTGGCTTCACAAAAGGAGCAGCTGTCCAGCGTGCGGCATGCATGGCCTGCAGCCGCTCGCAGAGCTCTATGACTGCCTTAACTGCGCCGCAACATGGAAAGTTAGCTCTGAGCGATTCTGCAGGCCTTACAGGCTAAAAAAGGCCAAGGTATGAAGAGCGCCCAGGTATTATTCCGGGCGCTCTTCATGGGATCGATCAATCTACCTAAGCAGCAAGATCGAAGTCGGCCTTGGTAGTCTTGGCAACCTTAGTGCGGCGCGAAATGCGACCGCCCTTACGGCCAGCTTCACGAGCAAGCTCGCGATTAGCAAAGAATCCGCCAGTGCGGCCTTTTTTGCCACCACTGGCACCAATGCGTGCATAAAAGTCCGCACCATATTTCTTTCGATTTGTTGCAGCGGCCGCTTGACCGCCAGCTTTAGTTCCAGCCATGCCAGAAAACCTCCATTAGTGATAAAACTTCCGCACCCGAGAATCCAAAAAAGGTTCTTGCCCTTTCACCGGCAAAAACCCTCTTCTCGTCCTCACGAAATTATGCTTATGATAACACGTAATATTGCTAATGTCAATAACTTATGCTAAAATTGCCCTTGTGATTAGTATTTTGAAAGGCAGAGGCTTAGAATTTTCTACTGTATCCTCTGAAATTATTGCCCAAGAACTCACCCTGACCGAGAGAACGATAGGTGTTGGCGTACTCTTAGCCTCTTTAGATGGACTAAAGGAGCAGCGCGAGAAGCTGCTTGGCCTCTCCGATGCCGAAATTGATACTCAGGTTAACGACGAAATGACGGCTCGATTAATGAACGACCCTTACGTTAAGTCGGGCGAAGATACGGAGCACAGAAGGAGTGAAATCTTCGGTGAAATTGGGGAATATGGTCTCACCTTACTGCTATCCAACCATATGACACTAGGTAGCAACGACTATCGAATTGGCAATCTCATAATGCCCACGATTGAGCTCCAAAGCGTTGATGATGATGTCACTATAGGCAAAAGCAGCTATTTTTCCAGAGAAGGATATAAAGCCGAACCTCTTGATGAGCAAGACTTTGCGATTGGCCACTTGGCAATCGACAGACTGCATACAGTTCTAGAAGAACTTAGAAAAATTTGAAAGAACTCTTAATAAAGAGAAAAGCCATCCTATTCGGATGGCTTTTCTATAATTCGGCATCGTGCTATTTTCCCAGGGGTGGACCCCAAGTATTGTAACCGCTGCGAGGCTTAACTTCTGTGTTCGGCATGGGAACAGGTGTTTCCCTCGCGCCATGGACACCGAACTGTAAGCGTAGTTCGAACAGCATAACTACTGCTGTAAGAAAAATTACACTCCTCTATTCGATGTCCATTCGCGCACGAGATGAGAATTAAAGCGTTTGTTAGACAAACGGGTGTTTGATGATAAACACCAATAACCAGTCAAATGCTTTTCTCTGACCCTCATAGCACCAAGGCTATGCGAATCAGAGAACGTAAAAAGTCGATGGGACTATTAGTATGCTTCAGCTCCATACGTTACCGCACTTCCACTTTGCACCTATCAACCTGATCGTCTATCAGGGTCCTCATAGGGAAATCTAATCTTGAGGTCAGTTTCACGCTTAATATGCTTTCAGCGTTTATCTATTCCGCACATAGCTACCCAACCATGCCATTGGTATGACAATTGGTACACCAGCGGTGCGTCCATCCCGGTCCTCTCGTACTAGGGACAGATCCTCGCAAATTTCCTAGCGTCCACAGCGGATATAAACCGAACTGTCTCACGACGTTCTGAACCCAGCTCACGTACCTCTTTAACCGGCGAACAGCCGGACCCTTGGAAGGTGCTCCCCCTCCAGGATGAGATGAGC
>JARIHD010000060.1 GCA_029288425.1 Candidatus Saccharimonadota bacterium
GTTCTAGCGTGGCATTGCTGGCAATGATATATGCGGGTTTTCCTATTTTTAAGGCTTCTTTGGTGCGCCAATCCTTGAGTTTTTCAAGTAGTTCTTGGTCAGCTACGGGCATGGATATTTCCGCAGGCTGGTCATTTTGACCGGCGACCTCTTTTTCTTCCCAGGTTTTTATTACGGCCGCGTTGTCACGTAGAGCCTGCTGGCTTTTGGAGCGTAGTTCGACGTCTATTTCTTTCGCCAAGGGACTAACGCGCAGCGCCATATTGTTCATACCATCTAAAACCAGATGCTTGAGACCACGGACACGCGATAGCGCAACATACCCCATACCTTCTACAAATGCATTACTGAGGTCAATGCGCGCGGCGTCCAGCGTCATTCCCTGGCTTTTATGTACGGTAATCGCCCATGCCAAACGCAGCGGGAGCTGCACCAAGCTGGCTCGTTTTTTGTCGCCGTCCATCAATTCCCAGGTGTCCGGACGTATCGTTACTTCGCGGCCATTGACCAGTTCGATAATGGGATGATCGGTGTGCGGTTCAAAGCCCACCACCTTGCCCAGACTGCCGTTTACATATTTGCGGTCTTGTGCGTTTTTGATGCACATCACCTGGGCGCCCATTTTGAGTCGTAATACTTCGGGTGCCAGGCATGAACGCATAAGTTGCTCGACGTATTGTTTGCCGCCATGCGTTTCCATGTGGTATTCATGTACGTCGCCGTCGAGCTCAGCAAGCTGTTCGTGATTTACGTCATCGACGTCGACATTTACGGTCAAAAGCCGTGTTTGCGAAGCGAACGGATCACTGATCGCATTAGCCCGGTCCTGCAAGGCATTCAGCTGGCTGCGCGTCAAAACTCCGGCGCGTATACCGTTCAAAATATCGGTATACAGTGCGTCGTCTCTCTGTCGAAATTGCGTTTCAAGGTAGCAAACAGTGAATACATTTTGTCGCCATGCGAATGATCCGGTCACGAAACTGCCTTGTCTGCTCCCGCTGCGATTGACGGGCGGCAGCTGAAAAAAATCACCACACAAAATAACCTGTAGACCTCCAAAAGGCTCGTTGCTGCGCCGTACGAAACGCAACGTTTCGTCGACCATATCCAGCCGGTAGTCGTGCAGCATACTAATCTCGTCGATAATAAGCGCATCGGCTTTGTTTATGAGATCTTGGCGGGACTGGGAAAGCTTGCCTGCGTGACGTTTGTCAAAAACATCCATGACACCAATACCCGACCACGCATGAATAGTCGTCCCATTCAGATGCGTGGCAGCTAGCCCGGTAGTAGCGGTGACGGCTACGTGTTTGCCCCGGCGTTTGGCACGCCGGATAAATTGATTAAGCACATATGTCTTGCCTGCACCGGCAGCACCCGTTAATAGCACCGACTTTCCGGACTCCAAAATAGCCAATGCCTGTTCCTGTGTCATCCCTCTCGCCTTTTCACCTTTGCCGGTTCATTGTACCAGCTGTTCATAGGTTTGGGCCAATGCGATCTTTAGAAATTTTACAGATGTCGCCCGCTTGTTCGAATATACTTATAAATATGCAGCATAGATACTACATTGGCTTTCGACTTCCCGAAGCCCTGGCAAAAGATATTGAACGGGTGCAAAGGGAGCTTTTTGACCCCGCGTATGCGCAGGAACCACTCGAGCCTCACATAACCATGCTTCCGCCGCCCGCAGTTGAACGCATAGATCCCGAGGAATTGGTGCGGCAGGCTCACACCACTGCGCTGCCATTTTGGCCACTGCGGCTTACTTTAGCCGGCGTAGAGACCTTTAAAGACAGCGCCGTGGCGATCCGCGTAGATAGTCAGGCAATTCATACTCTACAGCGGCGGCTCACGGCGCTCCTGCCACCGGAAGCCGACATCACATACTTCCCGAACCCCGTATTCAGCCCACATGTCACGCTCGCACATGCGAGGCAGGGCAAAAAACTTCCGCCAGAGCTGCCCCACGCCTACGAAAAGGCGCTGCGAGATATACTGCCGGTAACTTTTGAAACATCGGGACTCACCGTTTTTAAATGGATTGCACCTCGCCGATATACGGCTCATGAAATCTAGCGGACGAATGCCAAAATCAGATATGTCAGCACAACTGCGGCCGCGATAACAGTCGGCCAAATACTTCTTTTTAGCCGCATTCCGGGCGGCGCTATCTGGTTAAGCCCTTTGGCAACGCGCCAGTCTTGGTAGCGCTGTGTATTTTCAGACACTTCCCCGCCGACGGTTTCAATCATCGAGAATATGTTGCGCAACTGTTCTTCGTTTGCACGCATGTCTGAGGGGGTATAGAAATATAGTTCCCGATCTATCATTTCAACGTCGTATTTGTCGTTCATATCCACCAAAACCTGCATCAGCTCGGGCGTCAGGAAATAAAGCGCGTCACGCTCATAGTCCTTGGGGCAATACACTTTAAAGTATTTATTGAAGTCGCCTTCTAATTCTAGCTGCTGCGACCGGTCAAATTCACTGCCCAGCGGCAGACGGTTTTGGCGGCCATCAATCACCACATGCGGTACGGCACGCGTCAGGGCCAGGTTGAGTACGCCTGTCACATGCATGTGACGATTCTTGCCAGAGCCGGTCGTATAGTAGTGCGTGCCAAACCAAAATTCTCGGCCTTTGTACTGACCCGAAATAATCCGGTCGGTATGACGCTCATCTCCAATTTGGAAAATCGTACCCTGCTCTTTTGTCATCATTGTCGGTATAAATGTCCAGTTATTGGCTTTTGCGAAACGCTCCAACCGAATACTGCTTTTCACGCCACGAATATACAACCACGCCACAACAGCTAGAATGGTCGTACCAAATAAAAGCCAAAATAGCGTATACGCAACTGCAAGGCTCCCTTTGGGACCGTGCAGCGGTATCAAGGCACCCCCGATCACCGCAACAATGCCGGTTGCCGTCAGTGTAAAACCGGCAGGAACCGAATAAGTCGAATGATTCCAGATTTCTTTTAAAGTTACCGGGCGGCTAAGCACCGAGTAGTCTATTGGTTTTGCATCCATAGTAGTAGTGTACACGGTTTAGGCATGGCCGTGCAGACCTCCTGCCTACTCTTCTGGTTTGGGTGGTTTGAGCTCACGCTTTTTCTGGATTTCGTAGCGGATGCCAGTCAAGTTGGATTCGATGTAATCGTCGTTAACGAGGTTGATAAATTTGGCCAGATCTTTGGGGTTTTCTATGATGATCGCGCCGGCTTCGTCAGTCATCAGCGCTACGTCAAGTTCTTCGCCATGATCCAGGATTTTGTCTTTGGTCATGTCTGGGGCGATTTCCAGCTTTTGCAGTTTGTTAATAAGGGGTTTGTTGTCCTTGACCATCGAATTCAAATCTTCGCCCTCGGCGAAAGCCAGCTTAAAACGGGCCAGGATTTCCTCGATTTTTTTGGCGGCGATGCTGTTTTTCTTTGCGTCATAGCCAAAGAGCGATTTCAGTTTTGGCTGACTGAACACAAAGAGATCCTGCCCCACTACCAGCAGCTGGTTGTCTGCCGGAATCTTGAAAGCCACCGCGTCCTCGAACGGCATAAAGACTTTTCCGCTGACCATCCATGCGCCGTCACCTTTCATCATTTGCGCGCGCGGCAAGGCTTTGATGATGTAAAACGGTTCGGACATAGCCGGATGCGTACCTCGAGCCATTACCGCCTTCAGGCGTTTCAGGTCGTGTTCTTCCTCGACGAACTGGGTGATTTCGTGTTCTTGGGTACGCACCCAGTGCATGACTTCAACCAGTTTGTCGACATTTTTCCAGCGGGTTCGCTGCAGCACATGGTCTTCGGCCTCGGCTTCTTCAAAACCGCGCACAACCAAACCCTCGGCTGCGCCATTCAAAATGAAGTCTAGAACACCGGTCAGAAACAACGGTTGTAATTGTTTTTCGAGTTCGGGCGCCAGCTTTGCACTGTATATTACATTGTTTTTATTGATCAAAAAGAGCTCGATTTTAAGTTGGTCTTTGTATTGGTATAGATTGTTTGCCCACGCAAAGACATCAGTTGGTATATATTCTTCGTCATCTTCGGCGACAGCCAAAATGTCGGTCTTGGGAGCCTGAGCGGCTTCCTCAATAAGTTTTTCATCATCCATCTGACCCATTTTACTCTACCCTGGCACAAAAAAATGGTGTAAAAATAGCACGCCATTAGAACGTGCTATGCACCGGCCTAGAGTAATACACTACTTGCTTTTGCGCAGATGCTTGAGCGCATCGAGGGATGCTAGTCGCTTAGAAGCATCTTCATGATCAGGGTCATTCACATGATCGTATGCCATTCTTAGCGCTTGTTCGGCGATACGGCCAAGCCCAGCAATAGACATGTGCCGACCTTGCGTTTCGCCTTCAAGATAACTCTTTACCGCCGACATTTCAGCCGGAGAGAAAAGCAGTTGTAGACGCCTCTCATTCAGAGTAAGTGCTTCACGGAGCGTTTGCACCACCTCCATTTCTGATGGTGGCGGCGTGTCTGCATTCAACTTTAGCACGGCCAACTGCACCTCAACCGATTCATCAGAAAGCAGCGAGGTAGCGCGTGTTTCGGCCTCCCCCGGCGTGGCATCGGCGGTCACCAATGAACCAAGCGCCAACCGCTGTGTCGGTGCTTGTAGCGGTTTGGGCATAATTTTGGTTTCGGGCTTTGCGCGCCGCTCAATCGGCGCAACTATCGTAGCCTCAATAACTGTTCGAGCCAGAGGCAAGACAATCGTGTTTTCGGTCTCGGCTGCCATTTGCTCGTCGGTAAAGCCCAGGTGCTCCTTCAGGCTTTCCCGGCCCTTCAGTCGCTCGTCGGTATATACTGTACGGAGCTTTGTTATTACGGGTGGCTCAGAAGGATCAACCATAAAACCACGGCTTTCAAAGTAAGCCCGAACCTCCTTACGTTTGTTATGGTCGAACGAAACGCTCGCCACCAAGCCGCCTACCAATCCCCGACCTGCATCGAATTCACTATAAGGGGTGTGCAGATGCAGGCGATCGGAGTCCACAAATTCCATAAGACCAACTTTTTTAACACCCTCGCGCGCCTGGAAAAGACGTTTGTCGTCGGCAAACCGCACTGCCAGCTCCCTGGCATAATGCGCTCCTTGAGGATTAAAACGTACATTTACAGCGTCGCTTGCCAGGTTGCTCATATGACTTAGATAAGTAGCGGCGGTTGCTTCGGGCGACGGATGAGGACGGCGGCCAAATGCAAACTCCTCGGCCTCAACTTTGGCAAAGTCAGGGTTTGAAGGGCTTTTGTCGTAAATAAAACGGTCAGCTATAGTACCATGCGGCATGCCGTTGTCACGATTGAAAAGCTCATTCCGTGGCGGAATACCCAACATATCCCCCGCTGCTTCACAAGCCAGGGGTAAATTATTTTGATCTAAAGCTTCGGCTAAAATGCCAGCTTGGTGACGAACCTCAATAGCTTCACCGATGGCAAGCACTTCGGCACTCACAGATCTTTCTGTAGTTCCACGCAGCATAATATGCATATTATGCTATTTAAAGCAAAATAATGCAAGTATTACGGCGATTCCTGAGCGTGCCTGGGAAAAAACGTCGCTCAGATATGCTACCCTTGCCGATAATTCTTTTGGCTAGTATTTCATCAAACCGATGATCAGGCCCATGATCAGCAAAGTTACTAGTTCATGGGCAATATTCAGAATGGTCAATTTAGCCGGGCGGCCTTCAAAGGCGTCATGCGTAATGAACCGGGCGGCCACCAAACCAAGCCAAAGCCAAAAAGCGGTCGACAGTGTGTCCTGCAAAAACGAATGATCAAAATAAGCGTTCGAGAGGTATGCAACGTGAGCTAATACATATGCGGTCAAAAAACTCACGATGAGGGTCGTAATAATGGGTATGACAACGTTACCCTTGTCTTTTTTGGGGTCAATTTTTGCCAGCTTCATCCACGCATTGCCAAAAACTGACCGCGCATACCACACAGAACCCACCACCATACTAGAAGCCGTCGCCAGAAGAACCGCCCACATATTTACCTGAACTTCCATATTTCCTCCATGAAGATTTTATATGTTTTCAGTATGCTCCAGGTTCGTACCGGCTGTCCAGTAGTTCTTAAGCTTGTTATAATTATTGCTAATGACCAAAATACGCCAGCTAAGGGATCGGTCATTCGTCCAAATTTTAGACGAAACCGGTCAGCCAATAGATCATAAAGCCACCGTGGAAGAGGCCACGAATCAGGGCCTATGGCATATGGGCATTCATGTGCTCATATGGGATACAACCAACAATTTGGTGGCGGTGCAAAAACGCTCGCCGTTAATTGTTTTTAACCCTTCCTGCCTGGATATTTCGGTAGGTGGCGGCGTTAACCGCGGTGAGTCACCGGAACGAGCAGCTCTTCGTGAAGTGCAAGAAGAACTGGGCATCATGGGCACTGCCAAAGACCTGGATCTGCTTTTCATAGCCAAATATAATCGCCATTTGGCGCGCTACAACAAGCATGTACGCGTATTTTGCCACACGTATTTAATGACCCTTGCCAAGCCAGCAACTCTTACCTTATCACCAGAGGTATCAGAGGCGTCGTTTATTACCTGGGAACAGGCGTGGTCACTCGTGAATCATGAGAACGCCGCCAGCGCAGGGCGACTTATGCCCCAAAAAGCCTATTTCAGGCGGCTGTTGACGAGTGCGGAGAGACTAATCGCCGAGAAAGCTAAAATGGCTGGGCCCTCCTCTATATAGTGCAGGTTGAGGCGTTATTTTTTCTTTTTGCGGTAGTCGTGATATGCCAGTTCGCGTCGGAATTGGTCGATTCGCACCACATAATCTTCGTAACGATTGTATAAACCGGAATAATGACCGGTGGGTGCCAGCAAATGCAATAAGCGCTTTTTGGACTCCAAATATTCGACCAGGCAATAAAAATCGCCGTCGCCCGATACGATGACGGCTTTTTCGTAATTGCTCATTTCTTTCATGGCCCATAGCACAAGTTCGGCGTCAATATTGCCTTTGATAGGTTTTTTGTCGTCGGCTTCGCCCGATTTTTGCGCGCCTTCGGCCTGCCCCGTTTCGGGACGCGGTTTGGTCAGGTCAAAAGTAGGCTTGAGCACTACCGAATAACCAGCATCATGCATTTGTTCGTATAGCGCTTCGTTTTCGGGGATATAGCCTATAAACATAAAGGCGCGGGACACCCCGTATTTATCAGCCAAAAACTGCCGGAACTTGCGCCAGTCCATTTTCCATCCAAGTTTTTGCACACTCAGGTTCAGGTTTTGGCTATCAATAAAAGCATAGACGCGTTCGTCATTTTTGGTGGATTCTTTTGCATTCATGAGTTGCTTTTATTTTACTCTGTTTTACCGCGAAAATGGAGCCGAACAGACGAGAAAGCCGGCTGCAACAGTACTAGAGGAATTATTAATCGCCGTGTATAAGATCTCTTCGCGCCTTTCCGCAGGACCCTTTTCGGCGTTTTCGGCGCGCCATTTGTCTATCGCCATAGTATCGGTGGGGGTTTGACCTATCTCCAGGCGCTCACATTCTACGTCGCCGCCCTTTGTATTTTTTTTGGTCACGGCAATGTAGCCGATGAACACCCCTCGTTCTTCGTGGGACTGCAGTTCTCTCAGGCGCTCATTCGGATGGTTGCTTATCCAGTCGTTTACGACATCGTCTTCAAAGCCCTGATGACCACGGACGTCGATCAAATGATCACGCTCTTCTGCTTGGATCTCGTATGTCGATGGGCCGCTGCTGCACGCTGCGAGCGTCATTGCCAGGCCCGTGCCTGTTGCCGCCCAAAACCCTGATCTTCTTTTCATGAGCCTCCTTTTGTATTATTGTGCATATTTATTAGCGCCACGGTAGCCACGTTGACCCTGTCGGGCATTCAGCTGGCGTATCGATCGGAGGCGCCACTAGTGCCGCCTTGAATGCATTCCAAGCCTCTTCATGTGGCAGATTCGAGGTGCATACACTCACCTGCTCCTTTACGGCCAGAATGGCAGGATCGTCCAGATAAAGCGCACGAATCCCGGCATGGTCATCTTCGGCGGTCCGTGCATCGGCCAGGAACGTTAGGCGTCGTTCGGGGTTTGCGCCCAGCCATTCGGCGACCCCAGCGCCGGAAGTATGCGGGTCGCAGCTGTCCTCGGTGAGGTCCGCTTTGTTGCCGGGCGCGATGATCAAGGCGTAGTTGAGCGGCGCTTCTTCCCCGTAGGTCAACCCCTGCAGCGCATACGGCAAACCAATGCGCCCCAAGCTAAAGGCCGTAATGCGGGTGATCCCGGGGACATCTTTAAATTTATGAGCGTTTTCAGGGTTACAGCGCCCATTACTGGAAGTCCAGGAGTTACTCTGGCCCGGTTCGGCGACCATTTTATATACGCCTTCCGGAATAATTTGGCTGTTTGGATCTTTTAGGTTGGCAAGCCGGGGCTGAAAATAAACCGCGTTGGCGTGAGATGGAGACGGTTGATGTTTACGCACCGTGGGCGTGACAATTTGGGGCGTCGTAGGCTCGGCGGTGCGACTGTTACTTGGAATGGGCCGCGCTTCGCCATCTACGGGCTTTGCAACGCCGCAGCCAACCAAACTCGTCGCCACAGCTGCGGCCAAGGTCCTCTTGATCACCCTTTCTGATCTCTTCGAAATATACCGTTCACCTGTCCGCAAGTGTGTTTCTCCGCCTTTCACTAAGAAGTTATCATAGCATATGTTCGCAGGAGTTCCTGTAATTTTGGGAACTCTTTGTAGCGGGAACTTTGTTCGAGGTTGAAATGACCCTGCCCTGGGACGGTTACGAGCGTTGCTTTGCAGTTTTTGGCAACGTATTCGGCCTGACTAAGCGGTACATACGGATCGTTGTCAGAATGAACGAAAAGGAGTTTTTGTGCATTTTGTTGAATTTTTTGCCAGTCAAACGGCACGTCGAACAATCTGTTATTTGGCTCCCATTTGAGCGAATTGTCATAAAAGACGGAAACGGCGGCTACGGCGCCGATGGGCGTTTGATTTTGCTGCGCCAGAATTAGGGCCAAGATCGCACCGCTGGAATGACCGACGATCAGAGTATGTTCATTTATGGCAAACGGCGCGTTTTGCTGGACAAAATTTGCCCACTCTTTTAGGCTCGGTTGCTGAGCATTTGGCAGTTGGGGTAGCCAGACCTGCATGCCCTGCCCTTTTAGCTGGGCTTCTAGCCACCGAAACCAGTTGCCTTCGGGCGACCCCAGTGTACCATGTAAAATAATCGCGTTATTCATAACTACGCGAGCGCGGATGAGATCTCAGCGATGCCAATGCGTTTTTGCTCGGCCGTATCGCGGTCCCGCACCGTTACCGTGTCATCCTCCAGTGTTTGGAAGTCGATCGTTACGCAGTACGGTGTGCCGATTTCGTCTTGGCGGCGGTAGCGTTTGCCGATATTACCGTTGTCATCCCACATGGCGTTACCAAATTCTTTTTTCAGTGCTGCGAATACTTCGCGGGCTTTGACTACCAGTTCGGGTTTGTTTTTGAGCAGCGGCGAAACGGCGACTTTTACGGGCGCCAAATGCTTTGGCAATTTCAAATACACGCGTTTTTCACCATTCAATTCGTCTTCGGTATAAGCGGCGGACAGTACAGCCATTACGGCGCGCTCCAAACCAAAACTCGGTTCGATCACGTGCGGCACGAACGATTTAGAACCGTCTTTCAGGCGATATTCCATGCTTTTACCGCTGGCACGCTGGATATTACTCAGGTCAAAATCGGTGCGGTACGCCAATCCAAGCAGCTCTTCGCGGCCAATCGGGAAATCAAATTCAAAATCGATGGTGCGCTTGCTGTAGTGTGCGCGGTCGTCTTCGGGAACTTCTAGTTCGTGTACTTTTTCGTCGGGCAGACCGAGCGCGCGGGTCCATTCCCACACGGATTTACGCCATGCCTCAAATGCCTCTTCCCACTTTTCGGGATCCACAAAATATTCGATCTCCATTTGTTCGAATTCGCGCGAACGAAAGATAAAATCGCGGGGGCTGATTTCATTGCGAAATGCCTTGCCTTGCTGCGCCAAGCCAAATGGCAAATCAGGATAAAAACTATCTACTACGTTTTTGAAATTCGTAAAAATACCCTGCGCCGTTTCTGGCCGCAGATATGAGACACTGCTTTCTTCGTAAGTAAAACCCTTGCGACCGGACAAGTCGGGCCGGGCTTTTTCGGTCGGATGTTCGTTGTCGACAATCGGTTCGCCAATTGTAATTTCGTCTCCTTGCGCCGGGCCAACAAAGGTTCTGAACATCATGTTAAACTGACGCGGCTTACCAAACGTACCTTTTTGCCCGCACGTCGGGCATTTAGACGTGTCGATTTTATCGGCACGGAAACGCCCCTTGCAGTTCGAACATTCCACCAAAGGATCCGTAAACGTCTCGGTATGTCCACTTGCCTGCCAAACCTTCTGGTTCATCAAGATTGCCGCATCCACACCATACATATCTTCGCGGTCATCGACGAACATCTTCCACCATAACTGCATGATGTTGCGCTTTAGCTGGACACCTAAGGGGCCGTAGTCCCAGGTGCCTGATAAACCACCGTAAATTTCGCTACCCTGAAAAATGAAACCACGTCGCTTACATAGGCTCGCGATATCTTCTAAACTAATGTCACTCATAGTTGTTACCTCTTATAAAAGCCTGTCTCTTATACACATCTCCGAGCCC
>JARIHD010000081.1 GCA_029288425.1 Candidatus Saccharimonadota bacterium
TTTATCAGCCGGAAGATAAAGTCAGCTTTTCGCGTGCGGTGAATATACCGAGTCGTGGGATTGGTGAAAAAACTTTGGATAATTTCCTGAGGTGGCAGCGCGACAATAAAATGACGCTCCTCGAAGCCATGACTGAAGTCGAGACTTGCGACGATATCACGCCCAAAGCCCGCAAAGGTCTGGGCGACCTGGCCGACATGTTGGCTACGATGCGCGAAATCATGAAAGATGCGTCACCGTCGGGCGTTATCGATTCACTTATCCGCCGACTGGATTATTTTGCGTACCTCAGCGACGGTACGGCCCAGGCCGAATCGCGGATCGAAAACGTCAAAGAACTTATCAGCGTCGCCCACAACTACGAAGAGCAGGGTATGGACGTATTTCTGGAGGAAGTGTCGCTGGTGAGTGATGTCGACCAGGCGGATTTCGAAGGAAACGCCGTGACGCTCATGAGCTTGCACGCTTCCAAAGGCCTGGAGTTCCCCGTCGTCTTTATGATCGGCATGGAAGAAACAGTTTTTCCGCACTCCCGTGCCCTGTATGACCAGTCCGAGATGGAAGAAGAACGCCGGCTTTGTTATGTTGGAATGACGCGTGCCCGAGAAGAGTTATATATGATTTACGCCTCGGGACGCATGTTGTACGGCGGTGTTCAGCACAATCCGCCGTCGAGGTTCCTGAGCGAAGTCGACGCCAAATTTATGCCAAGCGACAACAGCCATTCGTTCAGTGGTGGGCAGGCATATAGCGCTAATGCTGGTCAAGGCCGCACTACGAACATGGCGGGCGGTACGCCTTGGGGGCCCACCGCCCGCCCGCAGCCGTTAGGCGACTACGGGATGGGGGAAGATGGCGCGACAGGATCCGCCACTCTCGGCGCACCACCCCAATATTCGTCTGATGAACCACGCTACGTACCAGATCTAAACGAAGGCGACGCGGTGCGCCATCAGCTATTCGGCATTGGAACGATTGTCGAAATGGACGGCGAAAACGCGACGATTTATTTCAAGGGCAAGGGCGCAAAAAAGCTTAACATTAGCTTTGCACCCCTGGAGAAACTATCCTAAACCACGTAATTTGGTACAATATAAAGACCGGAAGTTGAGATTGTCTATGTCTAGAAGCCGGCCATAGTTATGCGTAAAAAATTCAAGCTGTTTAAGCGGAGATATGCTGCTGCCCACCACAAAAAGGTGCGCAGCTTAAAACGTATTGGCAAAAAACCACTGTTTACGGTGCCGCTAGCGACGTTTATGGTGCTTTTGGTGTTGGTTTTCGTGGGTATTCTGGTGACGACCCGTGGTAAGGGTATTCAACAGGCACATCGCTCCAACCTGGTTGTGGTGAGTTATGATAAAAAAGACATTACTATCCCGACCGATGCAAAAGATGTAGGTGAATTATTGAAGCGTCTGAATATCAAATTAAAAGAGGGCGACGTCGTCGAGCCGAGTCTGACCACCGAAATCGCCAGCGACAATTTTCGCGTCAATGTCTACCGGGCTGTACCTGTAACAGTGGTCGACGGCGAGCGCAAGACGTTCACCTACAGCGCTGCCGCTACACCGCGCAGTATCATCAAACAGACCGGCCTGACCATCTATCCCGAAGATAAGCTCGAACTTCTGCCTACTGAAAACTTTCTGGCCGAAAGTTCGATTGGTGAACGTGTCGTTATTACACGCTCCACACCGGTCGCGGTCAACTTGTACGGTACCCAGGTCAATATGCGCACCCTGTCTAAAACGGTAGGCGACCTCCTAAAAGAACGGAACATCAAAATCGGTAAAGATGACACGGTGCAGCCGGGACTCGACACCACACTTAGCGCCAGTACCCAGGTGTTCCTGATCCGTAAAGGCCAACAGATCCAGACCGTTGAACAAGAAGTCGGTATGCCCATTGAAACAGTTTCCGACGATAAGCTTTCATATGGTCAGGCGGTGATCCGCCAGCGCGGCGCACCGGGCAAAAAACTGGTGACGTATCAAATAGAATTACAAAACGGCAAAGAGGTAGGCCGCAAAGTTATCCAGGAAGTAATCTCGCAGGAGCCGGTCAAACAGATTATTGCGAAAGGTACGATCCAGCTGACTGTATCGCTCCAGACCTGGCTGTACAAGCTGCGCATGTGTGAGTCGGGCGGCAACTATCAGGCCAATACGGGCAATGGATTTTACGGCGCTTATCAGTTCATGCAGTCCACCTGGAACCGGATCGCACAGCGCGTCCGGCCCGACCTTGTGGGCGTGGTGCCCAGTCAGGCAAGTCCAGCCGACCAAGACTACATGATTATTACGAACACCAATCTGTCTTCAGGTGGACTGGCAAGTCAAAACCCGGGTTGCTACAAAAAAGAGGGCTTAAGCGCATTTCCGCCGGCCAACCATTAAGGATTATGTATGTCACATGATTTGCCTAATACCAAAAAATCACTTGGCCAGCATTGGCTGGAAGACGACTTTAGCCTGGAGGCGATGCTGGTCGCTGCCGAAGTTTCGCCTGCCGATACCGTGCTTGAAATAGGGCCCGGCCCAGGAACGCTGACCGAAAGACTGGTCGCTCAGGCTAAGCAGATCGTGGCGGTCGAGTTCGATGACGCACTCGCCAAAGAGCTGCCTATGCGCGTTCCCGCAAAAAATCTGCAGGTAGTACGGCAAGATATCCTTAGTTTTGACCTGACAAGCTTGCCTGAGGGTTACAAGGTGGTCGCCAACATCCCGTACTATCTGACCAGCAATCTGCTACGCAATTTATGCGAAAGCCCCAATCATTTCAGTACTGCGGCGATCCTCATCCAAAAGGAAGTGGCGGAGCGGGTGTGTGCCCAGCCGGGCGATATGAGCTTACTCAGCGTCAGTGTGCAGTTTTACTGCGACGCATGGCTTGACCTTTTGGTGCCCGCCGAGCTGTTTACGCCGCCGCCTAAAGTAGATTCGCAAATTCTCAAACTCAAATTCCGTGCCAAACCATTATTTCCGGATGTCGATACCAAAGTTTTCTTCCGTGTGGTCAAAGCTGGCTTTTCACAGCGGCGGAAAACAATACTTAACTCGTTAAGTGCAGGGCTGCATCTAAGTAAGGCGCAGACGAGCGAAATGCTCGGCCGCGCCGACATAAAAACATCGGTCCGTTCCCAAAATCTGAGCCTCCAAGAATGGCATAACTTATACCACGCGTACCTTGATCAAAATACTTGACGTGTTAAGTATTAACCTGCTAAGATTGAGTCATGAGGAAATTCAATGGATCCAAATGATAACCTCAGCTACTTGCTGTACCACACCGCGAACATAATGTATCGCCAGTGCGACCAAGTGCTTCAGGAGCGTTTGGGTATCGGCATGTCGCAGTTCAAGATCCTGATGATCTTACAGCAACATGACAATATCCAGCAGCGCACCCTGGCGGATTGTCTGGGGCAAACCGAAGCCAGCGTCAGTCGACAAACAAAGCTTATGGTCGAAAAAGGCATGCTGGCCGTCAAGGTCAATCCCGAAAACCGCCGCGAGCACGTCACGAAGCCTACAGCCAAGGGTATTAAAATCGCGACCGCTGCCGCAGAAACATTGCGCGCATATAACGCACCGGCACTTGAACAGTTCAAAGGCAAACAACGCGAACAATTCGTAGAGATGCTGCGCCATGTGCACCAATTTTACTGCGCTGATGGCAAACCATTTGCGATCAACCACCAACAATTCAACAAAAAATAGGAGAAAACTATGGATAAAATAAAAGGCCGGTTAGAGGGCAAGGCACTGCCAATCGTACTGATGACTGTGTTTATCGATGTGCTGGGCGTCGGAATCCTGATGCCAATCCTGCCAATGCTTATCTACACCATTTTTATGCCGGCGGGCTTTTCGCGCAATGAAGCGCTCGTTACCTTGGGATGGCTGACAGCTATTTATCCGCTGATGATGTTTTTTGCCACTCCCATTCTTGGTCAGCTTTCTGACCGGTTCGGTCGCAAAAAAGTTTTGGCGGTCAGCCTGGCCGGGACGGCACTCGGTTACATTATCTTTGCAATCGGCATTCTGACTAAAAACATTCCACTGCTCTTTATTGGTCGCGCCCTCGATGGTATTACTGGTGGAAACATTAGTGTCGCCCGTGCGGTCGTTGCTGACGTCACACCACCCGAACATCGTGCCCGTAACTTCGGTATCATCGGTGCTGCCTTCGGCATGGGTTTTGTGCTCGGGCCATACCTTGGTGCGCGTTTGGCCAACCCGAACGCCGACTTCTTTGGTATCTTTACGACGCCGGGCTGGTTTGATGCCGCCACACCCTTTTGGTTTGCTGCCATCTTGGCCATGCTCAATGTCATGTTCGTAATGTTTGTTTTGCCTGAAACGCATCAGTACATCAACAAAAAACTCAAAGTGGCTTGGAACAAGTCACTCGACAATATCCGTAAAGCATTCGTGCGTCCAGAACTTCGCATTATCTTTTCAGCTGAGTTCCTATTTTGGGGCGGTTTTACCTTCTTTACTACCTTCTTTCAGATCCTTTTGATCGAAAAGCTGGGCTTTAAGGGTAGTAATGTTGGTGACTTCTTTGCCTATATCGGTATCTGTATTGCACTTTCACAGGCTATTATTGTGCCTTTTGCCGTTAAACGCTGGAAAAGTCATAACATTATGAAGGTATCCTTGATTGGTAACGGTATTGCATTGTTCTTGCAGCTGTGGCCGGACAAGACTTCAGAATTGTTGCTGGTTGCACCGCTTATCGCGATCTTCAACGGACTGACTATGGCTAACGCCTCCGCTTTGGTAAGCTTGAGTGCCAGCAGTGAAGAGCAGGGCGAGGTGCTTGGTATCGAAGCGAGTGTTCAGGCTCTGGCTCAGGCCATTCCTGCGGTCATCAGCGGTTATGTGGCAACCATGGGCGTATCGATGCCGATTATCGTTGGTGGTTTCACGATTTTGGCCGGCGGCCTCATCATGATCCTATTTTACCGGGTTCCCAAGAAGGTAGAAAAACAGGAGTCAGGTGATGTGCAGGCGGTAATTTCCGCATCACACTAGTGGTTATTTGACCCAAGTTGTGCTATAATAATGGCGTCAGAAGAAATTCTGGCGTCATTCATTATGTGGGGCTGAATTTTAAGCTCGACGTTGGACTTTATCGGTTAGATCAGCAGGCCGCTTGTCAGCGTTATAGGCAAACCTTTAGATGCAGAATCTAAACTTACAGCAGCTCTCAACCGCGCTTTTGCGGACCGTGAGCTCGCTTACGCTGCCTAATTTAACTTAGGCAAAACGCTCGTCATGACTTCAGATAGTGATGACGCGTACATATGCATCTGGATGCACAAGCACTCCTGTCCATAGTGTTTGTAAAGACCGCGGACTGTGGGTTCGGACGTTTTGGTTATTTAGCCGTTTCGTTCCCGAGATTTTGCAAATAACCTAAGCCTGTAGGATAGACTAACTAAGATAAACCGATGGACGCGGGGGCAGTACCCGCCAGCTCCACCAGAATATTAACACCCGGTCAAGAACCGGGTTTTTGCTTGTTGACGTATGGGACGAACTAGGCATAAGCTTAAAGTATTGCTAAATAAGGACGGATCGTATGTTGAAAATCAAGAAGTTTCTGCCAATTGCCCTAGCAGCATTGGTTTTAGGCTTTATGACCCCATTATCGGTAACCAGCTTGGTGTCAGCACAGGAGCCCGAACAGCGGGTTATTATCGATGAAAAGAAAGACGAACACCGTAAAATGGCCGAGCAAAATGCCCAGAAAAGTCTAGAGGAGCGAAAAACAGAGGCTAAACAACGACTTGATGAGCACCGCCTTAAGATGTGTCAAAACCGCGAACGGGTCATTAATAACATTATGGGACGTATGAGTGACCGCGGCAGTAAACAGCTTGACGTCTTTAATAAGATTTTTGAACGTACCCAAGCCTTTTATGAGTCCAAGGGTAGGACTGCGACTAATTATGCTGCCTTGGTGGCCGATGCAAATGTTAAAAAAGCGGCGGCAGAGGCTGCGGTTGCAAAAACCAAAACAACGAGCGTCGAGTTTAAGTGTGACGGAAATGACCCCAAGGGCGCTGCGGCAGCCTTTCAAGGTAATTTAAAGGAACAAAACGCAGCACTTAAGGCATATAAAACTTCTATCCATAATCTGATCGTAGCGGTTAAATCGGCACAGTCGAGCATGGGGGGACAGCAATGATTCGTCTAAAGAAACAAGCGGGTTTTTCGGTGGTTGAAGCCCTGATAATTTTTGTAGTGATCGGTGCTTTGGTATTTGTTGGTTATACAGTCTACAAAAAACAACAGGCCGATAAGCAGACTAATACAAGTCAGTCCTCAAGCAGCCAGGAGGCCACGGCACACGACGTCAAATCGGCTCCCACTATTACCACTGCGGATGATTTAGATACCGCCCAGAAGACACTTGACGATGCTTCGCTTGATAGTGACCCCGACAGCACTCAGCTCAATAAAGAACTCTCGGAATTTTAACCCAAGGAGAGTACATGAAAGTTTATAAGTATGTTCATTCCTGCGTTCTAGTAGAACAAGATGGGCGAGGCATACTTTTTGATCCAGGTGTTTTTGGGTTTCAAGAAGATCGAGTCGACGCCCACAAATTCACTGATCTTGAGGCGATTGTCATAACGCATAATCATCCGGATCATTTGGATGCCGAGGCGCTACGAATTATTGCGGCCGCCAATCCGCAGGCACCGATTTTAGCCAATGCCCAAATTGTTGAGCAGCTGCGGGGCCAAGGGCTTACGGCGACGGTATTTGAAGAAGGCCAGAAACAGTGCGGTGTGTTTAGTGTCGAGGCCTTGCGTGCCCAGCACGGCCCCATATTGTTTCCCGGTCCGGTGAATTGTGCTTACCGCGTCAATGGTCAGGTCGTACATCCGGGCGACTCCCTCGATCCGATTATTGCCGAAACGTGGCCGAACCCGCCGCTGTTACTATTGCCCGTGGCCGCGCCCTGGATGCGCGAAATAGAGTCCTTCGCCTTTGCGCAGGCGGTTGCGCCCATTGCCGTATTCCCTATTCACGATGGATTTTACCGCGATTTTTTCCGTGAAGCTTGCTACAGTCGATTTGCTAGCGTATTGCAGGCAGAAAATATTGCCTTTCATTCACCAGCGGAAATAAGCGAAGCGTTTGAATTGTAAGGAGGGACTATGACCGTTAAGACCGATCAAAAGAAATGGGATTTTTCGGGCCTTCACGCCCTTATATTCAACTGTACGCTCAAAAGGAGCCCTGAGGTCAGTAACACCCAAGGTCTCATCGATGCCAGTCAAGATCTTATGGAAAAGCACGGTGTACATGTAGAAGTGATCCGCGCAATCGACCATGATATCGCCACTGGCGTGTATCCGGATATGCGCGAAAAAGGGTGGAAAACCGATGGATGGCCCGAAATTTATAAAAAAGTACAAAAGGCCGATATTTTGATTATCGCGGGGCCTATTTGGCTGGGTGATAATAGTTCGGTTACCAAGCGCATTATTGAGCGGCTATATGGAAACTCAGGTGAACTCAATGCAAATGGCCAATACGCATACTATGGTAAAGTTGGCGGCTGTCTGATAACCGGCAACGAAGACGGCATCAAGCACTGTTCCCAAAATATTTTGTACAGCCTGCAGCATATCGGCTATGCAATCCCGCCCCAGGCTGACGCAGGATGGGTGGGCGAAGCGGGTCCTGGCCCTAGCTACTTAGATGAAGGTTCCGGTGGACCCGAAAATGATTTTACCAATCGCAATACGACGTTTATGACCTGGAATCTGATGCATTTTGCCAAGATGCTCAAAGACGCCGGTGGTGTGCCTGCCTACGGTAACCAACGCAGTAAGTGGGATGCTGGGGCGCGGTTCGACTACGAAAATCCGGAATATCGTTAACTTTTGTAAGATATTTAACAGTTATTGATAAGCCTACGGTGGTAAGGTTTAGTTTTTCTAAATCTAAAAACCGGAGAATCCAAGCTATGAGACGCGTTGGCCAATTAATAGGTGAGTTAAAAGGGCCAGAAATGGCAGGTATTGCGCTGGGTCTCTCTATACTCGGGCTGGGTTCTATATGTTTAGAAGGTGTCGATAGAGGACTGCCACAGCTGTCGGGTCGTGCCGTTGCTGAATCTCGTGTAACTCCCAGAATGAATGAGCGAGGCATCCCAGAGGAGCCATGTTCTTGGACGCCGTATAATCATCAACAGGTCAAGCGTTTAGTTGGAGGGGGCTGGGCAGTCAATGTCGATGGGCGTTGCCGAGACCATGCCGATGGTGCTATCCGTGCTTATAGTGCGCCTTATGAAAACGAGTACAACAAATATGTCATGGAAGGCGGCCTCCTCGTCATAGAAGACGGCCAAGAAGTTGAGGTAATATGTGCAAAAACTGGTGAAGAAGTAATTGACCGTAATGGCTTTGAAAGCGACCGATGGTTATACGTACAGTTCCCTTATGACGGTATAAAGATTGATGCCTTTTTGCCTGCAGTTGATGCTGGGTACGCGCCTAGCTATATCCCATCTTATCAATCAACAGGTAACGTTATCCCGGAATGTCCAAAATTTTAATTAACAAGATTTTAACACCTTGACGACCGACGCATACTCTTTTAGGCTACATGTAGATGTTAGATAAAGCCAAACAAATTGCCAACCAAGGTCCAGCCCGCCTCTTTTCACGGCATAAAAGTCAGGACCTGACCGCCGAACAAGTTAAAATTGCGCGCGATTATATCCGTGCTTATTGGCCGAAACTTGAACGCTACCATCCCAAAGATGACGGCAGCGTGCTCGGTCTGCCCAAGCCATACCTGATTCCCAGCTCCGAAGAGGGTACGAATTTTGACTACAACGAAATGTATTATTGGGACAGTTATTTTATTGTTCAGGGTTTGCTCGACGAGCCGCACAAAGAACTAGTGGAAGGCATGCTGGAAAACCTGCTGCATCTGCTAAAGCGCTTTCATGGTATTCCGAATGCTTCCCGTACCTACCTGACTGGACGTTCACAGCCGCCGCTCTTAACCAGCTTTATCTTTGATGTATATAACGTATACAATCCTGGCCGTGACTGGCTTAAAAAGGCGATCGAACTTGCCCAGCAGGAATACAGTGAAGTCTGGATGGGCACCGTCAAGCCCAACTGGCGTCTGGTGCACAAAGGGCTAAGCCGCTACTACGACATAAATATGACACACGACCTGGCCGAAGCTGAAAGCGGCTGGGACTACACACCGCGCTTTAACCGGCATGCGCTTAATTACCTGCCCGTCGATCTGAATGCTCTGCTGTACAAGTACGAAATGGACTTCGCACGCGCGGCCCGTATTTTTGGCGACAAGACCGATATCGCCAAATGGGAAAAAGCTGCTGCAAAACGCAAAAAAACCATGATCGATCTGATGTGGGATTCTGGCCGCGGCTTGTTTTACGACTACAATTACGTTAAAGAAAAGCGCGGCAACATCAGCTCACTTGCGCCATACTTTACGATGTGGGCTGGTATGGTGGATGGGCGCCAGGCGCAGGCGATGGTCAAAGCCCTGAAGCGGTTCGAACAAAAAGGCGGTCTTACCACTACCGATAACCTGCCGCTCGGTCAATACGTACCCGGTGCAATGCCAACCCAATGGGCATATCCTAACGGCTGGGCCCCCTTGCACTATATTGTGGTCAAGGGACTGCAGCAGTACGGCTATCATGACGATGCTCGCCGCATCGCTATGAAATGGCTGCGCACCAACCTGCAATGGTTTGACGAGCATGGCCTATTCCTTGAAAAATACAATGTCGTAAATCCCGAAAAGCCGCCGCTCAAAGGCGTGTACCCATCACAAACCGGATTCGGCTGGACCAACGGCGTATTTGAACGCTTTTGTCAGGAATTTATCGACGGCACACGCCCCGGCGAATAGTTCACTGGACCTAAATAATAAATGCTGGCTCTTTTGGGTGTGGACGGGGTATAATAACCTTAAACATAACCACTAAAGAGAAATAATGCGCAAAATCTTTCGGACAATCTTGGGCGGCTTCGTGGCAATCGGGCTCGTAGCTGTTTGGTGTCTGATACCGGCGAAGGCTTTGGCGGTGAACAGCCAGTCGATCGCCGTGCCGCTATACGCGCCGCCGGATAAAAGTACTTTTTGGGATGATATACGCGCCGCCGGATCGGCGAGCGTACCTTTTGTCATTGCAAACCCAAATAACGGGCCGGGGTCTGCGGTATTGCCAGCATATACCACGGCTTTGGCTAAAAATGACGCCGCTAATATCAAAACGCTCGGCTATGTACAAACCAACTACCAGTCGCGTCCCGTCAAAGATGTGTACCGCGATATCGACAGTTGGTATCGGCTATACCCCAGTACCAAAGGTATTATGATCGACCTGGTCAAGGAAGGCGGGCCGGTCGAGGCCTGCTATGTAGCTGCCCTATATACGCATATCAAAAATGTTCGTCCGAATGACGTCGTGGTTGTTAATCCGGCAGGCAATATTTCGGCAGCATATGAACCGTATGGTGATATTTTTGTAAATGCCGCCACCGATTATGAAACCTATCTAAACTGGAAGCCGCGTCACGCTTCTTTTGAAGCCCGGCCAGAAAACCAGAATCGTTTTTGGCACATTGTGTACGGGGTAAAGCCGGACCAATTCGGCAGTGTTTTTGAGCGGCTGCGCACCAATAATGCCGGGTGGATGTATTTTACCGATAAAGCAGCCGCAGCGCCCTTTAGTGGTACGCCGTCGTTCTGGCAGAATGAAGCCAGCGAAGTGGGAGCGCTGCCGGCAACAGCCATTCCCAATCGTGGGGTCACGTCATTGCCGCGGGGCTGTATTTCTCTCAGCGCATCTGCAGATACGTCAATCAATTACAACATTTCCAAGCAGTCAACTGTTACGAGTGTCTGTCTCTTATACACATCTGACGCTGCCGACGATCTTACGCGTGTAGA
>JARIHD010000091.1 GCA_029288425.1 Candidatus Saccharimonadota bacterium
CGTGGTGCATGCGGCTAGAGTGCTAGCCTCCCACAAATAGTTTTATGATGGGGTTATTCTATCACAGAATCGAGGATTGCGCTAGCCAACGCATCTGGCAAGCGAGACAGAATGGGAAGTACGACTTCGGCGTTTTGCTCACCAGCCGGTAGTCCTAGGTCTGCAAAAGTAACAACCACGCCCCGCTCCAGCCACGCACCCTTGATCAATGCCTCGGCCTGTGCGTATTCCTCTTCCGATTCTTCGTCTGCATACGGATGAGAACGGTAAGTGAGATATGGAATCCACACTTCAGCACTTTCATCGTGGCAATCACGGACACGCGAATATGACTCAACGACGGGGTCTTCGCCGTACTGGGTTGGATAACGTTCTCTTAGTGATGGTAGTGACATATTATTATTCTTTCGGTTGAAAAAAAGGAGGTCCGTAGGGATGGGCCTCCTTGTCTTCGTTTGGTCTGAATTGTTAGGGACTAACTTTCGACTTCGACGCCCATGCTGCGCGCGGTTCCGGCGACCATCTTTTTAATGGATTCAACGTCGTCCGCGTTCATGTCGGCTGCTTTATCTTCGGCAATCTTTTGGAGTTGCTCCTGCGTGAGTTTCTTTGCAATTTTCTCGCTGTTCGGGCGGCCTGAACCCTTTTGGATTCCGAGGGCGGCACGAATACGGTCGTCGGTCGGCAGACTTACGACGCGCCAGCTCATAGTGCGGTCTTCAAAAATAGTGATGTGCACGGTCACGGTCTGACCCTGCATGTCTTTGGTGGCGTCGTTAAATGGATTAATGAAATCCATCATGTTCACGCCATGCTGACCCAAGGTGCTACCAACCGGAGGCGCAGCAGATGCGCGGCCAGCAGGAATTTTCATCTTTAGGTTAGCTTTTACGGCTTTAGCCATAGTATTAATCTCCTTGTTGCGACTTGAGAGTAGAAGCGCTCCCAGCCCTGTACTTCTTGATAGAAGTGCGTAACGAGCAAATTATAACGTAGTAAAGTTTATTTGTCTACAGTGTACGGCAACTAAATTGACGATAATTAATTATTGTTGTATAAATGCTATAATGTCCGAAATCCCTTTTCGATCGCATGAGAATATGCCGCTAAGTCCTAGTATGCTCTGTGCCGGCTTTATGCTTAGCGCTGCCGAAGTTACATCTCCTTATGAGCGTGCCGAAACATATGCTTCATTTGTGCCGCATGCCAGAAAAGCGGAAAAATATGCAGAAGACTATGCGGGTATTGCCAGGACTTGCGCCAATGCGGCACGCCAGGCAGTTGAGCGAGTTTTGGACCTGCCGCCCGAAGAAGTAGATAGAGGCGAGAGTGATTTTACGGCCTTCGGCTTGCTCCGCTACGTCGCCAGTATTACCCTGGACGAAACGCTAATCAGGCGGCTGGACGAAACGTACCGGAATCCGCTTTTGGTTGAGCTCGCCGCCAGGCGGCAAGATGCCGCTCTCGTGCCGCCGGATGTGGTTAGCCAGGACGCATATAAACGCAAGATTGCCCTTCGTGATTACAACGTAGATACTGCGCGGCAGATTGAGGACCCGGCCCGGCGCGCACGTGCTCTTACTGAGCTGTTGCACGAACTTGATGCGCGTAGTTCGCGGCAGTTTGATGTGGATTTGGATATACTGTGTACACTCGAAACCGAGGCTTGGAATGAGCTTCGCGCCCTGCCCGATAATAGATCCGACTATCCTGATGCTCTCGTCAGTTTTGCAATAACGCGGGGACCGAGTTTCATTGCCCAAATTCCGCAGCTGCGCTATCGCCTGGATGCCATCGATGGTTACAGAGGGGTGGCCGCAGAACGCGGCGATGCCGAGGGCGTAGCATGGTGCAAAGATCGCTATGCCGCCGAACTGGCGTCCAGCCAAGATGAAGTTGAGCAAAGGTTGGTGACCAGTAAATTGTCATTGTTCGCTATGGAAATGGCCGATCCTAGCATTGTTGAGTTAATCCCCGATGCTGGCCCTGAGTATACAAAATTAAAAGCTCTCACCCACCTGAACGCCTCGATTAAAAAAGCCATTATTACGAATGATGCCGAAGCGTTGCTTGCTCTGGAGGACTGCGACTACCGGCAGCAGGCACTCCGGCAGCTCGCGGTGCTTCCCGGTAACGAACATCTTTTGATATTTATTGAAGATGTTGTACTGCAACTGCAGGCTGTAAGCGAGATTGCCGGTATTAAAAACGACATGGCTAAGAAGTGGGAAGTTTTTAACGTAATAAAACTTGACCTGATGACCGGTGGTGTATTGGCCCAGCAAGGTGCCGATCACGCTCAAATAGCTATTAATCTAAAGGATCCCACTTTTATTCGGCCGCTGATTGAAGAAAAGCTTTTGCCCCCGATGTCACTGGCAAGAATTGCCGTGGCGCTGAAAAGCCCGGAGTTAGCCGATGCCATCAAAAATTCGCAGGCTCGTTCATCGGCGATGATTAGTCTTGCTATAGCACTCCGGCAGACATCACTCATAGAATCGTCCGGCGCGTCTTCGGCCGAAAGAGCCCGAGCTTACGCTGCTCTGTTTGCCAGGGCCATTCAAGAGCAGTTGTCGTAATTTTATGGATGCGCCGGTCATAATAAAATAACCCCTCCGGAAGGGGTTATTATGATGTTTGCCGCCACTACACGCGCTTGACTTGCAGGCTGTCGAGTTCGACCGGTGTGTCGCGGCCAAACATGTTGACCAGCACTTTGAGCTTGCCTTTTTGGGAATCGATTTCGTTGATCGTACCATCGAAGCCCTTGAAAGGACCATCGGTGATGTTAACGACTTCACCCAAGCGGTAGTCGATTTTGTGTTTTGGCTGTTCGAGCCCCATGCGCTTTTGAATCTTTTCGATTTCCTCGGTGCCGATTGGTGTTGGTTCGGAACCTGAACCCACAAAGCCGGTTACCGATGGCGTGTTGCGCACGATGTACCAGGCGTCTTCGGACATTTTCATCTGGACCAAAACGTAGCCCTGGAAAATGCGTTTTTCGACTACACGGCGTTTGCCGTTTTTGATTTCGATCATTTTTTCTTTGGGAACGAGGACCTGGAAGATTTTGTCCTTCATGTCAAGACTGTCCGCGCGCTGGCGGATAGATTCGGCGACTTTTTCTTCGTAGCCGCTGTTAGTGTGGATGGCGTACCACTGTTTGGTGGCGTCGTATCGTTTGCTCATTATTTTAATATTACCTGCTTAAATATTTTTTCTAGACCCATGTCGATCAGGAACACGAAGATTCCGAAGACGACGGCAAAGATAAGAACGGCTCCGGTGAGGCGTAGTGACATTGGTATTGTCGGCCAGGTGACCTGTCGCAGTTCTTTCCAGCTGTTGCGGAAGTATGGCGGCACGATGATGAAGCCAAGGATGCGCAAGGGTTTGACCCTGCCGGCCTTTTTGACTCCGCGGCCAATTGCGCGGAACGGCGCCCCGGCCTTTTTGCGGGTTGCGTGCAGCCTGCGCGGTTGTTTGCTGGCTTCCGCGGCCTTTTCGGCTTTTTCGCGGACAGTCTCGGCTTTTTTAATGAGCCGGCGCTTTGGGTTGGTCGATTCTTCTGCCACTTCTACTCCTCTATAAATGCAAAAAGCCTACATTACGGTAGGCTTCAACAAGTCAAGAGTACACCCGGACGGTAAAAAGGTCAAGACGATTGTTGCGGCTCATACCAATTATTGATGTTGTTTGGTATGCCGAATTCATTGGTATCTGGGAATATGTAATCACGGAGGGTAGACATGGTTACGACGCACGCACCGATAACTGCGATCCTGAATCCTAACTCACTTCCTTCCAGGCTGCCCTGAATGTCATGTGCCAGTCTGGCTTTGCGTTCAGGATCGTCGACTAAGACCTGGTGTAGTTTGTGCAAGCCGGCAAAAAGGGCGTTGCCGATACCCCAGGCCGCGCCAAACTCCATTGCTCCACTGCCCGTCCGGCGCTCAATTTTTTCGTATGTTTTTGCGGGATTACTCATGTTTGCCTGCCTTCTTTTTTGGCTTTTGAGCCTTTGATTTTTTGCGCTGGACTGTTCTTGCTGCCTAAC
>JARIHD010000094.1 GCA_029288425.1 Candidatus Saccharimonadota bacterium
CATACGAGATGTAGCTCCGTCTCGTGGGCTCGGAGATGTGTATAAGAGACAGGTTTTGGCCCGGTCTCGTCATAGGCCTGTGCATTACGATGCTTATTTTTCATTCCATGATCAAAACTTCTAAACCGAAAACGACGGAGCGGTCTAACAGCGACTCGGGCAGCTGGGGAGGAGTCGGCGCGGGGCTGGGAGTAATCATCCTGGCAGTATTCAGGGACAATGATGCGCTTATGGTCAATATCGCGGGGGCAGCAATTTCGATGCTTATGGGCATAGGATTGGTCTGCATTATTATGGCCCTAGTAAAAATAAGGAAGTAGCGTACAAAAGACGCTTGCAATCCCCATTACGTTCAGATAAAACTATTTCATGCCAAAAAACCAAAATATTAGCGGCTCTATTGCCGAAGCCGTCTTAAATACTTCGGATGACAAAGATGTGTATGGATCGCTCGCGGCCGCGTATCAGGCGCTCGCCGGCGAACGCATCGGTCCGCTCCGACTTAGGCTGCGGGCCGCTCAGATTTGGGCACGCGCCCAGATTGAATCGCACTTCGTCGATTATTCGAGCGACCATTCACTCTACCAGGGAGATGTGGATTTTACCGAAAGACGCATTACCTCCATGGCCCTGCGCAATATCTTTGTGAGGCGCAGGCAAGCGCCCAACACAATGCTGAACACTTGGCCCCTCTTTGATCATTTACAGCGCCGACACGGGCGGAGATCTGAAACGCCCGTCTCACGGGCATTACTTATAGGTTCCCTGACACCGATCACTTCTCGGACATTTAATGTCATGGCCGGTGATGTATTCGGCGCCAATCAGACCTTCGTCGCAGACATTCGCAGCGGCAAAGACAAAGCGCGTCGCGAAAATGGAACACTCATCTACGGCAACGGACTGCAGTTGCCCTTCCGCAATGAAAGTATGAACACTGTCTGCACCAATTACTTGCTGCATATGATAATCGACGCGAATCAGACCGTTACGAACGCATCATCAGAGCAGGGGATTGCCAACGATTTATTGGGCGAAGCATACCGTGTGTTGGTACCCGGCGGCCAACTGTTTATGCGCGAAGTCGTGCCCCGGCTTAACTTTGAAGACAAAGATTGCCGCACAAAATACAACCGGACGCGCGTACAGGAATTCACAGATGAAATGCGAACAGGCCTTGTAGGGGCCGGTTTCAGCGACTTTGCGCTCGAAGCAAGCTGGGAAAAGGATGGCGTAGACTATCTGTTTGATCCAGAGCGGGCGTTCAATACATACGATACAGTAGCCACCCCCACAAGCATCGGCATATATGCCTTTAAAGCAGCGTAACCTGGCGACCACTAGGTGAGTAACTCGGCGCGTTTACGTGCCAAGAGGCTTTGCAGGTGAGTTGCCAGAATTTGCAGCTGTTTACCACTGCTATTCGTTGCGTCATACTCCTCGCCATCGAATGCGGGGATTCCAGTGTCGGGGCGCATGCATGGCTCTTCGCGTATGGACCGGTCGCGCTCTTGTCGCCAATGTAATCCCCGGTTTTCAACATAACAAATACCGCGGGTCACGGTTGGCACAATTCCGCCGTCAGCATCGGCTAGCTTGAGTTTGGCGCCGCAGTCTATTTCACGGGCGCCGCAGAGCAATTGGCGTACCGCCAGATTACCCTGTTTATCTCTGTAACTATCAGGATATTTCTTTACCCAATCCACTTCACAAGATCCCGAAACCGAACAACTAGGGGCGGCTACATTGCCGCTCTCAAATAAAATTGCCCTGCCTTTGCAAACACCGCAAAAAACCGACTGTTCATCAAACTTTGGGGCCACTTCATCATCCAGGTACGCACTGCCTTCGTACAGGTCAGCGCCAAGCTCTTGCAGTTCATCCGTCGCGTCCGCCGCTTCACTTTTAGCGGCTGCATTCATTTCGCGGTCCACAAACCGAATCAACACAGACGCTGCACACATCATATCTGCATCGACTACTGTTTCCGGCAGTACTTCCATGTACCTTATAATATAACATAATCATGTAATCAATTTTACGAGTATACTTGCATATAGATACATAATATGTTTATATATAGTGATGAGCACGCCCGAGTCTGGCCCTACTGAATTAATCGTAACAGGCAGTGAAAATGTCTGGGACGTCAGACAATCTACTGCTACAGAAATTACCGACCCGTTTGTGCGTGTCTACATCATGGACCTTCCGCACTCTGGGCCTTCATACACGCGCATCCGCACCACAGGCGTGGCAGAATACGATGATTATGAAAGGCTAGGCGAAGATTCTCAAAGTACTGTAGGCCGGTCGGCTAAGATAGAGATCGAATCACGACTGCTCACTTCCGAAGAGCGGCCGATCATTGCGCAGCATATTGCGGCCCTGGCCTTTATGCTTTCTGGATCCGACTAACCCGTCCATCTGTCTGAAACGCATCCGAACCGTCTCATTTCGCAGCCTTGATTGCTGCTATAATCTGCTCATGGCCCATAAAGAAACCGAGGCGAAGTTCCTAGAAATTGATTTTCCGTCTTGAGGAAAAAACTGGGCTCCGTCGGGCCAAAACAACTTATGCCGATGACGCCGCTCAGACGAGTCATCCTTGAGACACCCGAAATGCGCGCCAAAGGCGCTTTTGTACGTGTTCGTGAAGAAGGTGATGGCCACTACATTTACTTATAAACAGCACGCCAAGCTGGAACTGGGCGGAGCAATTGAAGCATCGGTAAATGTCGACGATTTTAATAGGGCGGTTGAACATTATGCAAAACGACTGATTTCATGACAGCCCAAAAAAGAGCGCCCGGGTAGAGGCGCCCTTTTATTCTTTTGATTTTTGTTTAGTATTTTGGCAATTCTTGGACGGCCCAGGTGTTTCCATCCGGGTCAGAAAAGAACACGAAGATACCCCAAGGCATTTCCTGCACTTCGCTTACTTCGATGCCGCGCTTGGTGAGTTCTTCGTGAGCCTTCCGGGCATCTTTGACAACTACCTGCAGGCCTTGCTGCGAACCTGGCTTCATTTGGGTCACGCCTTCGCCCAGTGTGATTGAACAAGCCGAGCCGGGAGGGGTGAACTGCACAAAGCGGAGGCCCGGTTTGACCTTGTGGTCGTGGTCAAGGTTAAAGCCGACTTTTTTGTAGAATTCGATTGCGCGGTCTACGTCGGTTACTGGCACTGGTACTAATTCGAGTTTCATTTCCATAATGATTTCTCCTTTGTTTAATTGATCGTACCCTTATTAAACCACTTCGGAATGCTTGGGTTTTGTAAAAAAACGACATAATTTTAAGGCTACTTTCAGCTTATTCAGGCCGATTAAAATATAGACTAGACGATTTTCAAGGGCAGGCCAAGGAAGTCGGCGTATGTCTTGGCAGCTATTTCCAGCCTACTGGCGTCGACTGTATATTCGGGAAATACCGCAAAACCAACATCGACGCTCGTCTTTTTGACGGCACGCGCCCATGTGCCGACAATGCGGCCGTCGAGCACAATCATTGGCCGGAACACACCATTATTGCCGGGTACAATGTAGCGCATATGTTCCGGTTCCAACACGGCCGTACGGTCTTTGTAGCCCAGAATAAACTCGTCAAAACCGGGCAGTAAGTGCAACCCTTTAGGCGGGTGCAAATGCGCAGCTACCTCTTTTGACAGCCAATAGTCTTTATCGTCATGCCGCTCCACAGACAATGCATCTTTGACAGCCTCAAGACCTTTTTTTGCTTCGGTAATCCCAAGTCCGGTCCAATTGGCGAAATCCTGGATAGTCGCCGGGCCGTGGCTTGTAAAATAACGCCTGGTGAGTACGGCAATGGCCTCGTCACGCTCCAGCTTTACTGGTTCCGTCCATTCATCTAACAAAACAAAGGTCTGCTGTTTGCCGTCCAGGGGTCCCTGGCATATAACGCCGGTTTCAGCCAAATACGAAAGATACAAATAGCCGCGCTGCTGCCCGGTTGGTAGATCGTTGCTTTCGAATAACGCCATTAACTCCGGCCGGGATCGGCGGTTACCACCCTTTAGCTCGGCCGTCACAACTTCTCGGACCTTTGCCAGCATTGCCTCGTCGATTTCCAGTAGTTTCTGGTGCCAGCTCAGCTTACTGGCTTTTTTGTACGATAATGTTTCGACCATCCACTTGGCGTCTTCGGCCGGCACAAAGTGAATCGTGCCGCGCATTGGCCAGGTGAGAACGATCTTGCGGTCGGCGATTGCTTTTTCCACGGCAGCCAAGTTGGGCCTTTTCATGCGGACAGCCACCGCCCATACAGCTTGACCGTAATCCTGGGCCTGCACGGCGCCCATCCAGCGCACCACTTCTTCTGGAGTGTTACATTTTGGGCCGTCTATGCGGAGGCTTTGTAATCTTTGGGCTGCAATATTCATGATCTGTTATGTAGCTTACCACAGCTGGCCTGCTACTTTGATATACTAGCCTCATGAACACACTCTTGGTCATAATTACCGGTCATCCTGGGTCAGGAAAATCGACCCTCGCCCGGCAGCTCTCTGAAAATTATCAGATACCGTTCTTATCAAAAGACGCCATCAAAGAACGGATTTTTGACGATTTAGGCAGCAAAGACAAGGCCTGGTCACTAAAGGTGAGCGGCGCCAGTCACCGCATCATCGACGACATCGTAGCGAACCATCTGCACATCGGTCAATCTATCATTGTCGAGAGCAATTTCAAACGCGGCGTGGACAGCACCCGTTTCCGTGAACTAGCCGAAAAGCACCAGGCAATCTGTGTACAGATTTTATGCAAGGCCGATGGCAAAGTGTTATTTGACCGATGGAACGAACGTCTCCAAAATGGGCGGCGCCATGAAGGCCATGTAGAAGCAATAAGTTTGGAGCAGATCAAACAAGACCTTGCAGTACCTTACGACGCCCTCGATTTACCTGGTAAACTCATCGAGATCGATACGACTGATCCCATCGCAATCGAGCTGCCTGACTTATATCACCAGTCTTAAATGGATTGCATTATAATCATAATTATTATATGATGTTTTAAATGAAAAGACTTTCGCGCGGTTTAGCCATAACCGCGGCTTTGGTTAGTGGCTGTTCCAGCATAGAACAGGGCAGCGCCATCCGCGAATCTTCACCATATTCCGCTGCTATCTGTCCCGCTATTCCAGAGGCTTTGGCTAATGCCACCAAGGATGAACTCATGAATCGCCTGGGCAGCGCCATCCTGGCCTGCGCCAAAGACACTAAAGGCACCGTAGACAATGATCGTAGGCTCGCTACTGTCCGCCTGAATATCAACAAAAGCGAGGTGACCTTTTTTGTTAGATCGAGCGCAAGCCCAAGCAATGCAGACGATTTCGCGCGGGGCACCTATCAGGTTAGCCTCACGAGACAAACGGGCCAGGATATGATTTCCAGCGCCGGTCTAAATAACAACCTATGGCAAATCAAAAACCAAGACCATGCATTATACAGCGACCAAGAGAAACGCGGGGCAGGCCTCATGGAAGGCTCACTATATAAAGAATACTCAACCGAGCAACAAGTCATAGATTGTACCGAACAAAAGATCGTGCAAGAAGCCGCCGTACTTGCGGCCGCAGGAGTTTATGGCGGCGGCAGGGCCCACGTCGGCATACCCGAAACATTACCTAAAAACTGCGACGCAGTGTAGTCGCAAGTAGATATCACATATTTTTGCTATCATAAGCACGTGCAAACCATGCAGCTTCTGACCAAATACAAAAAGCAGCTTATCGCCGCAGCGCTCCTTCTAGCGGCCGTACCTATTTTTTTAGCGGCGGCCAGCTTTTTTATTATCACTCCGGATAAAAAATATGTCGTGTCAGAACAGAACGCCAAACACATGCACGCTGGTCTGGTATTAGGCGCGGGCATAACTAAAGATGGCAAGCCCTACAAAGAACTTCAGGCCCGGCTCGACACCGCTGCCGATGCGCTGAATGCGGGCGTGGTACAAAAACTTATTCTTTCGGGCGACAACCGGTTCGCTTACTATGATGAACCGACGGCCATGAAACGATATCTGACCGAAGACCGCGGTATTCCTGCCGAAAAGCTGGTGCCCGACTACGCCGGCCGCAGCACTTACGAATCCTGCGAGCGCGCCGCCAAGATATTTGAAGTCAAAGAGGTTACACTTTTTAGCGCCGGCTCGCATTTGCCGCGCGCTATTTATCTGTGTCGTCATTTTGGCATAGAAGCCCAGGGGATCGCCAGCAATCTGGAAGCAAACAACAGCACACGCCGCGAACTTTTGGCGAGGGTCAAAGCCGTCTATAACGCCCATCTTATAGGCGAACACACGGTCTTGGGCGAACCCTTACCATTACGACAATCCGAAGTTCCGTACTGATCTGCTTGTTATTTGCCCCCACTCTTGATAAAAAGAATGGATGACTAATCAAGCTGAACTCCAAATACCTTATCATGAGACAAATGTCGCCCATGCCGGGTACGATCCCGCCCTCGACCCAACACTCCATTTTTCAGTAGACTGCCTGCAACTAATCGGAGCATCCGAAGCAAGCGCCCTGATGCATGCCCGAAACGTAGTCGCAGCCAGCGACTACGAGGAGCTTAAGCCCAAAATAAGCGAACTGAACCTCCAAACATCAGCCGTTGGCCAGTTTTACCAAACCCGCCCGCATCTCGTCAACCTCGGAAATGAGTTCATATCATTAATTGAAAAACGGGCTGCACTGATATCTAAACACGAAGATCGCGTAGATGAAGCAAAGCTGGCCAAAATTACCCACCGCCTAAACAACTTATACCATGCCCACAAAAACAACTTCGACCCCATCTCGCCAGACATCATCCTGCAAGAATTAAGCCAGATGATAACAGAGGTAACGAGGCAACATCCTTTGGCAGACCGTATCGAAGGTTTATTTAACGACTACTCGACGGCCGGCAGCGAGATTCGGGATGACCTTATCCGTCAGATCGGTGATTTACTGCATAGCAGCACCGAACTAGATGGCGAACTTATAGGCTCCATATTCATGCACTCCCAGACCGAATTAGTAATGGGCAAGTTTGCCCATTTTGAAGCGCGTGGTTTGGATATACAGGATATAGAAAACAGAATGAACGAGGAGGGTTTTCTGCCGCAACCCGTAGACAGGCTGCACGATGCAAATCCCGATCTTAAATTCCGCTCTCCGACGCAAGTCGTAGAACAATGTAACCTTATCGTAAACGTAGGCAAGAAATCCGACCAGGCAGACGCGCGTATGGCTCCTCTGTACCGCAAATTCAATGAGATCCAGGCCGGCCGTCGCATCCAGGACGCATGCCTTATGGCTACTGCGGCAGCGCGTGCCCTTGCTTCGGCGGAATATAACGTGGACCGTCGGCTCTACAATGACGAGGTAGAAATCAACTTGGACGAGTTTCCGTTTACCATGGCCAAGCGGGATGCAGAAGGGCGGATCGATCCGAATGAGTATGCAGCGCTCATGGTCCTCACCAAAGAACTCATGCTGCGACAACCCCGTCAAGAGATAGCCGACTTTTTGAAAACCGTGCCGCTTGGCGTATCCATTGATTTCGAATCAACGCTAACCGCCATGTTTGAACAAGCCGGGCAAACGCCTCATTCGCGCGACCTCGCCGACTCTCTGGAAGCAGCCCAGCTCATGATTACGCGCCATCTCGACGCCGTGCATGCCGAGGCGCGAATGGTCGACGATGTTCTGGCGGGCAAAAAACCGCGGGCAAAAAACAAAAATCCGAAGCCCGAAGAAGTTGAGGCTGCAGCATTGCACGGCAAACTTCACCGCGCAGGTTTTTCAACAAAACCGGAAAAAGCGCTCGTGACCGCCATCGCCACAGGCAAGTGGGAGCAGCTGCAAAATGCACATTCCAAACTAAGGGCTACTATAGAAGCAGTGGCAGGGTTTTCGGATACGTTCGGACTGGACGTCACCCGCGACCATCCGGCACACAAAAGTGCAGGCGCTTCATTTGAACCCCTGCTAAAAGGAATAGCTACCGCACTTCGTAAAGACCGCGGCACCATCGGACGCGTGCTGACGGCCGGCCAATTATCACAGCTCAAATCAGCACTCGGCCAGGCCGGATACGATACGGTATAGAAGCTGGCATTATAGCGCGACAAGGAGCACAGACTCATTAATGATAAGTCCAGAGATAGATTTTTTCATCAACAGCACTAGAAATTATAGGGCAGTGCGGCGCACCCCAAGACAGCCAAAATGATTGCCCACAACCTTATCGTTCCTCCCGGCCGCTTTTCGACTCTGATGCGTCTGACAAAATTATCCATACACAAATAGCGCGCATTTCGGCTTGACGCTCAATAATCGAGGCGCAGGCGCAGACTTTCGTCGAGCGGATGCGCAATCAGCCGAACCGCATCACATACCGTCAGGTTGCCGACCAACTGATTGGCGGGATGGGCGCGTAGCCGGTCCTCAAAAGCGTGAAGACTATCGGGAATTGCAGAATACGGTGTCATTTGACGGGCAGGCAATTCCCAGCCTAAATTATTCGGATTCTCCCCTCGATATTCAGAACCGAGACAGGGAGCGGAAAACGTACTGTCAAAACTATAGCATTTGGTTTGAGGCTCCATTACTGTTGGATCAACAAAATTTGAATACAATGACTGCCAATAATCAAAATGCCGTGTCCCGATCTGGACAGAACGCCCGAGTGCCAGCCGGCTGGCAACTTTTCTGCGTCCTGCGGCGAGGCTGATACCGCGCGTTAGCGACAGATGTATTGCATCTTTTTCCGCCTCGGGATCGTGACTGTTCGGGTCGTACGTTTTTTGAATATCCCGCGTTTCTACAAATTCGGCCCCATCAAAAAGTCTGACCGATTCGAGCACGTCTTCAGCATCGGTAAGCGCGGATAGATTAAGCTGAAGAATTTTTTCGAGTATGTAATTCATGGCGCTGCGCTCTATATGCCTGTCAGATGTATAGCTGACATTCTGGCGGCCGGCACGCAGGGCAAGCATCGTACTGCCTTCGCGGTCACCAGTCCATGCAGTATGGTCTACTGCCAGAGTCGCGTCTGCGGCACGGTAATCATCAGGCAGGGCACAGCCCCGGGTATCGCAGCTGATCATGAATCTATAGCCCGAACTGCGATGCCAGAAAGACTGCCCGTTTGGCACATATGTCGATTCGGCACTATTAAATAGGCGTTCGAACGCATATTGTTGTTGGGGGCTAAAAACGAGGCCCTTTTGGGCAGTTTGCTCGGCCAAATTCATTAACCTACTTTTATCGTACGGTCAATTATATGACAAAGTAAAAATTTTACAGCATCGAAAAATTATCTGGCGATTATACTAACGCCGGGCGATGCTCAACTTTGCGGGTCTGAGCGGCAGCTTGGCCGTATTTGATGATAAATTTTTCGACCATGTCGCGGGCGGTACGGTCTTCGATTTGTTTTGGCGGATGTTTTTGGAAATAAGCGGCCGGCTCGATAATCGCGCCAGCAAGTTTATTGTCCAGCGCCAGTTTGAGACAGCGAATAGAATCGATGGCCACGCCAGCGGAGTTAGGCGAATCTTCGACAGATAAACGCAGTTCCAAGTTCATCGGTACATCGCCAAAATGCTTGCTTTCAATGCGTAAAAAACAAATCTTGTTGTCTTTTTGCCATGGTACGTAGTCGGAAGGCCCGACATGGATGTCTTCGTCGGCAATCTGCTGACCGCGGGCATCTATCTGCGACCGTACAGCTTCCGTTTTGGAAATCTTTTTGCTTGCCAAGCGTTCTCTTTCGAGCATATTCAGAAAGTCGGTATTGCCACCGGTGTTCAGCTGGTAGGTACGTTCTATTTTCATGCCGCGGTCCAGGAAAAGGTTAACCAGCGTGCGGTGGGTGATGGTAGCGCCGACTTGGGCTTTGATATCGTCACCGATAACGGGTAGTCCGGCTTTTTGGAATTTGGCCGCCCAAACGGGATTGGAGGCGATAAAGACAGGAATGCAGTTTACAAAACCGCAGCCGGCATCAATAGCGGCCTGGGCGTAAAATTCGGTTGCTTTTTGGGAACCGACAGGGAGGTAATTGATCACGGCATCAACTTTAGCATCCTTTAGTACTTTGACGACGTCGACTGATTTTTGCTTTTCATCGACCGGCACGAGTTCGGCGGTATATTTGTTCATGCCATCCAGGACGGGACCGCGCAACACTTTGACACCCAGCTTCGGCACTTTGGCAAAAACCGCAGTGTTGTTTGGCTCGGCATAAATTGCTTCGGCAACGTCTTTGCCCACCTTGTTGGTATTTACATCAAAGGCCGCCACCACTTCGATGTCGCTAATGTGGTAGCCGCCAAAATTAACATGCATTACACCGGGTACAAATTCATCATCCCGCGCATCTTTATAATAATGAATACCTTGCACCAGCGATGAAGCACAGTTGCCCACGCCAATAATAGCTATCCGGATCTTTTTACGCGCCATAAAATAGTTCCTCCCTAATGCTTGCTAAGGGTAATGGTAGCTGGCAGAAGCATAATAAACAAATATAGATATGTTATGATGCTATAATAAATAATTATGGAAGAACGTCTGGTAAAGTTTATCAAGATCGTTGACGCCGGCAGTTTTACTCGCGCCGCACGCCTGATGCACATTTCGCAGCCGGCACTGACGGTAGCCATGCAAAAACTGGAGCGGGAACTCGGAGCTGATCTGTTGGTCCGCGGCCGTCATGCATTGTCATTGACCGCAGCAGGAAAAGTAGCCTACAACGCCGGCAAAACACTACAAACTGAAACCCAAAATCTACAATTGCACATCCGCGAAGCCGCCCAGCAGAAGATGGCCATAAACCTGGGGCTTATCGACAGCGTCGGCGAAATGCTATTTTCCAGTAATCAATATTTGCAGGAACTGGAGGAGCACGCGCGCCTGTCGCTGACCATCGATAACTCCAGCCGTCTGGAACAGCAAGTCGAGCACGACGAACTGGATGCGGCGTTTGTCGCAGCCTTTGACCGGTTGCCTTCGGCCCTGCAAGCAGAAACAATTGCGCCCGAACCGCTCATTTTTGTGACGCACCCCGAAGACGCCTCTGCTGTGCGGAAGTCTATAAAAATACAGGGCTGCGTGCAGGCATTTTTGAGCTACAACCAGGATTCGCGTACCGCCGAACACATTGCCCGTCACTTTGCAGAGCAGAACATCACACTCGAAACCACCTTTCATTCCACCAGTCCCGAAATTATGCTGCAATTGATCTTGGCACGGCGGGGAAGCGCCGTATTGCCTTACCGTCTGGTGCGCGTAGGGCTAGAGAACGGCAGCCTGCATGCTATACATATCGGCAAAAATCCACTCGTGCTGCGTCCGATTGTCCGTATACACCGTAAAGGCCGAATGCTGCCGGCGCAGATTGAACGTTCGTCGCATCACATCCGCGAACAGCTGCAGGCTCTATACCGGTCGGCCCAGCAGATATGAAGCTACATCATGCTATACTAAAAACGATGAAACGGCACAAAAAACACCGGCGATTTTCGCCGAGTGTGCGCAGGATCGCACTTGTAAGCGCCCTCGTTTTAGTAGGGCTTTTTGTAATTCTGAACGCTATTCTGTGGCTTATGTATCAGGGTCGTACCTATCCTGGAACGCGTGTTATGGGGCACCCTATCGGCAGCGTTGCGTACGCCGATCTGGGTAAAAAGGTAGACACCTTGCAGCTTCTACCGGAAAAAGTCATCTACACCTATGACGGCAAATTCATCGAACTGCCCGCTTCGGAAGTAGGCGTACGCAAAGATATATCCCGTACTACCAACAGCGGAGAAGCGCAAAAATTCTGGCTTCCCCTGGTGAATTTGTTTAAAAAACCGACACTACTGTCGCCGGTAACTATAGACGACAAAAAACTGGCCGAAGCCAGCCAAAAAATCGCCCCGGCCTTGGGCAAAGAACCGATCAGCGCACGTCTGGTATTGAACGGCACCAACGTCAGTATTCAAAAAGAAGTATACGGATACGGCGTGGATAACAATTCGCTAAAACCCGCTCTTTTGGCCAGCCTCGACCAAGGCAAACATAAGGCAGCGGTCAAAGTTACGGTGTCGCGGCCGCAAATCCTGGCCAGTACGCTCGAAGACAAAAAGACCGACCTGGAGGCGCAAATCAAAACGCCCATTACCTTTGCTTTTGGCGGCAAAACCAAACAGGCGGGCGCGGCCGACATAGCCGGTTGGATGGTACAATCCGGGGAATCATACGTACCGTCACCTGAAAAAGTCCAAGCATACATAGTGGCTGCGGGCAAAGAATTAGGCATCCGCGTCAAAGACACACCCGGTACAGCAGCCAAGGCCGAACAAGCCGTCAAAAACCACCAAGCACTGACCGTAACACTCGTACAGCAGATGTCGCTCAAAACGTTTACCTATTGTACGGCTGTTCGCGGTGTGGATGCCGTACACTTAGTCAGCCTAAAGCCACGACTACAAGAGACATACAACAGCCCCCGCGGCTGGTCGCTCGACGGACTGGTAGAATTCCGGGAAGTCAGCAGCGGCTGCGATTTTACCGTCTGGTTGTCGGCAGCCGCGCAAATGCCCAGTTTTGGCGCCATCTGCGATTCGCTCTGGAGTTGCCGCGTCGGACCAAACGTCGTTATCAACTTTGACCGCTGGCAAAACGCCAGTGAGGCCTGGAACGCCCGCGGCGGCAGTCTGGAAGATTACCGCCATATGGTCATCAATCACGAAACCGGCCACTGGTTCGGCTTCGGACACGCGTCTTGCCCGGGACCCGGCCAACCGGCGCCGGTAATGCAGCAACAATCCATCGATTTGCAGGGCTGCACCTTCAATCCTTGGCCTACGGGCGGCGAACTCGGCATACTAAAACGTGATCTCGGCATATAAATCCAGATAAAAACGCATAAATGCGCTATCATGGAACGATGAAGCTAGCCATTTCCGACCTCCAGCACCAACTAAACGATTTTTTTGAATCCATCGGCCTAAACCAGAAAGACGCACAGACCATGACAGATCTGGTGGTGGAACAAGAGTTGCTGGGCAATCAGTTCAGTGCCGTCGGCGAATTGGGCGGCAAACACGCACGGATGGTGGATCAGATCAAATCTAACGCCGAAGAAATTATTGTCGATAAACCAGCTGCGAAACTCGTCAAAGGCAACGGCCGACTAGCTCCCTTAATCACCGCGGATCACTTACCCGACGCCATCGACTGCGCCAAGCAACAGGGCATCTACGCCCTAGGCATCTATGACAGTACCTACAATGAATATTTTGATGTCTTTTGCCGCCGCATCGCGGCCGAAGATTGCATTGGCATTATCGTCGAAAACGGCGGCCCGCAAGGCGTGGTGCCTTTTGGTGGCCGCAGCGACGTAACGGGCACCAACCCCTTGGCATACGGTATTCCTACCAGTAAAAATCCGATTGTCTTTGACGCCGCCACCGCTATGCATGCGTATGGTCGGATCCGCCAAGCAAAAGAAAGGGGCGAACAGCTGCCTCAGAATGCGTACGTCGACAAAGAAGGGAACATGACCACCGATCCGCACAAAGCTTACGCAGTCTTACCATTCGGTGGCTTTAAAGGTTATGCCATTAATCTATTGGTCGAAGTCTTGACCACAAGCTTGGTCCGTAGCAAAGGCGGGCTAGACCAACCCACCGATAATCAGCGCCATATTGGAACTTTTATAATAGTCATCGACCCCGCGGCATTCGGCGATATCGACACATTCAAAAAATCTACCTCTAAATTGGCCGCAGATATTTTGTCCATAGAGCCGATCGATGCCGACCAGCCTGTCCGCGTACCCGGCTTTCGCGGTGCCGAACGCCGCCAGCGCTTTTTGCGATCCGGTGAAATAGAAATCGCCGACGTTGACTGGCAAAAATTTACCAAAGTACAGGAGAAATAGTATGGATATTGACCCCCGCCTTAATGACATTGATGACTGTCTGTACCGCGTCGCGGCTCGGGTATTGATCGTGCAAAATAATAAAGTGTTACTAGTCAAAGAATTACTAGGAGACGATTGGTGGGCGCTGCCCGGCGGCGGCATTGATCACGGCGAAACAATTGAAGCCTCTATGCTGCGAGAGATCGAAGAGGAATTAGGCGTTCCCTCCCACAAAGTTTCCTCGGATTTCGAAATCGTTCATTATAATATCGGAAATGTCGTCAACAACGTGCCGCGAATGAATCTGTATATCAAGGCAACAATATCCAAAGAATCCCTGGGAGCAACAAGCCATATCGCACAGTGGCAATGGTTCACGAAAGATGAATTTTTCACAGCCCCGCTGCACGCCTCATTCGACAAACAAGCGCTGGCCGCAGTAATTTGGCAATAAAGATGCAGTTTTCCCGCGTGAAGATCATTACCACCGTACCGCCCGCAGACGCCGATGCCCTACGCGAAGTTTTAGGAAAAGCCGGAGCAGGAAACATCGGCGAATACAGTTTTTGCAGTTTTTCATGCCAGGGCCAAGGCCGCTTTATACCTTCAGAAAATGCCAATCCCCACATCGGCAAAGCAAATAAACTTGAGATTGTCGAAGAAGAACGGATCGAGGTAATTTGCGATGGAGCAAACGCCAGGCAGGTTATAGCTGCCCTGCGACAAGCACACCCCTACGAGGAGCCGGCGATAGACATCGTGCCCTTACTCAGCGAAGAAGACCTAGAAAAACGACCATCATGAAATCTTCATCCATCAAAAACGTCCGGTCTTATCCCGCGCGGAAACCAGGTCAAAAAACCGCGTTTGTGCTGTGTGGATTCGGCGGCAGCATTTGGCAGACCAAACGACTGCTCCGCGTGCTGCATAAAGCCGGATATGATGTCATGGCAATGGATTTTTCCAAAGAAGTACTCAGCAAAGGCGACCCGCAGCTATTGCTTGACCTCATGGATGAGGTCGTGGTATTCGCCGAAAAAGAAGCGCAGAAAACGAACAGGCCCATTCTGCTGGTTGGCATCAGCCTTGGCGCACTCGTGTCACTCAACATCCTGCGCCGTTCCAAATTATTCAACAAAGGCGTGCTCATAACCGGCGGTGACATAGTAAAGGTAGCACACAATATTTACGGGCGACGAGTCTGGCCACAGTCCTATAATGAACTGGCGACGAGCTGGAAAACTCTTAACATGTATAGTAACCCAAACGAGTTGCACGAAAAACGAATCCTATTCGTGCTACCATCGCGTGACAAACTCATTAATCCCGCCGATGTGCGCGCCGAAACAAAAACTCAAAACAACGCCGGAAATACTCTCATCCTCGTCGAGCGTCATGCACTCGGTCATATCGGCACGATCATCGAGGAGACCATTCTGTTTCCCACAAGAATCCTCGGTTACATTCGGCGCATCGAAAACTAAACGTACCATTTACGCGTGACCATAAACGCCACGAAAGATGGCACGAGTGGCAACCAAAACGTAATCAGACGATACAAAAGCGCCACGGCAACAGCCTGCATGGGATCAATCCCGTACACAATCAGGCCACCGGCCAAACCCGCTTCTACACCAACCAAACCACCGGGCAAGGGAATGGCCGCCCCGGTTACGATACCCATGGTAAAAATAATGAAACACTGCGACCACGGTAACGCAATTTGAAGCGACTGGGCACTCAGATAAAACATCGCCACGTAGCAAAGAGTTAGTACCGCCGCCATAATCAGGGCACCGCTCAGTTTGCCGGGGTGCTCGCGATACGTCGTCAAAGACCGCCCCGTCTCGTGCAAAAAATGTCCTATGCGCCGCCGAAGCTCCGGCAGTATCAGCCCAATTGCGGCAAGCAGACCCGCCGTCACAGCCGCACTCAATCCGATCGTCTGCCAGGGCAATGCAACCGCAGGCAAGGCATCGGTGCCGACCAAGGACAAACCCAAAACAAGCAAAACGCCATGCGCCACCCATCCCAATACCGCGTTCGCTCCTACCATCGCCAGCGATTCCGGCAACCGAAAACCACTGCGATGCAAATACTGCACAATCAAAACCGGCCCGCCCACGCCCGCTGGCAAGACCCTGTTGGTGAATGCGCTGGACAGCTGCACTACAAACATCCGGCCATAACTGATAGGCCGAAGCGCAAGAAGCCAGTAAATCGCACCGGACACTACGAATGTCAGCGCCAAAAAAACTCCTGCAGCAAAGAGCGGCAAGATCGTCGCATCAGTCAGTGCTGAAAAACTCTCACTAAAATTTCCCATCCGGGGCAGGGTCACATATAACAAAAGCAAAAATAACACCAAGACAATGACGCGACCTCTGGAAATAGCAGCCAAACCAGAATGAGATTTTTTCTTCATAAGTATTAGTATAGCAACCCTGGGACGCACGGGGTTGCATTCCATATTTTTAACCATATGCGGTATCATAGAGACATATGATTATGTGGTTTGCCCAAGACTCGCAGCTGGATCGAGCGCTTGATCAATCCAAAGAGATTTTTGAACGCTTCACCAGCACGTTCCTGAGCACCCGTTCGGTACTCGCGTTCATCGTGGCGCTGACCATCGCCATCGTGTTAGGACGATTACTCGCGGCCATTATGCGCCGTTTTACCCGCGCCGTCAGTCGTACCGCCGACAAAGTCCAGGATCTCAAAGAAGTAAATCGGCTACGGCGTATCGAAACGCTCACCATTCTGGGTGTAGCCCTGGCGCGTATGTTGCTCGTGGTGATCGCGCTGTACTTCTGGTGGATCTATGCTCATCCCTCACAACAGCCAACGGCGCTTATCGGGGCCAGCGCTCTCGTCGTGATCATTGCCAGCGCCACCGTGGGGCCTATTCTACGCGACCTGGCATACGGCGGCGTCATGATGGCTGAGCATTGGTACGGCGTAGGCGATCATGTCAAAGTCGAACCCTTTTCCGAGCTGCAAGGTGTTGTTGAGCGCGTGACACTACGATCGACCCGCATCCGCGGCCTGAACGGCGAAATCATTTGGATCAGCAACCAAAACATCCAGGGCGTGCGGGTACTGACAAAAGGTGTACGCACCATTGCCATCGAAGTATTTGTAGGTGATCTGCGCCGCGGTTTGGACCTTATCGAAGAAACCAACTTACGCCTGCCGACCGGTTCGCTCATGGTCGTTCGCCCTTTGCACATTATGTCTAAAAATGAAGTGGGCGAAGGCATCTGGCACATAACCGCCATCGGCGAAACAGCCCCTGGACGTGAATGGCTGCTCAATGACTACGCCAAACAGATCATGCTGGAAATGGACGAAAAGAGTAAAAGGCCGATCCTTAAAACCGATCCAATATCACGCGACGCCGACAGCGATGCAGAGCGCCGCTTCGCGCGTACTGTTCAAAACGCCCGAAAATCCCCGCTGCAGCGTAAACGTCTGCCGCTGCCCGAAGCCATTTCCAAACAGATAGAACGTCCCATTGTTGGCGCCAAAAAGGCCGCCGAAGCACGGCGTAGGCGTCATAAAAAGATCCAATAAATGCCCGTTAGTAGATTGAGTTGGTGTGGAGGCTCCAAATGGCAACGCCCAGGAGCTGCTATCGATTCACCGTAAAGCTGGCGGATAAGTCATGTTGCGTATGATCGTGTAGCGTGTGCGTACCTAGCTCCGTAAGAGTTATTATCATATTTCGTCCCGGACGAATATTCTTGCCGTCCTCGCCGGCATACGGTATCAACATTTCATGCGATCCGAATCTTATATCATGCGGGGCTGCGTCCAGGTTTATGATAGTCAGCGTATCGCACTGTTTTGCCTCGACATGATCTGGAATGGCCCTGTTATCTTTGAGCTCAACCTTGTAATTCTCACCCGTTCCATTGGCGCACGTACCGGTTGGCGTGCCCTGAATTTGATAGACACCTTCGTCTGACGCTACTTTATCCCGTACATCAGTCGCGGACATATTGTAGTGGAGGTGGTGCATAATCCACAGCGACCCGACAACCACCATCAGAATGATACCGACAGTAGCAAGGAGGAAAATCAAATTCCAATGCGGTTTTTTCTCTCTGCCCAGATGCAGAAAAAATACGACCTGCACTATGAGCTGGAGTACCGCAAACCCGATGATCGTCGTGACGAGCACATTTCCTTCGAGGATCTTTTGAACAACCAGATAGTACGGAACGAGAGTGAAAATAAGTGATAGCAAAAATCCGATAACATACGACGCCACGGTGCCGTGGTGAGGCTTATGGTTAGGTGCGGGAGTATGTATCATTTCGCTCATGCAAACGCCATTAAGTACACTATGGTAAATATAAAGACCCAAACGACGTCAAGGAAGTGCCAGAAAAGGCTGAGCAAGGTCAGTTTCCGCACCAGTGGTGCGTTGAGGCCGCGCTTCCAAATGAACACCAGGGCAGTCCCCATCCATAATAGTCCCGATGTAATGTGTAATCCATGCGTGCCCACCAAGGTAAAGAAAGCAGAGAGGGAGGCATTGCTTCGCCAAGTGTAACCCTCGTGGATAAATTCGGAGAATTCTTTTAGCTCTAGCCCGAGGAATGTTAGGCCAAGCAAAAATGTAATGCCAAACCACGTCAGTACCTGAACCTTGTCACCGCGCCCCGCCGCAAGCATACCCAAGCCGGCAGTAAAGCTGCTCGTCAGTAGGATAAGTGTTTCGGCTAAAGCAAGGGGCAGGCTAAAAAGCTCGTGGTATTCCGGGGTACCGAAGGTATTACTCCGGAGCACTGCAAATGTAGCGAACAGCACCGCGAACATCAGCAGGTCCGTCATCAGATATACCCAAAAACCAAAGCCTATCCTATCATTGGCCTGGGCCTCGTGACTTTCAGCGACATGTCCTTGCTCAGTTGCCATGCGACCTCCGTCTAATCCCAATGAGTCCCAATGCCCACGTTACAACGATCTTTATGAACTCCCAGAGGCCCATATCCTCGTCATCGTCACGGCCCTGCCGGGGCTCACTCCGAACATCTTTCAGCCGGTTCTTTTCAATCTTTTCCACTTCGGCCGCGCTAAGCGTATATTCCAGATCATCATTAAAAGTCCGGGCGATAAAGCATACTATTATACCGACAATACCGACCACGATCAGCCAGGTAATATGCCAGACGAACGCAAAGCTAGCCAGAAACGCGAATGCCGATATGTAGATGCCGGCCGCGGTATTTTTGGGCATATGAATAGCCTCGTATTTTGCGCGTGGCAGTCCACCACGCTGTTTAAATTCGAAAAAGGCGTCACGGGAAGTAATTTCTGGAATCACGGCCAGGTTATAGGGCGGAGGCGGACTTGAGGTGGCCCATTCCAGCGTCCGTCCGTCCCAGGGATCGCCAGTCGTATCCCGCAGCCGCTGTTTTTGCATAATGCTCGCAATAATCTGCACCAGCTGCAAAGCCACGCCAATCATAATAATAATGCCGCCAATCAACATCAGCACATAAAATGGCTGCCAACCCGTCGAAGCGTCATAGTGGTCAAGCCGCCGTGTCGCGCCCATAATACCCAGCGTGTACATAGGAATAAACGACATCATAAAACCCACGATCCAGCACCAAAACGCATAGCGGCCAATGCGCTCGTTCAGTCTAAAACCGGCAATTTTGGGAAACCAGTAATTGATGCCGGCAAAAATACCGAACAGTACACCGCCGATAACCATAGTATGGAAATGCGCCACCAAAAACAGGCTATTGTGCAGCTGGAAGTCCGCAGGCGGTACAGCCAACAGAACGCCCGCCAAACCGCCCACTGAAAATACGCCAATAAACCCAAGAAACCACAGCATCGGCACACCAAACCGTATGCGCCCTTTATACATCGTAGCGATCCAGGTAAACACCAGCACCGACGTCGGTATGGCAATGATCATGGTCATAACCCCAAAGAACGCATTAACATTCGCGCCCGCACCCATCGTAAAGAAGTGATGCAGCCACACCGAAAGGGCAAACGCCGAAACGCCAAGCATGCCCAGGATATTTGACTTGTAGTAGGCCATGCGTTTTCTACTGAACGTAGAAACAATTTCCGAAAACACACCAAAAGCTGGCAGCATCAGAATATATACCTCCGGATGGCCCCACATCCAAATGAGATTAGTGTACATCATGGCGTTGCCGCCAAGATCGGTCGTAAAGAAATGCATGCCGAGATAGCGGTCAAAAAAGAGCAGAAAGAGCGTTGCGGTAAGCAACGGGAAAACCGTGACGGCCATAATCATACTGCACAGCGAGCCCCAGGTAAACAGCGGCATTTTCCAGAGTGTCATGCCCGGCGCGCGCATTTTTAGGATAGTCATAATAAAGTTGATCGCCCCCAGTGTGGTACCGATACCAGATACCTGCAAGCTCCATATCCAATAATCCACCCCGACTCCCGGACTAAATTGTGTCCCGGAAAGCGGAGCAATGGCTAGCCAGCCTGTCGCCGCGTACTCCCCCCCGAGGGCAAAGAACATGTTAACCATCACAACTCCGGCCACATACAGCCAAAAGCCCAAAGTATTCAAAAACGGTGAAGCCAGGTCACGCGCGCCGATCTGCAGGGGAACGATGTAGTTTATGAGTCCAAAAATAAAAGCCATGGCCACAAAAAAGACCATAATATTGCCATGCGCCGTAAATATCTGCTGAAAGTGATCGGCAGAAAGATATCCGTACGAATCACCAGAGGAAAGCGCTTGCTGCAGCCAAATCATTATGGCATCGAGGCCCCCGCGCAGCAGCATAAATCCGGCCACAATAAAATACATGATCCCAATCTTTTTGGGGTCTACCGAGGTAAGCCATTCTTTCCAGAGCCATGTCCAGCGTTTTTTCCAGGTAATCAAGCCAATGATCAGAGCTGCACCCAGAATAAATGCCGCTGTACCCCCGATAGTAAACCATTCGTGCGGCAGTGCGTGTGCGTCCAATTTACCTAAAAGAAATTCTTTCATTCGTGATGCGCCCCGTGATGCATATGACCCTCGGACCCGGACGGATCCATGTATTTCATAAGTACTTTATCATACATACCCGTTTCCGCGGCAGAGTAGAGTGCGCCTGGGTGGTTTTCACTCGGTTTTAAAAGCTTTTCATATTCGGCTGCGTCGAGCGGCCGCCCGGACGCCCGCACGGTATCTATCCAGCGACTAAAATCTTCACTGGAGCCGACCCGTGCCGTAAACTTCATGCCCGCGAATCCGGCACCGTTGATTTCTGCCGAACTGCCGGGGTAATCTCCAGGAGTATTCGCAATAAGATGTAATGTATTGCTATGACCGGTCATTGCATACAGCATGCCCGCCAGATTGGGCACCCAAAACGAACTCATCGGCATTTCGTCGGCCGTCAACTGCAACCGGACCGGCGTGTCGACGGGAAGCTGCAAATGATTTATGGTTGCGATGTTTTGATCAGGATAGATAAAGAGCCACTTCCAGGGCAGTGACACGACTTGGACGGTGAGAGGCTTAACATCGGCCGCGATTGGTTTTTGCGGCTCTAGTTTATGAGTGGCAGGCCACATTATGAACGCAAGCAAGGCCATAAAAGTACTCGGGATCAGCCACATGCCCACAGCAAGCAACTTGCTATAGCGAACGTGAGGATCATGCATTGACCTGTGGTTCGACTCACGGTATTTCCATGCCGTCGAAAAAAGCAGGACAAGTGTTGGGACAGCAACGACTAGCAATAGCCCGCCCGTGACAAGCATCAGACGGAGCTGCTCGTGTGCAATCATTCCTCTGGGATGAAACAGGGCGACATTTTTGCCCTGCAGCAGAAACGCAACCAATAGCGCCAACCCCGCCAGCACCAGGACGATGCTTCCTATCATCTTAACGTGGGTGTGTGTTTCTCTTTTTTTTGACATCGGCCTGCCCCCAGCAGGAAATAAATGCATGCAATACTCATACTATACACGACCGTCCCGCCGGGCGGGAAGCAATAACAGCTCGCCGTCCCCATAAATAAACCGGATGGGCTCATCAAAAGTTAACGTGATTTTAAATACGTCAGGCTCGTGAGAAACTTTACAGTTGGCCTTCAGCTTCAAGTTCTACTATGAAAGGGCTGGTAACAGTAAGGGGGATTCTAAAATGAAGAAAATTAAAATCCTGTCACATCCAACACAAATCTCAACCATCCAGTTGGATGACCTCGACTACAACACAAACCAACCCGAGGATAAAATAGCAAAGATGCAAATCCGCAAGTGGCGCCGCCTTCGCCAGCAAGCAATATAGACCGCCGCCGGACAGCATAATTCGCTACAATACAACTCGAAAACACCGAACGGACTTCCCTGAAAAGGGATCCGTTCTTTTTTAGGTGTCCTGGCCCCCGACATAGCAAATACAGACGGGCGTATGGTATATTCGAAGTAGATGCTTGAGCTTCCCGAAAAAGAAGAAAATTACCGCTAAACCATGGAAACACTACGGACGTATTACTACCTGACCAAACCCGGCATTGTCTATGGGAATACGTTGACCGTGATCGGCGGCTTTTTATTCGCTTCAGCTGGCCGCATAGATTTTTCGCGGCTACTCAGCGTGGTGATTGGCACGGCCCTAGTGATCGGAAGCGGCTGCGTTTGCAATAACTATATCGACCGCGAACTTGATAAAAAAATGGCCCGCACAAAAAAACGGGCGCTCGTAACGGGAGTAGTCTCGGGACAGAGTGCACTCCTTTATTCAGCAATCCTCGGCGTATTGGGTGTTGTGACACTATATCTATTGGCAGGCGCGCGTACAGCAGGCTTGGCCGTATTCGCCTGGTTTATGTATGTCGTCGTATACGGTATCGCCAAGCGCCGCAGCGTTTATGGCACACTCGTTGGCAGCATTTCCGGAGCTATGCCAGTGGTTATTGGTTATAGCGCTGGAGCGGCCGCCCTGGGTACCCCGGCCGGATTACTTTTCCTGATTATGGCCTTATGGCAGATGCCGCACTTCTATGCCATCGCCCTGTACCGTCGGAATGAGTATGCGGCTGCAAATCTGCCCGTATTATCGGTTAAAGCCGGCGCGCTGACCAGCAAGGTCAATATCGTGGGCTACGTGCTGCTGTTTATCGCGGCCAATTTTTTGCTCTTCAGCGAAGGGTATGCGGGCCTGACATACGGTATTATCATGACAACTCTCGGACTCGTATGGTTGTGGCAGGGTAAACAAGGCTTTGGCGGGAAAGATGACGCGGCATGGGCTAAAGACATATTTTTCTTTTCGCTTATCGTACTGATGGGGTTCAGCGTACTGATTTCACTTAATCCATGGCTGCCTTAGCGTAAAGTGCTATACTATTGACATGTTAATACTCCACATTTTGATCGCCTTGACCAGCGTCGGCCTAACAACCCACGTTTTCTTTAATCCATCTCGTAGGATGCTTCGAGGGGCTTATGCGCTTGTGGGCGCAACGCTCGCAACCGGCACGATACTCGTTATGAGCAGCCCGGCGCACATGGTGCAAGCCTGTCTGACAGGAATAGTGTACACGACGGGCGTCAGCTACGGTCTGGTCATGACGCAGCGCAAATTGGCAACCGAATCTGTCAAAAAATAGCAGCCATTCCATACGGTCAGCATCATCGCGGTCTAAAAGTGCTCGCGGATGTGCTTGTAGCTATAATCCCAATCGGCGTCAGATTTTTTGTGCGGGTTGAAGATATTCTGCGGATCAAAAATATGTTTGGCCTGGCGGAATATAAATACGATGTCTTCGCCGAACTGCTCTTTCAGCCACGGGCCGCGCACCAAACCGTCGTTGTGCTCGCCGGATAGCGAACCTTTGTAATGCAGCACCAGATCGTCAACTTCCTCCATAGCCGGCAAGATTTTGGCTTTTTCGGCAGGGTCTTCGATTTTCATGAGCGGAATAATATGAAAGTTGCCGTCACCCATGTGTCCGGCGATGGTCGCGTTCAGCTTATATTTTTTGATAATGGCACGCAGCCGAGGTAAAAATTCAGGCAAATGCGGGGGATTAACCACCAGATCATCAATAAACGGCGCAGTGTGTTTGTCCTTGACTTTGCTCCGGAGCAGGTTAAAGCTTTGGCGGCGCATAATCCAGAACTTTTGGCTTTTAGCCGCGGTTTCGTCGCGCTCCATGGCCATGCCGTACGGCTTGAGGTCGGCACGCAGGGCATCGATCTTTTGGCTCACTTCTTCTTGGGTAGTGCCATTGAATTCAACCATCAGAATCAACTTTGGAATGCCGCGAAGCAGCATCAAGCCGTCCGGGATCAGACTGAACATGAGCTTTATGAGCCCCCATGTCCCCAAATATTTGCGAAACGACGGCATAAAACGAATGGATAAATACAAGGTGGCGTCATCGAACGATTCGAATGTTGCGGGTTTATGGGTCAGCACCTTATTAATTACGTCGCCCAGTTGTGTAATGTCGGTCATAAAACTCACCAGCAGCCCAGAATAGGGGCGCACCGGTACTAGCCGAAATTTGATGTCAGTCACAAATCCGAGCGTACCCTGTGATCCGACAATCAGTTTCGTCAGATCAAAAATGCCAGTATCACGGTCCCACACATCCCAAAGATTGTAGCCCATGGAATTTTTGCTGACGTTCGGTTTGGCGGCCTTGATTACATCGTAATGCTCCTCAATCAGGTCAAATAGGTTCTTGTAGATACCCCCTTCATAGTCACCCTGGGCCATTTTTTTGACAAGTTCTGGTTTTTTGAGGGGTCGCACCGTGTATTCTTTGCCATCGGCAAACACTACACGCAGTTCGTTCACAAAATCAATAGTTTTGCCATATTCCAGCGACTTTTCGCCCCCAGAATTGTTCGCCACCATACCACCGACAGTACACAGATCACGCGAAGCAGGATAAGAGGGCATCAGCGCCTTGTATTCCAGTGTTGCTTTTTCGAAATCACGATAAAAAACGCCGGGCTGGGCGTGCGCTTCGCCCGCATCCACATTAATGATTTTAGTAAAATGTTTATTAAAATCTACGATAACGGATTCGTTGATAGCACCGCCGGACATATCCGTACCGGCCGACCGCGCGGTCACCGACAAATTCGGCATCTTAGCCTTATGTTTAGCAGTCAAAGCTACCAAACGCTGCACGTCATCACTGTCTTTAGGGCATACGATCAGCTGTGGCCGCACTTCAAATAAACTGGCGTCGTGACTATAAAATTCCTTGCTCGTGGCATCATCCAAAATCTCGCCGGCAAAACCGGCCTTTTGCAAGGCTTTTTTAAAGTCATCCATAAAATAAGCTTAATCGGAATGGTCGCATCCCGCAAGTTACATATGCTATAGTGGGGGCTGCTGCTTTCGCTTATGAAGTTGCGAGAAATATCACAGGTGTAATACTAAGAATGTGTGAGATAATATACATAGTATGAGTGAGAGAGTCCGACATACCGTCCTGATGTCCCTGACGGGAAGCAAACGAATCATTGTTGCTGCCTGTGCGGCGATTGCCATGTTCCTGGGTGCCGTCAGCGCTGGTGCTTCGGTTTTTGTATATGACAAGCCGTCGTCTCAGTCCACCGACATGAGTGCCGTCTTTAATCCTACAACAGCCGAAGATTCCAAGGTCCGTTCCCGGACCAAAGACACCAGTGCCGATAACCTCAGCACGCAAAGCACGTTCCAGGACGAACATATAACTCTCGGTGGCCCAATATACTCAACCCCGTCCGTAGCCCAAGTCAAAAATCCGGCCAAAAAGAATCTTGTGGCTGATGTACTGCGCACTGCAACCAACTCCGGCATCTTTCAAGCCCAAGCCGATCTTTTGGATCAGCTCCAAGGCAAAACCAACGAAACACTCAACAGCGTCACAGCTCCGATTGATATTCCGGGCGTAAATCTACCCGTACCTTCGATCCCGATTATTACCGATGGGGCTGCTGGCAGCGAACAAACGGCACCCCCGACAACCGACACCCCACCAGCGGAGCCCCCAGCCAATCCAACAACAAATTCCCTGAACGCATCACCAATTACCGATCCAGAGAACTAATCAAGGCCTTACCATGAATCGACGGATCTTAGGGGTAAGTGCTGGATTGGTTTTACTAAGCGGCTGCGGCGAACCAGTGCCAGCGGAAGTCATACCTACTCCGCCAACCATTGAAACACTCGACCAAGCGCCACTTCTAGATAAGCCGCTCCTGGAGATCGGCGGCGTCACCGTAATCTGCGCCGGTATCGAGGGCCTCAATCGGCCGTACACCGATGCAGGCTGCGCCGAAGCCGCCAAGAATGTTTCCGAAGGTTTCCGGCGTATAGCCGAGGCGACGGAGGGAGCAATACCAGTCCCCGCCATTACAACGATCAACATTAAAGACGTAGTAGCCGTAGACAGCACCAAAGACCGTTGTAGCCAAAATGAATTTATTGCCAGCGGCTTTGCATATAGAGTATTACAGGCCACACTGGCGGCTCCGTCCGCTCAAGACGCCCTCAGGCAACAACCCCCGGGCAATGTATTGCATGTTGTCAGTGAATCGCCCGCAACAAAAGCATGCCACGACACAAAACGCCCCCTTCAGGCCAGATATATGCGGGGTCAACCGCAGCATCCGGTTGTTCAGTTTACCGGCGAAGGAAAGAACACTGACGCCAATACGGCGGCGCGTGAACATCTACACCGACGGATAGGCGACATTGTACGCCTCACTTATACTAATAATGCGTATTATGCCGGGGAAGATTTGGATGGTACCGAAGCGTTCAAAGAATCCATACCTCCGGCGCCCCCGCTTATGGATGACCACGCCGAACCATATATAAATGCATTCCAGCAGTTACAGCTAGGCATAATCGAACCAGGTAACATTGCAATGCCTACCGCATCCGGCGAAATAATATTAGAATCCCCGCAGTCAAAAAACGAAGGCCAGCGTCTGCTAACATTGCCGCTCAACCATCCAAAACTATTGAGCAGATCGTCATTCCTGGGCGTTGGGCGCCCACGGTACTGGCTGGAACACACGGGCGGCAACGAGATATCAATTTTGGTTGTGGGGGAGAGTGCGGAGGGCAGACAGCCCGAAAAGCCAGCCCTCATGGCACAGTTACATGCTGGCCAGCCGCGATTCACCGACAAATCTTCCAGATTTAGTCTAGAACTTGAACAGATCAATGAAGCCCAAGCCAAATTAAAGCTTACGGTTTTAAAGTAGTCATTAGACGAGGTGCCATTACAGAGGCTGGTAGCAATGGTCTGTTAAAAAACCGACAGCCCCATTACACTAAAACTGAGAAAATACTATGCGAATCAACAAGCGACAAAGGAGTGAGGGAGTGCCGTCCGAACCACAGGGGATTAAAAAGCTAGTGGCCGGCATCGTGGGCGCCGTGGTAGTCTTTACCGGCGTCGCCTTTTTGGCGCTGTCGCCAGCTTCTCCATTTGTGGCGCCAAAACCACCTCTGGGACCCGCCATAACTGTCGGTCGGCATTCATATGTGTATGCCTGCGGGGTATTTGACGCCGCGGAAGCGGCCTCAATTTTGGGCATTAACCCCGACAAAAATAAACAGGCGACCGAAGAATCTTTTGCTCTTGCCCCCGACAACACCAAAGACAAGCAAATTGACCTGACGAAACTTACCGGATACAAAGCAGCAGCAAGCAGTTGCCAGCTCAAGTACGATAAACGAACGAACCCCGGAGAAACCGGAAAAACGACAACGACATTCGACAGCGCAACCCTTACCCTCAATCAATTCGGCAGCGAAGACGACGCCAAAGCCTACTTTAATGCGATCAAGAGCCAAATAGGTGAAAACGGCAAGGCCCTGAAATCCTACGCGGACAGTGTATACAGCCCACCCGCCGCACCGACATCAGACGGCGGCGCCTTTATCCGTCCCAACATTTGGCACAAAAATATGGTTATAAATGTCGCGGCGCCGCTTATCAGCAAAGATACGACAGGTAATCGGACAGCCGAAGCAGTGGACAAAGTCGTAAATGGTGTCATCAAACACATCGACAATGGCGAGGGTTTGCGACCAAAAAACTTCAATGGCATTTCGAAACTGGCCGGCCATCCCTTTGTCGACACGTGTCACTCCGTCAACTACGTCACATTTGCCAAGGATATGGGCGACCAGACAGAATTCGACCCCAGTTACATTTCTGCCTCACAGTCATTCTCGCCAATAGAAAACAGCGGCAAAATACCACCCATGCTGAACTCAAGCTGTTCGCTCAGCTACCGCACCAAAACAGAGATTGATTCCCAAAAGTCCATGCAATCCGGCCAAGACGAATTTTCAAGCAAATTTCCACACTATCTTATTTTACAAACCTACGTCGCCGAAAACAGCGAACAAGCAAAGAAATTTTTGGCCGCCACAAAAGAAAGCGCCAAAACACAGCAAGCCAAAGATCCTAAAATGCAATATAATGATATTGACCTGGGCGACGGTGGCCTGAAGATCGCCACCTCAACCGAAGGCGCGCCGAAAGAAGGTAAAATGACTGCACAAAAGGCCGCCTATGAAGTTCAGATATATTACATGATAAAAGGCCCGTACATTTACGCGCTCACCAACTCCATGACGCGTTCCGGAGCACCTTATAAAACAACTGACAAAAAGTTTACCGACGATAACGCCCGGACGGCGCTGAGAGCAATACATAAAGGCCGGCTTTTTGCCGAACGCACCACAAAATAAAGTAAGGGGGAAGTATGGAATTACAAGAAGTTTTTTACACGATGGGCATCATCTACATGGCAATTATGTTTGTACTGATGATTGTTGTTATCGCGGCTGTATTGGTCATCAAACACAAGATTCATCTGATCCAGCGCAGCATCGAAGAAAAGCTGCAGGCTATTTCAACGGCAGTCCACGTAGGTGAAGCCATTGTCGACAAAGCAAAGTCGGCATTCAGTCATAAAAAATAATAGTAGGCCCTTCGCTTCGGCTGACGTACACTACATTATTATATGGTTATGTTTTTAAAACTCGCGCTTGCATCGTCACTTATTTTTGTGGCCATCGATGCAGTATGGCTGGGCGTTATAGCGCGGAATATGTACCGATCTACGCTGGGTACTATGCTGCGCGAACAGCCACAGATATTGGCCGCCACAGGATTTTATATTCTCTATATCTTGGCGCTCGTATTTTTCGTAGTCCAGCCGGCCATTGATAAATCTTCGTGGCAATATGCGCTGTTCGCCGGAGCGTTTTTCGGCCTGGTGGCATATGCGACATACGACCTAACGAATCTGGCGACGCTTAAAGATTGGCCGTTTAAAATAACGCTCATCGACATGGCATGGGGCGCATTCATCAGCGGCATCACGGCTGCGGCAGCGTATCATATAGGAAAATGGTGGGCATGATCGAATTGTGGGCCGCCCTCACGGTATCCGTCGTCCTGTATATGACTGTTTGGTTTGTGATTTCGATTGCCTTGAAGCGTAGTGATGTGGCTGATACCGCCTGGGGACTTGGATTTATCGTTGTTGCCTGGGGTGCGTACGTACTGGCGCATTCGCCCGGCGGGGTTGCGCTGCTTATCAATATCCTGGTGACGATTTGGGGCCTACGCCTCAGTATCCATATCTTTTTGCGTAATCGTCACAAAACAGAAGACCGACGCTATGCCGAAATGCGCGCCAAATGGGGAAAGGCCGTTATTATCCGTACATACGTCAGCGTTTTTCTGACTCAGGGCCTGTTACTGCTACTTATTTCCACGCCCTTAATTCTGGCGAACGGACTTGAACAGTCCGAGCACCTTTGGCAGTATCTTGGTCTGATAATATGGGTTGTCGGGTTCATTTTTGAGACCGTCGGCGACTGGCAGCTCACATGCTTTATCCAGGATCCGGCCAACAAAGGAAAGCTCATGACCACCGGTTTATGGCACTACACGCGTCACCCGAACTATTTTGGTGAAGTAACGCAGTGGTGGGGAATTTTTGTTTTGTCACTAGGCAGCTGGCCGGCGTACTTGGGGATTCTCGGTCCGGTTGTTATTACGGTGCTCATCCTAAAAATCTCTGGCATACCGTTGCTGGAGCGTAAAATGCAGGAAAACCCAGCCTTTGCCGCTTATGCCGCCAAAACCAGCAAATTTATACCGTTGCCGCCCCATACGCAACGCCACTAACAGGGGCGAGAAGGGCGTCCCGGATTGTCCGGCGATGCTGCTTGTGGTATACTTAAATTAGATAAGAGTTATGAGGTAAAATGCTCGTAAAATTCCTTAGCTACGTGGTCTCGATAATCGGGGCACGCCGGTACAAGCCAATCTTCATCTCGTTGGCCGTTTTAACCCTGACCGTCACCGGCGTTACCATGATTGCAAGCGCGCTCTCAAACGGATCTTATGACGCTTCCAGCTCGGAACAGAGCAAAACCACACAGGAACCAGCAAGCCAGCCGTCATCATCCGACCTTAAAGGCCTCAGCAGACAGCAGGCCAAAGACGAATCCCGGCAGTCTGTTCCAAAAGCAGAGGCAACCACTCCATCCGACACTCCAAAGCCACCACAGACTCCGGATAAACAGCCGGGGACTCCGGTTGCACCGGAACTCACTTTGTCCGGTAATTCAGTCTCTATACAGTCAAACGGCACGCATACTTTAACGGCAACCACCACCAGCAACAGCACGTCGCTCATATGGGCCATTAACAGCGACAATATTCCCGGTCTTTCAGCAGTAGTGGACCAAAAGGATCAGAGCGCTACCATTCGTCTAAAGGCCGAAAACGCCACCCACGGCGTCTATCAGGTCATGATCACCCTCAAAGATAGCGCAACCGGCCTCAGCACTCAAAAAACGCTGCAAGTAACCATCGCTCAGTAGCAATTAACACCGTAAAAGACTGTACGAACAGCCGTGCTTCTGTATAATCATAAGCATGACAAAAGACAAAACACGCGTATTAGTCGTGGGTGGTGGATTTGGCGGCATAAAGGCAGCGCTCGAACTGGCCGGCAATGACCGAATCAACCTGACGCTGCTTTCGGATCACGATAGTTTTTATTACTATCCGACGCTATACCATACGGCCACCGGCGGCGCAGAAGCCCAGTCCAAATTGCCGTTATCGCGCATTTTTGAAGGTAAAGACCTGACGATTATCCACGGCAAAGCATCACACCTCGACCGCAAAAAGAAAGCCATCCTGACCGAGGACGGCAAGGCCTATCCTTATGATATTCTCATTTTATCACTCGGCTCCAAACCCAACTATTTCGGCATTGAAGGCATTGAAAAATATTCATACAACATCGTAACACCCGATAACGCACTGCGTTTCAAAAACCATCTGCACGAACAGTTGACGAGCAAACGTCAGCCCGACTTAAATTACCTGATTGTAGGCGGCGGCCCCACCGGCATTGAACTGGCAGGCGCGCTTACCGGCTACTTGGAAGAAATCATGCACGCCCACGGCATGCCAAAGCGCAAAGTGCACGTTGACTTGATCGAAGCCGCTCCCAAGCTGGTTCCACGCATGCCTGACCGCATGTCCCGTGCCATCGCCGGCCGGCTAAAGCGCCTGGGAGTTCGCCTGTACTGTGGCCGGATGGTCGAAGGCATGACTGCCGATACGCTCACCGTTAACGGCAAACCCATCCAAAGCCATACGGTCGTTTGGAACGCCGGCACCACTACTAGTTCATTCTATAAAGAGAACGATTTTGTCATGGGTGAGCGGGGCAAGGTAGCTGTCGATGAATATTTACAAGCCGAACCGGACGTCTACGTCATTGGTGACAATGCTGCTACCGAATACAGCGGAATGGCGCAGACTGCACTGTACGATGGTCACTATGTTGCAGCTAACATTGAGCGGCATATCGAAGGCCGGCTGATGAAACGCTACACACCCAAGCGCCCCATCTATGTTATCCCCGTAGGGCACAACTGGGCCGCGGTACTCTGGGGCAACATGCAAATATACGGTTTACCGGGCTGGCTGCTGCGCCTGGCCGCCGATATGGTGGGATTCAAAGACTACGAACCCTGGTGGCGCGCTACCAAACAATGGATGACTGAATTCCAGACCGAAGAAAGCTGTTCCACCTGTGCAAAACATCTGCAAAAACCCTAAACTTGCCGTATAATAAAAGTAATGGGGAAGTATGAGGATGCGTTACAGCGGCTAAATGACGCCCAAAAACAAGCCGTCATTACCACCGAAGGACCGGTGCTGGTTATCGCCGGGCCGGGCACGGGCAAAACGCAACTGCTCACCACGCGCATCGCACATATTTTAGCTACGACCGATACGCTGCCTCAAAATATACTCTGCCTGACGTTTACCGATTCGGCAGCGCATACGATGCGGGAACGCTTAGCATCAATGATCGGCCAGGCGGCGTATGACGTCACGATCAGCACCTACCATGCCTTTGGCAGTGACCTCATCCGCCGTTTTCCGGATTATTTTTTGCATGACAGCGACCTGCAGCCGGCCGATGACCTAGGCATTGACCAGATCTACCGCGAAATTATTACCGCGCTGCCGTTTAGTAATCCGCTTAAATATTCCGATGCGTATTTGGGCGATATTCGGTCACTCGTGAGCGATGCCAAGCGTAGTCTGCTGACGCCCGCCGATCTCCGGACCGTTGCCAGCCACAACCTGGCCTTTATTGCCCAGGCAAGTCCTGCCGTCGCCCATGAACTCGGTACTATGCTGCGCGTCACCAAAAAAGATATACCGGCATTCAGTCGTCTTCAGGAAAAATTGCAGGGAATAGCGGCAGATCGTCCGGTATCCGCCATTCTGCCGCTAGCCCAGCTATTTCTTAATGAACTGAGTGAGGTCATTGCCGAAGCCGCACGCACCGACAAAACCACGCCGCTCACTAAATGGAAAAATGCTTGGCTCGCCAAAGACGAGCAAGGGCAGTTCGTGGTCGATGGCCTGAAAGCCAATCAAAAATTATTGGCCGCCGCCGATGTATATGAACGATACCTGCAGGAGCTCAAAGCCCGCAACCTATTCGACTATGACGACATGATTTTGCGGGCCGTACATGCCTTGGAAACAAACGATGATCTGCGGTTTACCCTGCAAGAACGCTATTTGTATATTCTGCTCGACGAGTTTCAGGATACGAACGGCGCGCAGCTGCGTATCGTGGAACTGCTCGCCAACAATCCCGTCAATGAGGGCCGTCCCAACGTGCTCGCCGTGGGCGACGATGATCAGGCGATCTATGCCTTTCAGGGCGCAAATTATTCGCACATGTTGCAATTTAATCAGCTGTACCGCGATGTTTTGCCCGTGCCGCTGACGCAAAATTATCGTTCGCATGCCGGCATTTTACATACCGCACGCGGCATTGCCGAGCAAATAGAAGAGCGTCTGCACCACCATTTTCCACAGATCGAAAAAACGCTGACTGCAGAGAATAAGGCGCTTCGCAGGCAGGCCAGGGTAGAGCGTCATGAAGCCGCCAGCGACGTCATGCAGTTTGCCTGGACCGCCCAGCGCATCAAAAAACTGATCGACGACGGCATGCCACCGAGCGAAATTGCCGTGCTTGCGCCGCAGCATAAATACCTGGAACCGCTGGTGCCGTTTTTGCAAAAACTGGACATCCCGGTGCGCTATGAAAAGCGTGAAAACATTCTGGATGATCCGGCGATTACGCAGCTTTTGCGCATGGCGGAACTCGTGATCGCTCTGCAAAAGGGCGACGTAGTGCGGAGCAATGCGCTGTGGGCCGAGGTGCTCAGTTTTGATTTCTGGCACTTGGCTACCAGCACCATTTGGCGTCTGTCGTGGCAGACCACCGACGACGATGTCGCATGGACCGAAGCACTTCTGGACAATGAGGCGCTCAAGCCCATAGCCTTGTTTTTCATTCGGCTTAGCCAATTGACGGCCACCGAAACGCTCGAAACGATGGTTGATTACCTGGTCGGCAGCATACCGCTCAATCTGGGAGAGCCAGGTTTTGAAGATTATGGTTCGCCGTATTACGAGTATTATTTTGGCGGCATCGAAGCGCAGATGAGTTTATTTGACCGTACTGCAAACAACACCGGACAAGGCAAATTCTGGGATCTCTTAAACAGTCTGATCGTGTTGCGTGCCCGTCTCTGCGACTACAAACGGGGCAGCGACGAACCGTTATATTTGCAGGATCTGATAGATTTTGTCGACGCCCACCGTGCCGCCGAACTCAAAATTCTAAATACCAGTCCGTACGCGACGGCCACGGATGCAGTGCAGCTTATGACGGCGTTTAAATCCAAGGGGATGGAGTTCGAGGCCGTTTTTGTGCTCGCCGTAAATGAGGAAGCGTGGGGCAGCAAAGCCCACGGTGCCGGCAACCGCATCAGCCTGCCCGCAAACCTGCGATTCATTCGATACGCCGGGGCCACCAACGACGAGCGTTTGCGCCTGTTTTATGTAGCCGTCACTCGCGCCAAAACACAGTTGTATTTGGTCAATTACACACAAAACTATGCCGGCAAGGACCAGACACGGCTGCGCTATCTGAGCGAACAGACCGATGGGCAGGTGGTACTCAGCCCGCTTTTGCCAGAGGGGCAGCAAGTGGTCAAACCTATCGAAGACGGCACGGTCGCCGCGCCGACCACTGAACTTGCGGCCTATTGGCAGCACCGTCACGAGACGGCACTCACCGCCGACGACATGCGTGCTTTATTGAATGAACGACTGGCGCAGTTTCAGCTAAGTCCCACACATGTGAACGACTTTACTGATGTAGTGCACGGTGGGCCGGCCGCGTTCTTTATAAAAACCGTGCTGCGCTTTCCCGTTACGCCGCAGCCGGTAATGCACTACGGCAACGCCGTTCATGAAACACTGGAATGGATGCATAAAGTTACCGCCGCTGAAGGGTTGCTGCCCAGCGAAAAGGCTATGCACCGCACCTTTGAACAGCGGCTTAAACTCAAGCGGCTCAGCGTGTCCGATACAGCGCTTTATCTGGAACGCGGCCGAGCGGCGCTCAGCATTTATTTGGCGCAGCGGGCACACACCTTCGGACCGGACAATATGGCTGAATACAGTTTCCGGCATGAGGGCGTGTTCCTGGGTGACGCGCATTTGACGGGCAAAATTGACAAATTGATCATTAATAAAGAGGCGAAAACGATCACTATCGTCGACTATAAAACGGGCAAGGGATTCACCGGCTGGAAGCGCGAGCTTAAATTGCACAAATACCGCCAGCAATTATATATGTATAAAGCGCTCGTCGAAGGGTCACATACTTTCGGCGGGTACACAGTGACTGACGGCTATTTGGAGTTCGTCGAACCGGATGAAAATGGTCGGATCTGCGAGCTGCATATTGTATTTAAAGACGACGAATATGAACGTGCACGGCAGTTGGCCGGGGCGGTCTGGCGGCGGATCAAAGCTTTGGATTTACCGGACATTAGCAATTATCCTGCCGATCTTGTGGGCGTCGAATTGTTTGAAAATGATCTCCTAAAATAGAAAATTACAACACGCCTATCTGTTACGAGGCGTTGACTTTAGATGGTAACTATTCTTATGCTTCTGAAGCAATAAAATAACCCCTTGGCAGAGGGAGAGCGGGTTCTATATACTATGGTTCGACTTCCAAAACCTGGCGGCGATAACAATCAATGGGGCGATATTTTAAACGAATACTTGCAGGTTGAGCATGCCGCCGACGGGAGCCTAAAGCTTCGTCAGCGCATTATGGAATCCGAAACAACACAGAACAAAGGCCAGCCCGGCGGATATGCAAGCCTCGATACGTCGGGAGTCTTACCAGTTGGTCAGCTGCCGAAAATACCGGCAGTGGCGTTGGAAAGTTCGGCGCAAAATGCCTTGGCGCGCGCCGAAACTTCACTGCAGCAAGGAGCAGATTTCATAAGCGTGAAGGACGCACCGTTCAATGCCAAAGGCGACGGTACGACGGACGACACGAATGCTATTAAAAACGCATTTGATACTGCCAATTCGTTGCGTAAGCCGCTCTTCTTTCCGCCCGGACAGTATGTTTGCTCTTGGTTTTACAAAGCATATCCGCCGCGTGTTTGGGCGCAGCCGGGCACAGTCACTATACTTGCCAGCAATACCGGTGACGCGACATGGAACTTCGGGGCGACATCTTATGGGACGGCTGTTAATTTGACTGCAAATTTTATGGCCGGTTCGCAAACGCTGCAAGTGACGTCAACTGCCGGTCTTGCACCGGATGATCTGATCGTTGTACGCGACAACACCACCGACAACGGCGCAGCACAAGCGCAAACCATCCGTATCAACAGCATTGATTCAGCCACGCAGATTACTACCACCGAACCGGCCTATACCACCTTCACTTTGGCGGCCAATGCGCGCATGCAGCCCCTGCCGAAAAATCAGCAAAGCTGCTATGTGCGGGGTTTTACTTTTAAATCGATCGCATCAAATACAGCCACGGCCAGTTTCCTCAGGCTTTGGTATTGCCGCGACATTGACATTGACATCGAGGGGGAAGGGGCATCGAACCCGGGCATCATATTAGAAGGCTGCTATCAATTCAGAGTCAAGGCAGTGGCGCGCAAATACCTAGATCAAACAATAACCGGTCTGCCGCAATTCGGATATGGCGTAAATATTTCAGGTGCTAGCGCGCATGGAGAGGTAAATGTGATAGCCGACCAAGTGCGACATGCCGTTTCATTTAATGGCACGGGCTATGATGTGCGCGTAAGTGGTATCGCGCACGGAACCACCAGCACCGCCTGGGATGCCCATACTGGCAGTACCAATATCGTGTTCGAAAACTGTCAAGCTATCGGCTGTAACGGGTTTGGTTTTGCACTGCGGGGCAAAAAACAGCATGTCATGGGCGGCCTTGTTGATGGTTGTTACGGCGGGGTCTTCGTCTTTGACAGTCCGGGCGACAATCAAATTAGCAACATGTATATTTCCAACCTACGTAACCCTGGCAGTGACGGAAACCGCGGCAATGGCATTCTCGTCAGTAATCCATCTTCAGGACTCACCATCCAGCACAACGAGATCACCAATTGTCCGCGAAATGGCATCTCGTTTCGGGCGGTAGGCATCAACAAAAATCTAGTAATCAACAATAATATTATCCGCAATGTGGGCCAGGCCATGATTGCCAACGACCGCTGCGGCATCCAGCAGTTGGCCAGCGCGACATTCGAAAACGCACGCATTACTCACAACCTCTTCGAAGACACCCAGCTTTCTAAAACCAGTCAGTTCGGCGTGCAGCTTATTGCGAGCGGTACCGATATTAGCATCTTTAATAATGAGTTCTATAACAGTATTACGCCATTTAATGGCGGCGGCGTGATGGGTGTAGCCAAAATCGGCTCGAATGTCACCAATAACGCCGCCGTGGGCAATCGCATTGACATACCTTTTTCGCCAACGCCTGTTTTTAATGCGGCGCTTGGCAATATTCTGCGCATTATGATGACCGGCAACGTTACTAGTTCCACACTTACAAATGCGACCGATGGTCAGATCATCCACCTCATAATCAACCAGGATTCGGTGGGCGGAAGAACATTCGCTTGGCCGACCAATATAACATGGCAAGGACCGGTACCCAGTGTTGATACCTCACCCGATCATACCAGCGCAGTCAGCCTGGTGTTTGTGGCCGCGACCGGCAGCTGGATATCGCTCAGCACGGCAACAACAGGAAGTGGCAACATTACCGAGATAGGAACGCTTGCAAATCGTCCGGCCGCCAATGTGGTTATTCCTGGGACGCGCTATTTTGCAACCGATTCCGGAACCGAAGCAATTTCAGATGGCACAAACTGGTTTACCACTTCCGGCGCGACCCCTACTACGACAGGGCTACTGGCTACACGGCCAGCCGCATCGGGCGCGAATGCCGGCACAAAATTCTTTGCAACCGATTATGGGCGGGAGTACTATTCGGACGGCTCGGCATGGTATCTTATAGGTATGGATGAGTCAGTTTTATTTGGCGGGCATACACTGACAACGGGCGAGGCGATTATGCAGCGCACGGGAGCGTCAGGAAGTGTTACGCTTTCAAACACACTACTTCGGTTCACATACTTTACGGCGCGGATTACCGAAACAGTAACGCAGATACGGTTTTTCGTGGCTACCGCCTCGAGCGGCACGCCGCCAAATCTGTGCCGCGTCGGCATCTATCAGGTGGACAATTCCGGAAATCTAGCCCAACTGGTTGCCCTCAGTAATGACCCCACGCTTTTTAGCGCAACAGGCGGAATCACCAAAACACTTCCAATACCCTTCAATAAGGTCCGGGGGCAGCGGTATGCCGTCGGCTTCCTCTGCGTAACGACGGGTACGCAGCCAGCGCTCAGCGGCATCAATCTTAATAGTCCGGTTGAAGCCAGCTTTGCGCCCCGTATTTCGGGTAGCGTGGGGGCAACCGATTTGGCAGTAAGCTACACCGGAGCGGCCATCGGCAACTCTGGTGCCATGCTGCAGACCCACCTGTTACCCTAGTTTGCAATCTGTTAATCCGAATGGTATGCTGGTTGAGTATTTGACTCTTTTCTGTTGGATTATTTAATTTATGTCTACAACCTTACCGTCGATTGATCTTGTCGTCGTAATGCCGCTCGGGCCGAACGATGATCCATTAGACACCCTTCAAAGTGTTTTGACATACGCAACAACCTCACGCGCCATTATAGTCGTCGACGACACTCATAAACCGGAAACACCCTCACTCATCCACGAACTTGACAAAGATATCGTGGTTATTCCGGCCGGTAATTATCCTGGCGGCTGGGGCGGCCTCTGGGTCAAACTGACGCAGGGCTACCGCTACGCACTCGAGCATTATGATTTTAAAATCCTGCTTAGACTTGATGCCGATGCGCTTATTATCGCTCCGGGAACAGAGCGGGAAGCAATTGCATATTTCGACCGTCATCCCGCAGTAGGGTTATTAGGATCATATAAAATTGACTGCAACGGCGAGCCCCGAATTTTTGACCATCCAGCCAAGACACTCCGCTTTGAAGCCAGTATCTTGGGGCTGCGACATCCGCGTGTTCGCAGTACACTCCGTAGCGCCCTCGCCGCCGCCAAACAACACGGCTACGAAGATGGTGAACATTGCCTGGGCGGTGCATACATCCATAGCCGCAGCTGCATTGACGCCATGGATGAACGTGGCTGGCTGAATCATCCCGAGCTTAACGACTCCAACCTGGGCGAGGACCAGCTATTCGCGCTCTTTACCGTGGCGAGCGGTTTTGAAATAGGTGACTTTGCTACCGGCAATCTACCCCTAGGAATCCGATGGAGAGGCCTGCCTTGTTCGCCGCAGGAATTACTGGACCGTGGCAAAAAAATCACGCATTCGGTACGTTTTTGGCAGGACATGGACGAACAGGCTATCCGCGGGTTCTTTGCCGCAAAACGGCAATATACAACAAAAACCAGCAAAAACTAGCTGGCGTACATCTGACCATCTGCAAAAAATAGTTTTGTATTAGGCAGCAGCGGGTCCGCTTCTTTTGCGGCTTCCGCGCCGTCCAGCGAAAAACGTACCGCTCGTTCGTCCAAATTCAAGTGCACCCAGGCGCTATATTTTTTGTTATTCGGGTTGATGAAGAGCGAATAATCGCGCGCCCTGATCATTCCGATGGTATTCGCCAGGGAACACAGTAGCCGTACTCCTATCAGCAAGGCCCGCTCATTGTCGCGCAGGGGAATACCTTCGCCCGGCGGTACAACCTTTTTGATATTCCAGCCCTCCTCAAAGGCGAACTCAACACGAAGCGAATTAGGCATGACTATGCCACTCACATGGCGTCCCATACCCAGCCTATTGAACATACTTTCTTCCTGAGAAATCGCGCGTGGACCATCGTCAATTTTATATTTCTGCCGATTGCTCCGCCGACGCACATTCAGGAGAGAACGTGTATTCGGGGAGTAGCACAAAAGCGCCATATATGTCAGGTGAAGCGCATCATGAAAACGATACCCATCAGGAATATACGATCTATCCGTCAATGGATCACCGAGCTGTCCAAACCGGAAACCTTGCGTCTTGCCCGTGCCACGGTAATTTTGGATGGGTCCATCAGGGAACAGATTCGGTTCGGCATCCAACAAAAACATGCGGCATTCCGGGTCATAAGGATCACGGTGATCATCAACGAATTGCAAGGTTAGCTGACGCGGAAAGCGTTCTTCGGGGAGCGAATCTTCGTCCGTTGGCAGCCGTAATGGATGAAAAGGGGGATCCTCCTGAGCAACCCATTCTTGGAGCAGCCTTTCGCCCTCGGCGAACACAGCCTCAGGACCATCCAATGCTCCTGCTTGACCATGCGTTTTGCTCATAGTCAACTTATTATACTATATTCTAGGCTTCATAGTCGCCGTCGGCGTTCGCGTAGGCTTCGGACGCCTCGCGCAGCTCCTTATAGAAATCGGCCACGAACTGGCGGCAGGGTTCGGCTAGCTTTTGACCCGTTGGTGTTTCCAGGGTCAGATTAAACACCTGCGTTTCGCGGTCCAATGCAGTTTGCAGAGGATAATTAAATTCGGAATAAGTACGCAGTCCGCTATATACGCCGAACGGCCCGAACTTTTCCAGCAGATCGGCGTCGGCAACAACTTTCGCCTCGAGGGTTTCTGGCTTTTCATCGTGCATACTGCCTTTGTGCGTGCAAATACAGCCGGCCATCCGCTCAATCATTTCTACCGGATAGTCGATACCGGCGTCTTGCAAAAATTCGGCCAGCTTTTCAGCGCCGACTGCCCCATGCGTTTTTCCGGTCGCGCCGTACAAAAACCCGATGTCGTGCATAGTTATGGCAGGCAGCACAATATTCATATCTGCGTTTTCCGCCTCACCAATAACAATGGCGTTCAGCGTATCACGGTAGGCGTGCTCCCAGTTGTGCGCACCCAGATGGCTCGCTTCGTGAAATCGCTGTTTTGTATATATAAAAACCGCTGCATAACGAGCGTCTTTTGCTAGGTAATCCGCGAGTTTTGCCGATAGTTCGCCCGGAGCGTAGGGAAGTAGTTTCATGCACCCATCATACAAGATTCTTGACGATTTCGGCATAAAAAGTGGCTCGCGCTTGTTTTTCGTACCAAGGGTAATGACCACATTTTTGCAGCAGAATGAACCGGAAATCTTTGACGTGTTTGTCGAGTGAATGCTGGATTGCCGATGCAGATCGGGGGTCGTAAGCGCCGTGAATGACTAAAACGGGGCATTTGATACCCCTGCCATACGCTGCCAGTTCGCCTGAATCACGCAGCGACAACACGTCCTTCCATACTGATTCGTACAGCGCAGGGCGGACGACCTCCAGGTCGTTCGGGTGTGGCAAAGGATCATATGCATCGGCCTGTTGCACAAGGGTAAAAAGATTGGCAAACGCCAGATTTTTAGCCTTGCCGATGGCCGACTGATACTCATCACGCGCTTTCCGCAGCTCCTTTTTCCCCGCATCGGACAACCGCGACATGCGTAGTTTATTAATACGCGCTACGCCATTTTTCTCTAAAAGTCCGCTGCTGATCATGATAAGTTTTTCAACCAGCTCCGGAAAACGAGCCGCAAACATATAGCATAGCATCGCGCCATATGAATGACCGATCAGTGTCACTGGCGCGTCGGCGTAACGCCCAATTGCAGTACGCAGGTCATCAATCTGACCTTCCAAGGATTCACTTAAAAGATACGGCTCAACCACACCGAATTCTTTGCTAAGTTCTTCGGCGAAGGGACGTGCTTCGCCTACGCCGCCCGGTCCGCCATGCACCGCTACTAACGTAAAGGGCGCTTGTCCGTGTAACCTAACATTGTTCAGCATCATATAACCTCAGTATACCTCTTAATTGAAACGAAGCGCCACATATGGTATCGTACCGAAATGCCAAGAGGTAATAAGACACAAAAAAAGCCGCTTATTTGCGCCATAATCGTCGCCTGGAAAAGTGCCGACTGTATTGGGCGCTGCATTGAATCGCTGCAGAAGTCCGAAGTGCCGCTCGATATAATAGCCGTTGACAACGCCTCTACCGACAATGTAGCCGAAGTAATTGCCGGGTATCCGGATGTGACCTACCACAATAGTGGTGACAATATAGGTTATGCCGCAGGCAACAACGAGGGCCTCAAAATCGCCGCTACTCGTGGAGCGGACTACGTTTTTATTATCAATCCTGATGCCTATATTGCCCCTGATACCATCGCCAAGCTTCTGGCCGCGGTAGCGGAAAGTCCCGATATCGGCATGGCTTGCCCCAAAACGTACTACGCCGATTCTGATACCATTTGGTTCGCCGGTGCAACGCTCAATATGAAAACCGGCACCTCCCCGCACATCGGCCAGGGCCAACAGGATGGCCCGAAATTTTCGAAGGACAGTGACCTGCCGCGCGCGAATGGCTGCGCCATGTTTATCACCAAAGAAGCCTTGCAGAAAGTTGGTCCCATGGAAGGCAAATACTTTCTGTACTTCGAAGAAATCGATTGGTCACTGCGATTTCGGCAGGCCGGATATCGTATGCGTTACGTCGCGGACGCCCACGTCTGGCATACCGCGTCAACATCGACGGGCGGCTTCTTTGCGCCGCTCTATCAGTACTATACAACGCGCAACAGTCTGGATCTTATCCGGCGGTTTGGCACCGGATCTTGGCCGGCGTTTGTCCTGCGCCACATAACGCAAAGTTTCAAGCGCTTGATCAACGTAGCCAAAAACCATCCCAAGAATATTCCGTCAGTGGCCAGTGCTATAGCGCTTGGTTATCTCGACTATAGCCGCGGACGGTTCGGTCGCCACGATTTTTAGCCAATTCCTTTACAAGCCACACACTGAAACGGAGCGTTTCCATGGCGCCGTACAATCGCCAGTGCTTAAAACGTAAAAGTCCAAGTATCCGGACCTTGCGACGTTCGCCAAAATTATCAAGCATACTTTTTTGATCGGCATGTTTGCGGTACAAAACCAAGGGATGGTTCAGTCGCACGCCATACAAACCGGCCTCTGCAAGTGTTAAATAAAAATCCCAATCTTCCCAAGACGTAAAACGGCTATCATACTCAAATCGCTGCAAAACATCGGCACGGATCAGTGTACAGGCCGGAATAAAATTGCGTTCTTTGAGTGTTTCCAGGCTATACACAGGGAACCGCGTGACTTCGTGCGAGGCCTCAAAATATTGCTGCTGCGTGTACACAAACGCAGCGTCGGGATGCGCCATGGCCACCTGCAATGTAGCTTCTATATAATCCGGCGCAAGCTTGTCGTCGGCATCTATAAAAACCACAAAACTGCCGGACGCTTTGCGAAAACCAGCATTCCGCGCAGCCGATAGTCCGCGGTTAGATTGATAATAATAGCTAATACGGCCAGCATACGATGCGGCCACTTCGGCCGTATGGTCCGTTGAGCCATCGTCGATGACGATCACCTCCACGTTCGGATAGCTCTGATTCAGCGCACTATCAATCGTCGCCGCCATATAAGCGGCATAGTTATAACAGGGAATAATCACCGATACAAGCGGCTGCATCATAATATATAACCTTTATTATTTTCGCGGAATTAGTCTTTGTAAAATGGGCTGCAAATCGGTCGGAATGCCACGGAACAGCGCCACGGTGACAAAGTATACCGCGGCGATACCTGCGCCGACTGTTAGAAAATGCGCAAAAAATGGCAAATGCAGCCGGTCAACAGCCAGTTTAACGGGAATCATGGCGAGCGCGGCGACAGCCATTTTCCAAATGAGGGTAAAATGTACCGAAATACCGGTTTGACTCCTGAACACCAGATATACGCCTATACAAGCAATTATTTCAGTAATCAGTGTGGCCGTCGCCGCGCCCGCCACGCCGTAATGCGGAATCGCAACCAGATTGATTAACACGTTAAGAATAATCGTCATGATTGAAATCTTGAGCAAGCGGCTTTGTTTGTTGACCGCCACCGACGCAAATCCGAATACTGAATTCAAATACGAAAACGCGGCGCCAATCATCAGGATAGCAAACGGCACGGCAGCGCCCACAAACTCATTACTCGAAATCAGCAGCACAATTTCGTGCGCGAGCAGCATGCCGCCAACGGCAATCGGCAGGGCAAAGAACGCCAAAATATCAAACGCGCGGTTCACCAGCCGACGTAAAGTCTCTTTATCGGCCGTGGCCAGCGACGGCATCAGCGACGTCATAAACATACTGGGAACCGACATTACTACGTCGATGATGCCGTAGGCAATCATATATAAACCAACCTCTTTGGGCGACCGCATTACCGACAGCATGACGCTGTCGATTTTGTAATACAGCATATTTATAATCTGGATAATGCCGAGCGGGATTGAAGTACGCATCATATATTTCCAGTGATCAATATGAAACATCGGACGCAGCCGGATATGTTTTGCAGCCCAAATCGCACCAAGGAGCGCACTCAAAAAGGCCGTACATATCGCCGCATAAATAAAGCCGTAGTAACCAAGACCCAAAGCGCCGGCCGCCAAAATGCAGACCAGATATGCGGCCTTGTTAATTACGCCGAGGAGTGCCGGTACGTCATTGCGGTGCCTGGCCGTAAACAACGCAGACGTGACCGACTGCACGCTACCAAAGACGAGTGTGAGCACCATGAGTGCGATTCCCATTTTGACCTGACCTGGTTTGGCGGCGTACAAAAACCAGCCGCCCACGGCAATCAGCGGTGAAATAATCACGGAAAGAATGACGCGCATCGCCAGGCTGTTGCCGATAATCTTTTCGGCCTCTTCGGGCCGGCGCGCGATTTCACGGCTGCTAATGGCGGTTAAACCCAGGTCGGTCAGTAGCGTAAAAATGGTTACATAGGCGATGACTGTCGAATATTGACCATATACCTCAGCGCCTAGATACTGCGTCGAATAGCGCAGTGTAAAAATGGACAAAACTGCAACTGCGACCTTGCTCGCGATCTGACTGAGCGTGCCAAGGGCGATCTTTGATTTTATCGAAAGTGCGTCGATGCGTTTCATGATGTCGACTCCAAAAAGGCAATTGTGTCGGCAGCTACGTTATCCCATGACAAGCTTTCCGCATACTGGCGAGCGGCCGCACTTTTAGCCTCCTGATCGACCGTCGATACGAATGCCCCATACCGGAGCGCATCTGCGAGCCCGCCTGGCGCAAACGAAATCCGTGCCGCGTCCGGGATGTCGGCGAAGGCAGCCTGATCCGGCACAATAAGCGGGCAGGCGAATGATGCGGCAAGCAGCGCCACACCGCTGGTCGTCGACTTTTCATAGGGCAGGACAGTAAAGTCAGCGGCGCAGAACAGATACTGTAATTGGTCGTCAGCAACGCGTTCAAGCCTCAAAAGCAAGCGATTGTCCTTTTTGGAAGCTGATTCGATAATGGCGCGCAAATCTTCTTGCTGCACCTCACCGGCAATTATCAAAACTGCATTCGGGTCTTTTAGGCTGGCGAACGCCGCCAGTAATTGTTCGATACCCTTGTAGGCCCGGATCAGCCCGAAAAATAAAAATACATGCGCATCCGCGGCAATATTCAAATGTTTCCTGGAAGCCATGCGTGTCGCACCATCCGGATACGCACCAATGTAGTTACCGTGGGGGATAACTTTCAGACGCGTATTCCGCACACCAATTTCACGCAGCTGGGCTTCGGCGGCAGGCGAATGTACAATCACGTGGTCCGCCAAATTTCCCAAGAAACGGTGTGCCCGGCGGTCGTTCAAAAACACTGGTTCATGCGGCCTGACATTGTGCGCGGTCCAAACCAATTTCATGCCCAATAGTTTTGTCAGCAACCAAATCACCGCGGCCCAGAACTCCAAAAAACCCCGCGCGGTGCGACCGCTGCCAAATGGCAGGTAAAACAAATACGTCCAATGCACATGCAACACATCGAACCCCTGCAAGCGTTTCGCAATGAGCCGAAACGGCATCATTAACAAGTTAAGCGTATGCGAACTGCTCATTCCCTCCAAATACACAACCCGAGCACCAGCCTTACGCATTGGCCGGTACAATAATTCCTGATAAGGATTTTCATCACGTGGGAAAGCTAGTATTCTCATAAACGGACAAGTTCGCGCAGCACGCCTGCGCCATAAATAAAATGCTTTTTCAAAACTTTAAACGGTGCTTTCCTGATATTCTTTGCAAACGGTATCAAAATCAGCAGCGGATAGGGCCAGAACCAAATAGTCAGCGGCAAACCAAGCATGTACACGGGATAAATGACAGCCGTGATATCATTCGTAAATAGCTGCCTCCAGCGCCGCGGATGTTTTTTGTATAGCCGAGCGCGCGCAACACCGTAGCGGTACGAACGCTTGGCATCATCACCGGCCGAACCCCAGTCATGAGCTACAACAGCCGCTGGCACGTAGCGAACTTTTAGTCCCAGATCATTCGCGCGCCAGCTGAAATCAACGTCCGATCCGTAATCAAACCGTTCGTCAAAACCGCCGATTTTTTGAAAGATCTCTTTACGGAACGCCAGGTTGATTGTGGGGCATTCACGTATATATTTTTGTCCGCGGCGGTGGTCGTGGTCTTGGTCGTAGATCGAACTTTGACCGCGCGAAACGGTAGAACCGGCTACCAGTTGCTCGCCTTCGTTCAAAATAGGCGAAATCAGCAGCTCTAACCAGTCAGAATTCGGTACGCAATTGGCATCAGTGAACACTATAATGCTGCCGTGAGCTTCGGCCACACCGGTGTTGCGCTGTTCAGGAATGGTAAATTTGCGGCCCGTGCGCGATGCAAATGAAATCCACCGCACTTCCGGGAAATCGGCCGCGATGTCATCCAATTTGCCGGCTGAAGCGTCGATCACCACAACCTCAAAGGGCAAGGGACATCGCACAACTTGCAACGCTTTCAAAGTATCGGCAATACCGCGGTCATTTTTATTGATAATCACTACCGAAACGAGTTTGTCCATTATTTGTATACCCTTGTAAAGTCGTTAGCGTACAGCGTATTTTTGTGCGCCTCGATAAACCTGCGCGGGAATTGTACCGTAACCGTCGAGCCCTTATAGCCGGCCATGGTCGCGCCATCAACTATGTTGGTCTGACCGGCGTACACGTAAGCATGGTCGGCCAAGCTTTCAGGGGTAATGTCGGACATGACATGCCCGTTAATGTTGGTCGGCACGCCTAATCGTAAATTTGCATAGCGGTCGGCGTAAATTACGTCAGCGCGTCCGGCGCGGTTTTCTTCAAGCCATTCCGCAGCCGCCACTTCGCTATCATGAATGTAAAAATGCTGATAATCAACTCCCGCGTTATTCAAGTTCGCATGCAGGCCGCCTCCGATTGTTTGCGGCAGAATTCCCGTGGCAATGGCGAACGCCAGCACCAGTGGAGTAATAACCGCAAGCCGCCGCAACGACCGCAGGTACTTGCTAAACAGCCACGCCAAAACCAGGATGGCAGGCAAAGCTACAAACATCAGCGCCTGCTGATTGAGCCGTGGAATATTGTAATACTGGCCGATCTCGGGTATGGCATGGATGAACGCAAACGCAATCAGCGCGATACCCACCAGCATACCGGCTTCGGCCTGACGGAATGTCCGCTGACGCCAAGCCCGCAGCACAAGCCAAAACATTCCCACGCCCCCTAGGACCCACCATAGCGACCGCAACACTGTATCGGCCAGCTTCGCCATTGCCGACGCGCCCACAAATTTGTCGGGAATCACCGCGGCACTTATCGGCTGGATATCGGTGTTATGGGCGTCCGGATAATAACTCAGATAAGGACGGTCGACACGGTATTCCTGACCGATATTCTGCAAATATGTCGCAGTGTCAGCAGGGCCCTCGGGGGCCTTTTTGTCTGTCAATTTATCTGTGATACTGCCCTTGATCGTCGTAAAAATACTTTCCTGTTTATCTGCGGATTGGTTGTTGACCTGTTCAAATGAAGCGCTCGAATGCGTCGCCGGACCATACCATGCCCAGGCTCCCGCAAAAATTGCCAGTACGACCCATAGCGGCACCAAACGAGCCTTAAAACCCTTGAGGCTCCACCGGCCGCGCACCAGCCAAAACAATTTCATCAACACAAATGCGCCGCCCAGCAAGCCGATGGCCATATAGGTCGTACTATAATGCGACACCACCATGCCAGCCACCAGCATCAAAATCAAAGCAATACGCCGCTTATCTTGCAGTCGCCGCTGCACCAACAGATACACGAGCCCCGCGAAAAATAAAAACGCAATTTGCTGCCGAGCCAGTGCTGCAAACTCTTGTAAATAATAAAACTGCGATATAAACAAGCCAGCCGCCACAAATGCAATCCAGCGTTTCGCCCACAACCGGTAAATATAATACAGCAGCACCGGCACAAAACTGAACAGCGCCGGGAAGACGAGCTTAAATATTGCCAGCCCGGGTAGGCCGGATAAACCGCTGAGCACCGTCGGCAGGACCGTCAGGCTCAGCATCGCATCATAGGGGTTGTGCACCTGGCCGATTCTCCAGCCAGCAACATTTTGGGTGTACAAAAAGACTTCGAATTCCTGCTGGATGTCCCAGCCAAATAGATAGCTGCTGCGTATTGTGTACGAAAGCAGTGCCGCCAAACTGACCGAAAATAGAACCATCGGCATCGTCGAAGCGGGCAACCGATCCGCGCGCCACGCCGTTACGGCAAGCAATACAGCGCCTACGGCCAATGCACCATAAGCCAGTGCCCAACTACCCCCACGGTTCAGAAGATTGGCGCCCGCAACCGCAGCAAAGGGAAGGGCGGCAGCCAATAGCCAAACGATGACAGCATCGGTGGTTATACTCCACGTTCGCACATGCTCTGCTTCACTACGGCGCATCGTAGCGGCAAGCGTCAAAAGCGCCATGCCGATACCGTATACACCCAACACAGCCTGACTTTCCAACGGCCGATTATCGCCATGGAGCGGCAATAAGGTAGCAGCAGCCAGACCAATAAATATATTCCAGAGCACACCCAGCATAGCCATAAAAGCCAGTCGCTTAAATGGCGCGCTTAACCAGTTACGTGCACCCACTATATGAATCAGCAAATAGCCGGGCACTAATATTACCCCAAAGATAACTGGCAATTGCAGCCATCCCATATGTAGACCATGCACACCAAAAAGTCCGGCCGCCAGCAATGCAACCGCCAGCAAGATATGCGGGAAGGGCCGCATTGATCCGCGTAAAATGGCCAGTGCCAAGCCAGCATCACGGACTAACTCTTCGGCAAATTGCATGTAGGCATAGGCCAAATATTCAAGACTGCGGCGTTTGAATGCGGCAACCAGCCACCAACTATAGGCCAAAAGGGGCAGTACCAAAAGCGCCGCTAGTCCCAGCCACGGCCGCACCAGCGCGCCGAGCACCGTTCCCAAGATAACACCGACTGGAAACGGAAATACCGGCGGTGTTTTTTGCAACATCCGATAATAAACCAGATTATCCGCTTGCCGGTGAAAAATTTTGCGCAGATAGTCACCAAAAGATGCATCAAAAGCATGTTCAACCTTGGCAGCAGGTGTAAAACGGATAGCCTCTTCCGGGAATTTGCCAGTTATACGCTGGCAGATGGCCGCATCTTCGCAAGCCCGCAGGCCCGGCGGAAAACCTTTGACCGCTTGCAACTTTGCACGTTCAAATGCGGCATTCGCGCCGTAGACTTCACAAACTACGCCAGCTTCCAGGATCGGCTCGCTTGCTTGCGAAAACTTATCCATCACATACGCCTTGAGGCGCTGCCATGGTGTTTTGGCCTGGCCGAGCTGCAGTACCGCGGGCCGGCCATAACCCGAACGCACCAGATACCGCTGCGCAATATATTTTTGCTGAAACGGCGCAATCCGGCCTCCGGCCGCCATGGTACCGGGCAGTTCTAAAGCTTTTTCCAATTCAGTCAGCCATGCCGGATCGGCAATACAGTCGGCGTCGATATACGCAACGTATTTGCCGCGGGCCGCTTCGAATCCACTATTGCGGGCGGCGCTGTGCCCGCGGTTTTTATCATGCGTAACAACCCGGATATTTTTGGATGCTGCCAATACGTCAGCCGTGGCATCAGTCGAACCGTCGTCTACAACAACCACTTCGAAATCAGTTTTTGCGTACTTCTGCCCCCGTAAAGACTCCAGTGTTTTACCCACCGAATCGGCGCCGTTATACACGCAGACCACCACACTAAAAACCAATTTCGGATCTTTCACTATTTTCTCCACTCAGTCAAAAGACCTATTGCACGGCCAAGGTAATACGCCGTAATCAGCGTGTCGTTAATGAGTAGCCCTGCGATACTCCGAAGCGGCGTTCGTTCCAAAAAAAACTTGCCCATCAAATGCATGAGACTGCTAGCTGAAACATACAAAAACAACACGACCAATCCAATCCACCAAGGCAGGGAAGTCACCAAAGGCACCAGCACCGTCAACAGTAACAACCCGATAAATCCAGCGAACGCCAGGTCGGGCAAGCGAATTTGGCGGTGTTCATAAAACTGGCGACTGGCGCCGATACCGCTTTCAAACAGCCAGCTCAGCGACTCGCTATACGATTTGGTTTCGCGGTGGTCAACCACCAAATCGGGCAGGCAAATTGCCTTCAGCCCTGCGGCCTGCATGGCGTAACCCAGCGCCACATCTTCGCCGTTCTTTTTAGCCTCATTGTAAGAAACTTTGTCAAAAACAGAACGCTTGAATAGGCCGTTGTTGCCGGTAATGGTCGTGGTTTGCGCCGCGACTTTGGGCTGCAAATCGCAAACGCGGTATACAAATGTCGCATCACCGTCGGGCACGGCAATGCCTCCAGCGGCGTCATATTCGGTCATTTGCGCCATACAGCGCGTCAGCCAGTCGGCGGGTAAAACGATATCGGCGTCGATAAATGCCAGGTAATCACCTTTGGCGGCCTGCACGCCAGCGGCACGAGCCGCACCGCGCCCGCTATTCGGCTGGTCTACCACGCGAATGTGGGGATTTTCTGTGGCCAAACGCTGCACGATCTGGAGCGTACTGTCCCGCGAACCATCGTTAACGACAATCAATTCAAATTCCGGCACGTCTTCAAGCGCCAATATTGAACGCAGCGTACGTTCGATATTCCGCTCCTCGTTATAAGCAATTACTACAAATGATACGGTCATTACTGTCTAACCAAAACCCTTTCAACTTCTTCGGCGGCGTGATGCCAGCGGTGTTTGCTAAATTTCTCTTCCAGTGTCTTTACTGGCTGTAACTGGGATTCGTATTTCAGGACCTTCAAAATCTGCTCGGCCAGATCGACTTCGTTTGGCTCGGCCAAATAACCATTTTTGCCCTCTGCTATAAGATCCCGCGCGGCGTTGAGTGTATGTGTCGTGGTAATAACAGGAATGCCGCAGGCGTTGGCTTCAACCACTACCAACCCGAAACCTTCGCGGACCGACGGCAGGACAAACATCTTGGACGCTTTCATCAGGCTAAACAATTCATTGTGGTCTTCGAGAAAATTAAAGAACGTCACATTATTTTCCAGATCCAGCTCTGCTGTCAGCCGCTCCAGCTTTTTGCGTTCCGGCCCGACCCCGATCACCAGACAGCGCACATCCGGTTTGCTGCGCTTGACACGGGCTACCGCACGCACCAGCAGGTCGACATTTTTGTTCTCAAGCAACCGACCGGCAAAGATAATATCACTTTCCAGATCATGCACCGGCAGCATCAGGATATTATCAATGTCCACACCCAGCGGCACGGTCACGATCTGTTTCCGCATGCCGGCAGCCTGCAGCCGCTTGGTCGTGTGATCGGAATTCGAAATCACCACATGCGGCATTTTCATGGCCGCCCATTCGGTCACAGCTCCCAGCAAACCCGCAGCGCCGCCCATATAAGCCCGCCAATAGTCCTTGCCCCAAACTTCATGCCATGTAGCGTACATTTTTTTGCGGCGCAGGCTCGCAACCATACGCACCGTAAACAATGGGAAGAACGGCATGCTGTCGACATCGATCACGTCAAACTTTTTAAACAGCAGCTTGAGGCAGCCCAGAGCAAACAGAATTGCCTGCGAAATAGACCGGCGCTCGCCCTTGTATAAATTGAACCGGGACGTGATGCCATGCAGGTGAATACCCTCCTTCGTAACGATGCGCTTTGGTCCATCCCACCACCTCATAGTGTAAATATCTACCTGGCGGCCTTCTTTAACCAAACGACGGGTGATTTCGTGCAGGCGCTTTTCTTTGCCGCCTTTATTGTATGGCCAAATAGAATCCGACACGAAAGCAATGCGTTCCATTTGTGGCCGCCAGCGCAGCTGCCGTACAAATTCACGCAAAATCCGTGAACCGTCATAAATGGGCCTGAGGCTCGATTCACCGAGGCGCGGTTCGTACGTGATGGGTACGGAGTAAATATCGTAGCCCAGGCGCGCCATTTTGGTGATCATTTCCATTTCGATAGCAAAACCGGTCGACTGTAAATGCTGACGCAGCTTTACGATCACGTCGCGTTTCCACGCAAAATAACCAGTCAGTGTGTCGGTAACATTTACCTTGTAAATGGCGCGCACCAAGAAAGAAAAGCCCCAGTTGCCAAGGCGGTTAAAGCCCCTCATCGAACCTTCGCGCATTTTGCCGCCCATGCGCGAGCCAATAACCACGTCGCCAAAACCACTGTCCAGCACCTCTACCAGACGCAAGATTTCGTGCGCTTTGTAGGTGTCATCGCCGTCGCACATTACCACATAGTCAGTGTCTTCACTGACATTATAAAAAGCGGCTCGGATAGCGTTGCCCTTACCTTGCTTGGGCTCATGCAATACGCGGGCGCCAGCGGCGCGTGCCACTTCGGCCGTACGGTCTTTGGAGTTATTGTCAACAACGAGCACTTCCAGCTTAAACCCGTGCGCCAACAGTTTCTCGCGCGGAAAACCTTTGATAACGGCGGTAATGCCTTTTTCTTCGTTATAACAGGGAATGACAACGGTTATCTTTTTCATTGTGGAATCCTAAATGTTATAGTTTGCTGTTTACTTGCGAGCTCGATAGAAACTTTGAGAGGCTGGGTGGCATCTCGCGGCGAAAATCGCACGGTGCGGATAGCGCGTTCGCCCCGAGCCAGGGTAACGGACTGCGACTCGGTAATTGTCTGATCGCCCTCAGAAACATGGGTACGGTAGGTATACGTTCGTTCGTTCGATTCACGGTTAACAATAGCGAAGGGTATGCTATAGCGCCGGTCACTCTCCAGATGCAGCGGAATGGCTTTTGTGTCGGTAAAATACAGTTCGGTAAAATGCTGATTATTTTTGGCGGGCACAGCAAACAGACCTTGGTGTTTTGCCCATCCCAGCAGCAGTGTAACTGCAACCGCCAGCATAATGGCACACAAAAAAACCAGCCGCCTGCGGCTGACTACATCACTAGACAAACTAAAAGAGGGGAGGGTCATGCAACTCCAGATCTTTTATGAAAATATTTGTTACTTACGATCGGTCTAAGTTATACCATGAAAACATAGAACGATCAACGTAAAATGAACTTATTACGAACTACGGCAGAATTACCCTATGGAACTATAGTACGCAAAGAAGTTACAAATGTTTGTAAAATTTTCGACTTTTAAGATATGGAAACCGACCCCCCTGAGAAGGCCGGTTCTTTTAAAACGTTGCGGCAGTGTTTATTTCTTGCGGGCAGGAGTGACCGCTTTGACCGGCCTTTCGACCAGTGAGGCGGCAGGCGCAAAGAGCAAGCTGTACAGGTTAAACCCAATGATACCACCAAGGATCGGACCGAGCACAAATGTACCCCACACCCATGACTGTGCACCCAAGGCGACGGCCGGGTTAACGATTCCACCGGCGCCAGCAGCTGACACGAGCACACCGAGCATCAGTGACATACCAACGGTTGCGGCAGCGCGTCCACCTTCCAGTTTCTGGAAGACAGTGGCAGCCCAGCCAAGGCTAAAGATAAAAGCACCGACGGCTTCGGCAACCAAAACGCGGGCTTCAAAACTACTGTGAGTGTTGCTCCAGGTTTGACCTACAAAATAGGTAAAGAGCCAGTAGGCGGCAATACCGCCAAGGAACTGGGCGGCCAGGTACACAATAGCAGGCAATATTTTAATGCGACGAACTGTCCAGAGGCCAATGGTTACCAATGGATTGAGGTGCGCGCCGGAAACGGCGCCGAGCGTCAGGGTGACCGTCGCCACAACCAACCCGGCCGCAATGGCCACAAAGTAAGGAATACCGATAGTCGACTTACTGACGGCCAGCACAGCCAGCGTCAAAAGTGCGGTTCCCAAAAACTCCGCCAGTATCATGGCGACTTTTTTTCTTGTTAGCATATTCCCTCCAAAAGATAGTTACGTATACCTGAAGCGTATCCCAAGTTCCTTATTTTGTAAATAGTGCATAGCGTGCAACTAATTAGTTTACGCACAAGAACTGGCCGCCTATCGCCAGTTCTTGATGGCATCATACAATAATTTATTGAGTTCTATGAGCGGAGGAGCATCCTCATTTGTTCTCAGGGACATAACAGATCGGCCATCATTTCCATTATTCAGCATCTGTGTCATCCACAGGGAATCTTCTTCTTCGCCCACCATATATTCAGCCCATGCCGTATGCGGCTCGTCAGTCAAAGCAATCTCATATGTGGGGCCGCCATATGGTTCAAAACTCAAGGCTTCGGCTTCGGTCAAGGCTCGAGGCTTGCTAAAGGCAGGTTTTTCCCAGGATTCAGTACTTAGTTGTATGTGGAAGCGGCGCTCCAGTAAGCTCGGCACACCTTGTTCAAAATCAGGAGTATATGGCGCAACATCTGTCCGTGCAATCCGCAGACGCTGACACGCGCGCCCTGCTGCTTCACCCAAGGAAATCATGGGAGGCAGCCGCCCATCAACTGCATGAGGAGAATAAGCGATTAAAGCATACCTTGCGGGCACAATACGCGTAAAACTAGCATTGGTGTGACGCATAAGAAGATTAGGGTTAGGTGTATACGGTCCCTCATCACCCATGGGGCTCCAGTCAGATGTCACACTCTTTTTCAGTGCCAGCCCCGTCATATGAAAGAAAGCGCTCGTAGCTTTTTCAAGCGCACTACTATCTTCAACTTGGCGTTCGATGCTTGGCATTTTATGTAAAATCTACTACTATGCACTATAAATCAATGACATTTGAGAGGTCAAATCGGCAAACGCCGTAAAGGAAGTGCATAAACCGCCCTTTGATCGACACTAATAGCTAGAAATAGCTTTCTTCGACTTGGGTGCCGTGAGCCGTTGGCACGACATGCAAGAATTTTATCTCTTTGCCTGTGCATACCACAGTCCTGGTGGCTGCCGAACGCAGGAGCAGTGCGGCAAGGCGCAATTCTTTAACCTCTCGGGACATGCCGCGCATATCACTCAAATTGTGCACCGATGCATACACATTGTCATGATAGGCGTGAATTTGTAGCTTTTGCTCGCCGCGATGTACTTCCTGACGCTTAAGGCCGATGCGAGGATGATGATTCAAGATATAGAATCCTGCCTGGTTTTCACCGACCATCGGCGCTACATTGTCCTGATGGGGGTAAAGTTTATCTGCGTAGGCCAGAAAAGCATCCGGATCATAGTTTGGTTTACTGTCGCGTATTCTCTTGGCCGCATCCTGAATCTGCTTTATAAGCGATCTGACGCGAGCATCCTCAAGACCATAGCGCCCTATGAAATCTCGAAGAATATCCATTGTCTGGTCCCTGGGATTAATGATTTCACCGTCGACCGCAGACATCCCTTCATTATATAAACAGCTGGGGTGAGCGCCATCGGATTGTGTCGAGCTTTGCAGCCTGCTGTGGTATTCCATGCCTTCTTCGACGGTATAGATCCGACCATCTTCGTCATTGGCTGTCAGGGCAAGGCTCGCGTCTTTGCCCTTACCGATAAGCGCCCCCGGCGTTTGGCATATAACTTTTAATTGCAGACGCTCTTCATCACGAGGGTCAATACATCCTATTGGCAGCTGATGCTCGGAGGTAAGCTCAAAGGCCGCATACGAGTGCGGGTTCATAAAGAAGTCATAGCTGCGGCCCATTTCTACGGTATCAGATAGAACATTACTCATATGGCCGTCTACTATACAAGGTACAAGCTATAGATGCAAGAAGATTATCGGCGGTGGCGACGGCGCAAGCCGGCAACCTGTAAACGCACGGTGGTGCGGTCGACCAAAGCCTGGGCTTTGTCCAGTTCGACCTGGTCCTTGGCGTTTTTGCGGAGCTCCAGAGCGGCCTGGTGGGCCTTTTCAGCTTCGGCTTCGTTAATTTCGTCGCCATGCGTGGCTTCGTCTACCAATACGCGGACGCCTTCTTTACCCACTTCGAGCACGCCGCCATTTGTCGCGTAATGCTCAAGGTGCGTGTCAAGATCACTTTTTTCGCGTCGGACTACAATAACGCCGGGAATTACCACCCCTAAAAGAGGTTCGTGTCCCGGCATAATCGTCACCTGGCCGGCAGCGGTCGGCAGTACGATCGAGTATGCGTCGGCGCTAAATTTTACGCCGTCTAGCGAAACTAGTTGGAAATTCATGTGTTATATACCTCATCATCGGGTTGATGTATCTCGGGAAGCGACCGCAATTCTTCGGCGGCCCAAAAGTCATCGGGATCTACCGTCTCAACGGGGCGGCCGCCCAAGTCGAATGACTCGGATATTGCTACCATTGCTGCGGCCCTACCTCGGCTCATAGAACTACTGTTGAGTGCTGAGATATCGGACGATGCCTGCTCACGAGTGATGTGGGTGCGGGACGTATCTGGCGTACACTTAAATCCGTCTGCCTGCGTAATCCCCACATTGGGATCGTTTAGCCACCGCTCCATATTACGCCGCCGCCTTTACCTCGCTGATGTCACCCTTCATGTAGAAGGCAGACTCAGGCTTATCGTCGTGTTTGCCATCCAGGATTTCGCGGAATGATTTGACGGTGTCTTTGAGTGATACGTATTTGCCTTCGTTGCCGGTGAATTTCTCGGCCACAAAGAATGGCTGGCTTAGGAAACGCTGGATGCGGCGAGCGCGGGCAACCGTCTTTTTGTCTTCATCGGACAGTTCTTCCATACCAAGAATCGCAATGATGTCTTGAAGGTCTTTGTAGCGCTGCAAAATACGTTGCACTTCGCGGGCCACTTTGTAGTGTTCTTCGCCCACAATTTCGGGGTCGAGCACGGTCGAGCTACTGTCGAGTGGATCAACGGCAGGATAGATACCAATGTCGGTCAGAGCACGGTTCAGCACGATAGTAGAGTCAAGGTGGGCAAATGTCGTTGCCGGAGCCGGATCAGTAAGGTCGTCGGCGGGCACATATACAGCCTGCACCGAAGTAATCGAACCTTGCTTGGTCGAGGTAATGCGCTCCTGCAACATACCCATTTCCTGCTGTAAGTTCGGCTGATAACCTACGGCGGAAGGCAAGCGTCCAAGCAGGGCTGAAACCTCTGAACCGGCCTGCGTAAAGCGGAAAATGTTGTCTACGAATAGCAGCACGTCTTGGCCTTTGTCGCGGAACGCTTCGGCCATGGTCAGACCGGAAAGGGCAACACGCAGACGCGCACCGGGTGGCTCGTTCATCTGGCCAAAGACCAGGGAAGTCTTGTCCAGCACACCGGCCTCAGCCATTTCGTGGTATAGGTCGTTACCTTCGCGGGTACGTTCACCAACACCGGCAAAAACCGAACTACCGCTGTGGAAGCGGGCGATGTTATTGATAAGTTCTTCGATAGTAACGGTCTTACCGACACCCGCACCGCCGAATAGGCCAACCTTACCGCCCTTAACAATCGGACAGATCAGGTCGATAACTTTAATGCCGGTTTCCAGGATTTCGATCGACCCGGATTGCTCTTCGAGTGTTGGAGCAGGACGGTGGATCGGCGCGTGATCTTTGAATGTGCCGCCTTTGCCGTCGATCGGTTCACCGATAACGTTAAACATGCGGCCTTGGGTTTCTTTGCCCACAGGAACGCTGATCGGCGCGCCGGTGTCGGTGATTTTGGCGCCACGTTTCAGGCCATCAGTACTCGACAGAGCGACGGTGCGTACCGTCGTCTCGCTCAGGTGCTGCGCCACTTCGAGAATTAGTTTTTGACCGTTCAGATCGGTAGCCAGGGCGTTGTTGATCGCGGGCAGCTGACCAGCCGCAAACTCGACATCGACCACCACACCAACAACCTGGACAACTTGTCCAGTGCCGGTCTTTGGGTTATCTTTTGTTGTTGCCATTATTGTTCTCCTTCGTTGGGTTCTTCTAGGTTTCGTAGAACGTCCCAGTCTTCTACGCCATCGTAATTCGCTCCTGTCTCAAGGACAATCGGTTCTTCATCATCGCCATTAATTCCATTACCGCCTAATATTTCGCTCATTTTGTGTCCTCCACTGGGATTATCTCTGCGAAAGGATACCTCTCTATGATTACTCCGCCGCCAAAACGGGCAACGCGCTGATCAAAACCCACAGGGATCGACAACTCCCGTACATCAAGTACTTCGTCTGGTTCTCGACATACCGTGTTCTTGGTGGAAAAATCTACCGCAACCTCCGCGCTTAGAACGGCGGCGGCAAGCCCTCCTCGGTCAGGGTAGCCTCCCAGGCCATTAAAGTTTGAACCGTGCAGGGCATCGCCCGCGCTCGTGTTACGCATTTCCTGGAGTGGATTAAATCCCGTAAACCTTTGCTTGTTTCCTGGTAAGGGTCTCCAACTGGTATTACTCATTATTTTATTGCCTCCGCGCCACCGCTGATTTCAGCCAGTTCCTGGGTAATGGCCGCCTGGCGGGCATTATTAAATTCGAGCGTCAGGTCGTCGACGATATCACTGGCGTTGTCGGTCGCGTTTTTCATGGCCAGCATACGCATGGAATGCTCGCTGGCGGCCGCTTCTAGCAGGGCTTGGTAAATCTGGGCGTCCAAAAGGCGCATGGTGGTTGATTTCAGGAGCGCCTCCACCGATGGCTCAACAGTCGCTTCGCCGTCCTCGATTTTTTCTTCAGTCGGTTCTTGGTCCAGACCGGCGGGCAGCAAGCGCTTAACCTGCACCTCTTGGTTAACGGTCGAAATGAACTTGGTATAAATAAGGTCAACGGCATCTGCTTTGCGGTCAGCGAACAGACCGACGGCGGTGGACAGGATAGGGCGCAGCGTATCGGCGTCAGGTCTGTCGGGCAGGCCTTGATAGGCGGCATGGATGTCCAGGCCGGCAATGCGTCCCGCAGCGTGTGCTGCCTGGCGGCCGATCACGATCACTGATGTTGCAATGCCTTTGTCGCGGTCGTTTTTAAGTTCGTTCAGCATACGGCGGATGACATTAGAGTTATACGCCCCGGCGAGGCCGCGGTCGCTCGTAACGACCATAAGCAAACGATTCTTGACTGGCCGATCGGTAAACAAATACGATTCGCTTTCGCCTCCGGCGATGTGGCGCAGACGAGCCAAAATGCCGCGGGCCAGTTCGGCATATGCCCGCGGGCCGGCGGCCGCTTCTTGGGCGCGGCGCAGTTTGCTGGCCGCAACCAGTTGCATTGCCTTGGTGATCTGCTTGGTGCTTTTGACCGAACCGATCCGCTGTTTAATTTGCTGTCGACTAGCCATAGCTATTGACCTTGGCTTTCATTAAACAGAAAATCCGAAGAAAGCCCGAGGTGACCAACAGCACGACGCACTAATTCAGCCTGGGCCGCGCGGTAGCGGTCCCATGACTCTGGGCTTGGATCTAGGTCACAAACGTCAGGATCACGGTCGCATATCAAATCCATTAATGCACCATCAGCCTCATTTCGGTAGCCAGCTTCACTGCCCACCAGAACCATAACCAGCTCATTGTCGGAAAGGTCCTGAAGTTGTTGGCCGGAGAATTCGCCGCTACCTAGTTGTCCGGTCATCCGTCTGCTCCTTTGCCTTCGCTGATCCCCGAAATTTGCCCGGATCGAAGCTGTTGATAGGTAATTCAGGGGGTTGAGGAAATTCGCCGGTGTTAGCATCGACCATTTGCTTGCCCAAAGCAGCAAAAGCGGCACGCATATTCGGATCAGCCTGGGCCTGAGTGAGCGCCCTTAAAAGCATGGTCGTATTCTCAAACCAATCAGGGAATGCCTCCCCCTGTACGTTCTGCTGGCGTCCAAGTTCATAGGCAACGGCCGGTAAAACCTGGTCGGGATTCTGTTCATACATATCTTTGGGAGTCGGTGTCGGCCCTCCCCTTTCTATTTCGAACTTCACAGCTTACTTCTCCTTCTTTACTGCAGCAAAGGTTTTGGCGACTTTTTCAGCTGCAGCCAAAATGGTTTTTTCCAGTTCTTCGGTGGGCTTGTCGCCTTTGTTCAACGACTTCATCACGTCAGCGTGCTTGTCTTCGAGTAGCGAAATGAGTTCGGCCTGGGCATCCTTGACCTTTTCAGTTGGAACCTCATCGAATGCGCCTTTGGTGGCGGCCATCACACTTACGGCTTGTTCCGCAATGCTAAGCGGGCTGTATTGCTTTTGCTTCAACAGCTCGGTCAGGCGCTGGCCGCGTTCGATGGTCTTTTTGGTGTCGGCATCCAGGTCGCTACTAAACTGGGCAAATGAAGCCAGTTCGCGGAACTGCGCCAGAGAAAGCTTCAGACCACCAGAAACGGTCTTGATTGCTTTGGTCTGAGCGGCGCCACCCACACGCGAAACCGACAGACCAACCGAAATAGCCGGACGGATACCTTGGTAAAACAGGTTGGTTTCCAGGAAGATCTGACCATCGGTAATGGAAATAACATTGGTTGGGATGTAGGCAGAAATGTCACCGGCCTGCGTTTCGATGATCGGCAGGGCGGTCAATGAACCAGCACCCAGTTCATCGTTTAATTTAGCGGCGCGCTCCAAGAGGCGGGAGTGCAGATAAAAAACGTCACCAGGGTAAGCTTCGCGGCCGGGAGGACGGCGGAGTAGCAGGGACATCTGGCGGTAGGCCACGGCGTGCTTGGTCAGATCATCGTAAATAATCAGGGCGTGACCCTTGTTATCGCGGAAGTATTCGCCCATGGCGCAACCGGCATAGGGAGCTAAGTAGAGTAACGGGGCTGGGTCAGCGGGACTGGTAGCAACCACAATGGTCTGGTCCATCACGCCTTCGCGCTTTAAGCGCTCAATAAGAGCAGCAACCTTGGAGCGTTTTTGACCGACGGCCACATACACGTTAATAATGCCTGATTTCTGCTTGGCCTGGTTGATCATCGTATCGACGGCAATGGCGGTCTTACCGGTTTGGCGGTCACCAATGATAAGCTCACGCTGGCCGCGGCCGATCGGAACCATAGTGTCGATAGCCACAAGACCGGTCATTACTGGTTCGGAAACGGATTGGCGGTCCATCACGCCGGGAGCGCGGCGTTCGATGGGGTTACGCTGCTTGGTTTTGATCGGACCTTTGCCGTCGAGGGGACGACCCAGCGGGTCAACCACGCGGCCGACCAATTCAGGACCGACGGGAACATCGAGAACTTTACCGGTCAGCGTAACTTTACTTCCGGCAACAACTTGAGAGTCGTCGCCCAAGATCACCGCGCCAATCTCGTCTTCGAGCAGGTTAAGGGCGAAAGC
>JARIHD010000011.1 GCA_029288425.1 Candidatus Saccharimonadota bacterium
TCGTCGGCAGCGTCAGATGTGTATAAGAGACAGACCAAAGACCGCGTGCGGATCACCAAGAACGGTAAACTCCGCGTTGGTCATCCAAACATGAACCACTTTTTGCAAAAGAAAAGTGGCGGTCGCAAGCGCTCTTTGAGCGGCCTGGGTACCATCACCGACCCGAGCACCAAGGCTACCATTAAGAAACAGTTAGGAGTCTAGTCGATGCGCGTAAAACGAGGCGTTGCCAGCCACCACAAGCATCAGAAGATTCGCCAAGCCACCAAGGGCATGACGAAATCAAATCGTTCAAGCATTAAGCGCGGCAAGCAGGCAGTAACCAAGGCACTACAATTTGCCTACCGCGATCGCCGCAACCGCAAGCGTAGTTTCCGTGAACTATGGAACGCACGCATAAATGCGGCCGCCCGCCTGAACGGCACAACATACAGCAAGCTAATTGCCGCCCTTAAAGGCACCAACATCACTTTGGACCGCAAAATCCTGAGTGAATTAGCAGTAAATGAACCAAAGGCTTTCGAGGCCGTAGTAAATACTGCAACAAAAAAATAGCTCTTAGGCATCCAGATCAGCTCCAAAAAGTTAAAACCACCCCTATAGGGTGGTTTTTTATACAATATATGGGCGCCTGATTATCCGTAAGCCGGGTTCTGTTTTAGCTGACCATCTATCTAGTCCTGGTGTTGCCACCTAGGATCAAGCGGTTAAGCGGCAGGCTCTAGCGGGAAACTACGGAGTAATCCGAATGAGCCTACCTCCTTGCAGCAGACAGGGTTTACCACTTCCCCGTGTCACCACCGGGAACTGCGAGCTCTTACCTCGCTCTTTTCACCCTTACCTCATAAGAGGCGGTCTTGTTTCTGTGGCACTTTCCCTAGGGTTGCCCCTGGTTGCCGTTAGCAACTGTCTTTCCCTGCGCTGCCCGGACTTTCCTCTTTAGTGTTGTTTTATAATCTGTTTCCTAGATCATAAAACAACACTAAAGCGATCAGCCGATAATCAAGCACACAAATTATTATACCACTTATGCCAAAAAATAACTATTTTTGCCTACTGGCTGCCTGGTCAAGAGCTTCATTTACTGCCCCATCTGCAATTTTATTGAGCTCGCGAGGTACATGCGTATAACTTATACGCTTAAAGCTGGTGGCAATCTGCCTAATGGCCTCGTGAATTGGCCACAAATCACGGTTTTTAACCTTGAAGATGCCTTTCATCTGATTCACAACCAAAAGGCTATCCATAAACACATGAACTTCTTGCACACCCATACGCTTTGCCTGCTCCAGGCCCAGCCTTAGGGCCTGGTATTCGGCTTGATTATTAGTGGTCACCCCCAAATAAACACCTTCTTTTACAACAATTTGATCGTCCATATTAAGGATCGCAAAGCCACTCGCAGAGGGCCCAGGATTACCCCGCGAACCGCCGTCTGCATACATTTTTGCCTCCGTAAGCTTCGGCAGGTTGTTTGGAATTATTCTTTCTTTTACAACGTTTTTATCAAGCAGGCTGAAATGGACCATCTTTATTGGCGTTTCAAGTGTAACATTCGACCCGTAATAACCTTTGTATGCTTCTAGCATTTTTTCGGGAGAAGTATAGGTTCCATGACCTTCAAAATCAGCTTCCACAATATCACCGATCCGCTTTTCAATCAGCCTATCAATCCGCGCAATAGAAAATACCTCCCAAGTTTGGGGATCCGATGGATCGACTTTATCCACGAGTTCGATTTCATCGTTCACGTGCAAATCCTTGTCGTCAAAAATACGCCAGGTAGAAGTCTTTTCTCCATTGCGTACTAGGTTTGCAAGTTCGTGGTCAAGTTTGAGTGTTTTCATGTCTATAAGCAGTATAACAGATGACGACTATGAAAAGTGGTTCTTATGCCAAGGTAAGAACCACAAATTACAATATGGTCGGGGTGACAGGACTTGAACCTGCGACCTCACGGCCCCCAGCCGTACGCGCTACCAACTGCGCTACACCCCGATTGAGATGTCTTTATTTTAACAGATGAAAATGGGATTACAACAGAGGGATATATAAAAAGCCCGGCGACCGCTAATGATACCTGGTAACACCCAGGTGGGTCTCCTCACGTAACAACCACAGCCGCTACAAATATTGGAATCCCATTGCGAATTAGTATTCAGATAATCATTCGCTCGGTCACCGAGCACCTCTATTATATCGCCTCAGCGGAGTATTTAATATCGTATTTTTGGCAATGTAGAGCAAGTCTACAGCAAAAATTGCAGGATAGCCTGGTTGATATTAGCAAGTATCGGACCGAGAAGTGGGGATAACAGCAGTAAAACCAAAATAAGCGCAATGAAACCCATCGATTCAATTTGATACATCACCCTTTGAATAGGCTCTGGAGCAAAGGCATAGAATAGCCGGGATCCATCAAGCGGTGGAATGGGCAGCATATTAAAGACAAAGAGGGCAACGTTGACGCCCATAAAGAGCACGAGTGGCTCCACAAATGCCATATTCGGAGTCAAACGAACCAGTATCGCAGCAATTACGGCCAATACCAAGTTGGACACAGGACCCGCAACCGCCATTACTGCGGCCCCATATTCACCGTGACGGATCCGATCGGGATTAAATGGTACTGGGCGCGCAATAAATATCGGTGGCAACTTTAGTAGCATCAGGACCGCCGGCAGCAGAACAGTCATATAAATATCGATATGCTTAAGGGGGTTAAGTGTCACCCTGCCCTCATCATGCGCCGTAGAGTCGCCTAGGCGATGAGCCACAAATGCATGCGTGGCCTCGTGAAGGCCAACCGATATAACTAAAGATATAAGAATGATAATAATTTCACTGCCGGATAGATTCGAAAACATGCTATTAGTATACCTTACTCTCTCTGGAAAGTTTATTGACTTAAGGAGTAAAAAAAGCTAAAATAGATCATTGAATAGAAGGAATTTATCAAATGCGTCAGTGTGATATTACTGGTAAAGGAAAGCAGTTCGGCAACAACGTCAGCTTTTCGCAGCGCCACACCAAAAAGGTATGGGAACCAAACCTGCAAAAGAAGACTATTATTGTTGATGGCAAAAAAGTGAAGCTGCGCATCAGCGCTCAAGCTATTCGCACCCTTAAAAAGAAGGGCTTGCTGAACGAAACCGTAGCCAAGACTACCAAAAAAGACGTCGCTTTGGCTGCCTAGCCAAGTGTTGTCTTCTAAAAACCTCCTGATTGTCAGGAGGTTTTTTATATATAATCAAGTCGATTTGGCCAGACCGTTAAGCCCGCTCAAGCGGTGCAAGCGTTAACACCTCACCAAGCTCACTCGACTTCATCTTAAGCTTCGAGACAGGCTCTTTTACTTCCATGGCAAAAATCTTAACGGCTTCGTCAAGGGGCTGTTGGGGCACAGGGAAATTGAGGTCTTTGTCGTCGTAGTGGGTTGGAATAACCAATTTTGGTTCCACTTTTTTTATCACCTTAAGCGCGCCGATAGGGTCTAACGTATATCCGTTGCCGCCGGTGGGCACAATCATAATATCAATCATTCCAATGGATTCAAGCTGCGATTCGCTAAGCTCCGGATAGACGTGGCCCATGACAAGGATACGCAGATCTTCGGTAACGAGCTTATACATAATGGCGCTCCGCTTGCCCTCTTCGTCGATATGCGCCTGTGCCGGGACACCATAAATAGAAATGCCAGACACTTCGTACTCTCCCGGCTGGTCAATGACGATTTTAGGTTCGACAGCCGGAACACCATGAGCATGAGTAAACAGAACGATGTCCCCTGTTTTTGTAACGGCCTTCGCTCCTAATTCTTTTAAATTATCATCGATAACGACACGCGCTTGTTTAGTCGTAAGCGTCACGCAGTTTGCACCATGAAATTGTATATCCATATCTTCTCCTTAATTTTCCCTCTACAGTGACACAGTATTATCTACGAGCACTTGTTTTTTCGAATCCAGTACGGTCGTTATGAAGCGATCTTTGATCTGGCGGCGGTAGTTAAACTCGGTCGGCGTCATAACAGCATAGCGAATATCTTTATTTTCTTGTTTTTCGAGTTCGGCTACGTATTTTTGCAGTGCATTCTGATTGATATCTCCGACGACCAGCATATCGATACCACTCGATTCATCGCGGGTAAACTGACCGGTATACAGGACGAGCTGCAGATTTCCGAGGCTCTTAAGCCTTTCGGATTCCGCCGATACGGGGGTCTTTTTGGTCTTAGATTTGGCGGGCGCATCCGCGGCCGCGGTACTGCTCATGGTACCGTTGCCAAAGATGACCGATAGAGGTTCATAATACTCGTAGTTCTGGTTCACTTCGTAGTACAATCGGTTATTGGTGTTATCAGACACAATAATTCCGACATTTAACAGATTGGCAAGTTCGCGGCGTACCGAGTTGATCTGCTCATCGATTTTGCGGGTAATTTCGCGTACGTAAAAGGAGCGATTGGGATTACTATAGAATAGCTGTAGCAGTTTTACCCTCGTTTTTGATCCAAACAATTGCTCAATCATGAGCCTATTGTAACAAACTTTGGTCGCTATCTATATATCATTTGTTCAGGAAAGTTGTGATTAAATCTACGGCTTCGTCTTTTTTACAGATCCAGTGAATGTCTTTGCTCCGCCTGAACCATGTGCGTTGACGCTTCGCGAGCTGCAAATGTTCGTGAATAAGAATTTCTTTTGCTTCGTCCAAAGGTACCTCGCCGTCAAAATAGCGCCTAAAGGCTTTGAACCCGGGTGACTGGAGACCAGGCGCGTCCCAACCAAAAACATCAACTGCCCCACGGATTTCCTCAAGCAGGCCAGTACCGACCATGGCATCAACTCGCCGCCTGATCTTTCGCTCTAGTTCATTACGGTCAACAAGTAGACCAAGCACCAGCGTATTCGGACGAAGCTCACGCCGGCCGCCAGCTTGTCCGCCCGTTTCGATGGCGCGAATCAAATGTCTGGGGTTACGTTCATTGTGCGGCAACGGGATGCCTTGCTCCTGCAAGATTCTCTGCAATTCTTCGATTGATAGTTTTTGCAAAGCTTCGCGCCTCGTAGGATCCGCCTTTTCCTGGAAATTGAAGTCATATATAACAGCATCGACGTAGAGCCCCGTTCCACCCACTAGCATAGGCAGCCGGCCATGACTGACGATGGCCTCCATAGTTTGGTTCGCCAAAGTCTTAAATTCGGCGGCAGAAAATGACCGCTCAGGCGAGACGATGTCAATCAGATGGTGCGGCACAGCCGCCTGCTCATTGGCGGTAGGCTTGGCCGTAATAATGTCCAACCCCTCATACACCGTTCTCGAATCAGCTGCGATAATCTCGCCGCCAAACATTTGCGCCAGTTCAATAGCCAGAGCTGACTTGCCAGAGCCCGTCTCGCCCACGATCACGATCAAAGGAGATTGGTTTGATTTGGATTCCATAATAGGTTCTTAACATCCACGGTGTAATCATCGGAAACATCAATCCCGTCAGCCTCCAAGGCAGCGCGATGTGCACCACGTCCGCCACCCGGCCAACCGGCAGCTAGTCCGCCTTGCTTATTCACAACACGCTGCCAGGGTAAGTTACTCGGGCCCGTATGCGCAATCTGCCCCACTTCCCATGCAGCCCAGGCCGCACCGCACAGTGCAGCAATCTGACCATATGTCGCCACCCTACCCTTCGGTATCTGAGCAACCATCTCGTACACTCTCTGTTTGAAATCAGCGTCAACGCGCGGCACTGCTTCAGGCTCCTACAAAGACGTTTTATTTACCCGGCTTTTGGCTTCGTTTGCTACAGTCTTCAAAAATTCATCAATGGTCCGTGCTTCGTGAACCGGATTTACTTCCATATCTTTGCGTACGCGAGGCGTTAAGTTTCCGGTTTCAATCTCTTTCTCGCCAATAACGACCGAATATGGAATCTTCCTGAGTTCCGCACTCCGGATCTTTTTGCCAACAGATTCGTTGTCGTTATCGACATATACACGTAGCCCCAATTCCTCGGCTCGGGCAACTATTGAACGAGCAAATGCGACCGTCTTCTCTTCTTGGTTGACCGTAATGATGCGAATCTGTTCGGGCGCGATCCAAACCGGAAACTTGCCGCCTAAATGCTCAATTAGAATACCGATAAACCGCTCAAGCGACCCGTAGATTACACGATGAATGGCAATCGGCGTCTTTTCTTGCCCATCTTTGTCGGTGTATTTCAGGTCAAAACGTAGGGGCTGCTGAAAATCGAGCTGAATTGTACCCATCTGCCAAGGCCGGCCAAGTGCGTCGGTCATAAGGATATCGATCTTTGGTCCGTAAAAAGCGCCGTCACCTTCTTCGATAAAGTAGTCCTTGCCGCTCTCTTCCAAAATCTCCTTGAGCATTCCTTCGGCACTATCCCACAAAGCAGAATCACCCATAAATTTATCAGGCCGCGTCCCTAGGCGGAATGCATAGGACATGCCAAAAATAGAGTAAAAGAGTTCCGTAATTTCAAAGATACGCTTGTACTCATCTTTAATCTGCTCTTCCTGTACATATATATGGGCATCGTCCTGGCGAAAAGCGCGCACCCGGAATAAACCGTTCAATGCCCCCGAAAGTTCATAGCGATGCAGCGGATCGGTGTCGCTGAGCCGGAGCGGAAAATCACGATAAGAGCGATTTTTGTTTTTATAGATAATCATGGCGTTAGGACAGTTCATGGCTTTCATACCATACAGCTCACCTTCTTCGGTTGCAGAGGTAAACATGTCGTCCCAGTAGTGATCGAAATGACCGCTGGTCACGTAAAGATCTTTCTTGTTTAGGAGCGGTGATACAACCTCTTGATAGCCCCGCGTCGCGTGCTCCTTGCGCCAAAAATTAATAAGCTCATTGTAAAGCACGACACCATTCGGCAGCCAGTATGGCATGCCCGGCGCGGTTTCATGGAAAAAGAACAGGTCCAGTTCCTGGCCAAGCTTGCGATGGTCGCGTTTTTTTGCTTCTTCGAGCATATTCAGGTATTGGCGGAGTTCTTTTTCGGTCGCAAAACCAACGCCGTAGACACGTTGCATCTGTGGATTGCTTTCTTTGCCGCGCCAGTAGGCGCCGGACACGCGCATGAGCTTGAATGCGCCGACCTTTCCGGTGGATTCAACGTGCGGGCCGCGACACAGGTCTGTAAAGTCACCGTTTTTATAAAATGACACTTCGTCGATCCGGCCGTCGCCCTCCGCTACGGTGCCGAGCTCTTCAGCTTTCAGGTCTTTAGCTACCGTGGTGCCGGCGCGCTTAAGGTCATTCAGCAGCTCTTCTTTATAGGGCTGCCCCGCTTCTTTCGCCCATTGGATGGCCTCGTCTACAGGACGAGCAAATCGCTCAAATGTCTGGTCCTCACTTATTACCTTTTGCATTTCGGCCTCAATCTTCGAAAAGTCTTCGTCGGAAAGCTGCTTATCGCCTAGGTCCACATCGTAATAAAAACCATTTTCGACCACCGGACCAATTCCGAGCTTAATGCCAGGGTACAGACGCGTCAAAGCTGTCGCCAAAATGTGCGCGAGACTGTGTCGCATGGGGTGTAGTTGGTCATCTTGTTGGTTGGCCATAGTAAAGCTCCTTTCTTATAAATAAAGAGACGCGGTTCGATTAAATACTCTCGCATGGTATTCAATCGTTTTACCGCGTCTCGGACCCAGAAGCTATGTCGCAAAATTTTGCTGATAGTCCCGGGCGGTTCCACCGGACTTCCCTTGCTTTTATTTTGAAAGCTCAGGCACTTATTGCCCCCGCGTTAACGCACGCCTGGCTGCCCACGGAGCTCGGCAGGTGGTGAATCTGCTTCGCCGCTCGATGTTGATTGTGAACCTCCCAGTTCATAATCATTGTAACACATCGCAAAACTTCGCCTTACATGAACTACTATAGCAATGATAGTACGATCCGGCTAGTACTAATGTGTTGTCATTTTTGTAATAGCTTCTGGGGATAATTCTGTCGGCTACTACGTACCCATATCATGAATGGTATATACCAGATATGACATATCTCATTCATGATAATAAAAATGCCAGGGCATCACCCTGGCTTGTTTACTTAAGGAATGGTGGGCCCTAGAGGACTCGAACCTCTGACCTCATCCACGTCAAGGATGCGCTCTAGCCAACTGAGCTAAGAGCCCACGCATTTATCCCTTAAAGTAACTCCATTAATATAGCGCATACTCCGACTTTTAGCAAGGCCCTCTCCCCTGTTATTCCGCTCATGCTTCTCTGTTAGATACTTGACTCACTCCCTATCCTTTGCTAACATATCTCGGTTAAGAGAGTTTTTGGTGAGTATCAAAAAATCAACGACGCTTGATCTGT
>JARIHD010000018.1 GCA_029288425.1 Candidatus Saccharimonadota bacterium
AGATGTGTATAAGAGACAGTGCATCGACCATCCGGATATTTCCATTCCGGAACTCGAGCCGCGCACCTTTAGCTTTAACAGTCCGCATGGCGCGTGTCCGGTTTGTACGGGTCTTGGTTCGCGTCTCGAAGTCGACCCCGAATTGGTTATTCCCAATGGCCGTTTGACGGTAGCTGAAGGTGCAATCCGCCCCTTTAACCGTGTTAACGCCGATGCCTGGTATATGAAAAAGATGCAGGCCGTGGCCGGCCGCTACGGTTTTAGTCTGCACGTACCCACTGGCGAGATTTCCAAAGAAAATATCGACCGTCTGCTCTATGGCACTGGCAATGAAAAATACCGTGTCAACCTGGGCAGCGGCCGCAGTTTTGAAACGACCTACGAAGGTGTTATCCCAAATCTGGAGCGCCGCCACAAAGAAACCGACAGTGAATTCATGCGTCACGACATCGAACGCTTTATGCAAGAAAAGCCGTGCTATGCCTGCAAAGGCCGCCGCTTAAAGCCCGAAGTTTTGGCGATTACGGTATCCGATATGTCCATTATGGACATCTGTGAACTGTCTATTGACGACGCCTTAGACTTTTTGGCCTCGGTCAAATTCACCGAAAAAGAGATGCATATCGCGCACCAAATTCTTAAAGAGATCAATGCGCGACTAGGTTTTTTGCGCGACGTCGGTCTGAATTATCTGAATTTGTTACGCAGTGCCACTACTTTGAGCGGTGGTGAGGCTCAGCGTATTCGTTTAGCGACACAGATCGGTTCTGGCCTGCAGGGCGTTTTGTATGTTTTGGACGAACCAAGTATTGGATTGCACCAGCGCGACAATGACCGCCTGATTCGTACACTCAAACACTTGCGTGACCTGGGCAACACCGTTTTGGTTGTCGAACACGACGAAGATACCATCCGCACCGCAGATTATTTACTCGACATCGGTCCGGGCGCGGGCATTCACGGCGGCCACGTCGTCGCCAGCGGTACCCCGGACGAAGTCGCCAAAAACAAAGAAAGCGTGACCGGCCAATATCTGTCCGGCACCAAACAAATCGCCGTGCCGAAAAAGCGCCGCAAAGGTAACGGCAAGTCACTTTTTATCCGGGGCGCACGTGAACATAACCTCAGAAATGTAGATGTTGAAATCCCACTCGGGCAGATGGTGGTAGTTTCTGGTGTGTCCGGTTCGGGCAAGTCCAGCCTAATCAACGACATTTTAGCCAAAGAATTGCAAGCCCGCTTGATGCGCGCCAACACCGTGCCCGGTAAACATGATGACATTGAGGGTATCAAGCAGCTCGACAAAGCGATTATTATCGACCAATCGCCCATTGGCCGCACGCCGCGTTCCAATCCTGCTACATATACCGGCTTGTTTACACCGATCCGCGAACTTTTCGCTCAAACGCCCGAGGCCAAGCTGCGCGGCTACGGCCCCGGCCGCTTTAGCTTTAACGTCAAGGGCGGGCGCTGTGAAAACTGTGCCGGCGACGGAATTATCAAGATCGAAATGCACTTTTTGCCCGACGTATATGTACCCTGCGAAGTCTGTCACGGCAAGCGCTATAACCGCGAAGCTTTGGAAATTCACTTCAAGGGCAAAACCATCAGCGACGTTCTGTCAATGAACACCGAAGAAGCTCTGGAATTCTTTGCCAATATCCCATCGATTGCACGCAAATTGCAGACCCTAGTAGACGTGGGCTTGGGTTATATCGGCCTTGGTCAGCCGGCAACTACATTATCTGGTGGTGAAGCGCAGCGTATCAAACTGGCTACGGAACTATCGCGCCGTCCAACTGGACGCACACTCTACATTTTGGACGAACCGACGACCGGTTTGCATATGGCAGATGTTGACCGCTTGTTGCATGTATTGCACGCCCTGGTGGATGCCGGAAACAGCATGGTCATTATCGAACACAACCTGGATGTTATTAAGTCTGCCGATCACATTATCGACATGGGCCCCGAAGGCGGGTCGGGAGGTGGACAAGTGGTGGCTGTAGGTACACCGGAACAAGTTGCCAAAGAGCCAAAAAGTTATACCGGCCAGTTCCTGGATCGAATGCTGTAGGATTTTAATTAATCGTTCGAGGCATTCTTAGAAGAGTTTTTGCGGCGTAGCCGGCTTGTGACCCTTGAAAGCTGGTGGCTCAAAAAGTCGCGGAGGCGCTTTTCTCGCAGCAGGTGATAGAGTGTCGGCCCCATGGTAACAATTGTGGCCAGTGTAATTGCCAAAAGAATAAACCGTTCCATGACATGCGGGTCGATCAGGCTGCCCAACCAGTAGCCAGCCAGCACGATGGTGGTTGTCCAGATAAACGCGCCGACAGCATTATAAAGAAAAAACTTACCGCGCTTCATGTTGCCGATGCCTGCCACCAAGGGCGCAAAGGTGCGTACAATCGGTACATACCGCGCAATCATAATTGTTTTGCCGCCATGTTTTTCATAAAATTCTTGGGCGCGTCGGATGTATTCCTGGCGAAAAATAATACCGTCTTTCTTTTTAAACATGCGTGGTCCGGTCTTTTTGCCGATAGTGTAACCGATGTTATCGCCAATAACGGCGGATAGGAAGATTACGATCAATACGGCCGCCAGCGGCAGCTTTCCCTGGGCTGCAAAAAAGCCTGCCGTAAAGAGCAGTGTATCTCCGGGCAAAAAGAAGCCGATAAGCAGACCGGTTTCGGCGGTAATAATAAGGGCAATAAGCGAGAGCCCAACGAGGACGCTCGTACCCTCTAATAAATGGTTCGGATCGATCATACTTTCTCTAGCCTACCGTGAAACCACTGAAACGTCCAGAGAAAATGGATGAGGCCCAGGCGTGGCAGGCTGAAGACTGGGCCTAAAGAGCCCAGTGAGTCAAGACGGCGCCTTTAGCAGACGAGCGAGTCTTCAGCCTGCCACGCCTGGGCCTCATCTTCTCTTGGGGCAATTTTCAGGCATAACCATGTATACTGGTAATCAGGGGATTACCAACTAAGGAGGAAATATGGAAGAAGTTGCCCTGCAACTTGAAGAACGTGAAGTAACCGGCAAGGCTGTCAAACACCTGCGTAAAGAAGGTTTGGTGCCGGCCGTTATTCACGACCATGGTAAGGATTCTGTGATAGTAATGGGCCAGTACGGCGAAATAGTCAAGGCATTTCAGCGGGCCGGCAAACACCACCCGGTAAGCGTCAAGGCTGGCAAAAAACAATACATGACGCTTATCAAGAGCGTTGACTTTGATCCGAAAAAACACCAACTACGCCACGTTGTGTTTAATGCCGTAAAAGCCAACGAGAAGGTTACGGCTGAAATTCCGGTGCATATTGTTTTCGACGAAGGCAATGACGCTAGTCCTGCTGAACGTGCGGGTTTGGTGGTCTTAAACCAGCTAGAAGCTGTCGAGGTTGAAGCGATTCCGCGCGAACTGCCCGACGCGCTAACCTTTAACGGGGAGAAACTGGTTGAAGTGGGTGACCAGGCAACGGTTGCCGACCTGATTGTGCCTTCTGGTGTGACTATTAAAACGGATCCGGCCCATCCTGTGGCTACGGTCTTTGAGCCAAGTGCTTTGGCTGCTGCTAATGATGCGGCTGGTGGTACTGCCGACGATGAGGCTACCGCCGATGGGTCTGCAGAAGGCGAAGCTGAAGCTGGATCTGGTGAGGCCGGCGAGTCCGAGGCAAAAGCCGACGGTGAAAAATCCGCCGAAGTAAAATAAGTCAAAGGCGTGTAATCTTACGAATGCAGTAAAAGTCCCGGATTTTCCGGGACTTTTTATTCTTCGATAAATCCGCCCGACTGGTGTTTCCAAAGTTTGGCGTACGTTCCGCTTTGGGCGAGCAGTTCTTTGTGAGAACCCTGCTCAGTGACTGTGCCGTCTTCCAAAACGACAATGCGGTCCATCTTTTGTATGGTGCTCAGGCGATGAGCGATGACGAGTGCGGTCCGCCCATACATTAACTTAAGCAACGCCTGCTGTATAAGGAGTTCGCTTTCTGAATCGAGCGCGCTCGTAGCCTCGTCGAGTATTAAAATGGGAGCGTCTTTTAAGATGGCACGGGCAATAGCTACACGCTGTCGTTGCCCACCGGATAATTTAACGCCGCGTTCTCCTACCAGGGTGTCATAGCCGTCGGGTAGAGTAGAGATGAAATCGTGTGCATTGGCTTGTTTGGCTGCGGCGATGACTTGTTCGCGGCTTGCTTCGGGTTTGCTGTAGGCGATGTTTTCAAATACTGAACGGTGAAACATAAGCGGCTCCTGTGGTACATATGCGATCGCTTCGCGCAGACTGGCTTGCGTCACAGTAGCAATATTCTGCCCGTCTACCAATATCTCACCATCCTGAATGTCATCGAAACGCAGAACGAGGCGTGTAAGCGTACTTTTGCCGCCACCGCTTGGTCCGACAAGGCCGACTTTTTCGCCCGGCTTAATTTCCAGATCAAGATTTTGAAATACTTTATCTTGTGCCGAGCTGTCTTCATAGCGAAAAGTAACGTTACGAAAGGCAACCTGTCCCTGCCGTACTTCGAGGGCTTTACTGTCCGGTTTATCAACGATGGCGGGTTTTTCGTCCAAAATTTCCATAAAGGGCGTCGCCTGCAAAAACGCTTCCTCGGTTTGGCGGATCAGTGTGTTGATGTTGAAGAGTTGATTGGACAAGGTAACCGAATACGTAAAGGCAAAGATGCCGATTGCCAACAAGCCCGGGTCTTGTTTGACCATATGAATGATGGCAAAAGCGAACAACAGCTGAAACGCCAGTAGTCCGGCCATTCGATCGTTGCCCGCTTTGGCGGCCGAACTCCAGTCGGTCATGCGCAGCCCAAGGAGCTGTTTATTGAGACTTTCGTGCTTGGTCATTTCGCTTTTTTCTTTGGCAAAAGCCCGTACCGTCTGGTTATTAATAATGGTGTCGGCCAAATGGGCGGTTACGGCCTTTGAGACTTGGAGCCGCCGCGCTCGAATATCCCGCCGGCTGCGACTCTGGTAATAGGCTATGCCCACAACGACACTAACCATGCCAAGCAGGATCAGGCCTAAAAGCCAGCTTTTCAGTGCGACCAAAATCAGGCCCAGGGTAATAGTAGTGCCGAGGGTCATAAAATTCAGCAAAAACGCATTGGACAGCGTGGCGTAAGCTTGAGGGAAGTCCAGGGCATCGGATACTAATTTTCCGCCGACGCGGTTATTGTGAAAACTGGCGGAATGCCGCAGTAAGGTATCCAACGTAAGCCGTTGCAGGTCGGAAAGGACCTTTGCCTGATATTGGAACAGCGAGGACATGCCGTAACGGTTCGTCACAATGCCTACCATACCAATGACAAATAAATGGGGCAGATATTGCACCGCCTGGGCCGGGTCAATACTCAGTTCCGCCAACAATTTACCAACATAAAAAGGGAAAAGCGTACTAAGCGCCACCGCCCCTAAGGGTGCAAGCAGGCTAATAAGCAGGCCGCGCCGGTATTTAATACCCGCCTGCCAAAAATATTTGAGAATGCGCCATTCGCTGACGCTCGTTTTTTTACCCGACATACTTCTTTATATTTTACCTTATTGTGAATGGCTGCGCACTAATATCCACATTACACGCTATCGGTAATGAATCCCCCGGTTTGATGTGCCCACAGCTGGGCGTAAATGCCTCGCGTTTTTACGAGTTCGGCGTGCGAACCTTGCTCTACGATCTCGCCGTCTTCCATCACTAAAATACGGTCCATCTTTTGGATGGTGCTCAGGCGGTGGGCAATGACAATCGCGGTACGGCCTCTCATGAGTTCCCATAGTGCCGATTGGATCAGCTTTTCGCTCTCTGAATCGAGTGCGCTGGTGGCTTCATCAAGTATCAAGATTGGCGCGTCTTTTAAAATGGCACGGGTAATAGCGATGCGCTGCCGCTGACCGCCGGAAAGCTTAACACCGCGTTCGCCAACCAGCGTGTCATAGCCGTCTTTCAATTTTTCAATGAATTCGCTGGCATTGGCCTTGCGGGCTGCGGCTGCGATTTCTTCATCGGTTGCATCAGGTTTACCATAGGCTATATTCTCGCGGATTGTACGGTGGAACAGTAAAGGTTCTTGGGGCACATACGCGATGTTTCGCCGTAAATCATCCTGGGTTATCCGGGCGATATTCTGTCCGTCGATCAAGATCTCGCCATCATCGATGTCGTTAAAGCGCAGCAACAACTTGGTAAGGCTGGTTTTGCCCGAACCGGAATGACCGACGAGACCAATCTTTTCGCCGGATTTGATAGCGATATTCAGATTGTTGAACAGTGCTTCGTCATTTTCCGGGTGAGTAAATGTCATATTTTTGATGTCGATTGCGCCGCGGGTGATGCGTGGCTTTTCGGGACGCTTAAGATCTTTGACGACGGGCTCGAGGCTGAGTATTTCCGCCATATCCTGCGCATCACCGAATGCTCGGTTTATATTACGCAGTGTTCGCTGGCTGAATTCCCAAAGTCGTTCCCCGATGGCGGTCGTGTAGGTGATCACTAGGAAAACGGTGGCGATATCGGCATGGTACATGACCACGCTGGCGACAGATGTGCCCAGAGTGGCAATACCTAAAGTGGTCGTCATGCTGGCTGAAAGCGTGTCGCGTTTGATGCTGGCCCACATTGTAGTGTTGGTGGCGTTACGGGTTTCATTGGTCGCTCGCGCGTAGCGCCTGCGTTCATACGCACCGCCGGCAAAACTTTTGACGGCCATAACGTTGGTGATGGCATCGGCCAAAAAACCGGTCTGCTGGTTGCTTTTGTCGGCCTCAATTGCGTTCAGGCGGCGCACCTTGCCGGTTATCAAGATCGACAAGGTGATAAATATGATCGAAAACGAAAACATGATGAGCACGACAATCGGCGCACGCGGCCACAAGATAACAAATGCAAATATGAATGCCAGCAACATGGTGGTAATGTCGAACACCACGCTATCGGCAATGCGTACGTAGGCGCTGGTGAATTTGTTTGTCTGCGAGACAAGCGAGCCGCTAAACCGGTTGGCGTGAAACGACGAACTGAGTTCCATGAAATGACCAAAGATACGCTGATAAATATCGCGGGTAACGTTCATTTCTAGGCGCCAGATCAAAAAGACGGCCAAGCGCCACAAAAACACGCCACCGATGATGCACACGATGGCATACAAGACCAGGTCGGTCCCAAAGCTGCCCCAAAAATCACCACGGATAAAATCCTGATCGCTTAACCGTTGCAAAATACGCGAAAAGATAAGCGGCGGCAAAAAGGTAAACACAAATACGGTGATCGGCACGACGGTAAAAAGCGCGATCACGAGGCCTTTGTATTTCCAGGCGTGCTCCCAGAACAAACTGAGAATTTGCTTTACAAGATGTTTTTCGAGGACTTTTTTCATAACGAACTCCTTACAGTTCGGTTAGATGATAGTTTTTAGAGTAATAAAAGAGTTAATTTGATATTACAGAGAGAAAATGCGCATAGCGGAAACGCCCAATGTGTCGCACTGCTGTGTTGTATTTTCGGTCATCTGCGGGCCTTTCCGTTACGTGATAATGCTTTGTACTATATCATGGCCGTCAAGGCAATTGCAAAACAGATTAAATATAGTAGCTTATTCTACAACGGCATACATTGATTTCAATTCTTGCATCTTTGGTACACTAGTGACATAGTTGTCTGATGACTTCTCCTGAAGAGCATGATTTACCGCCAGCGCCTGCATATGAACAGGCGGCATCCTTGGGACATATAGGACTCAGTGAATTATTCGATGCCTATGATCTGCTGTGGCCGCGGAATGAAAGAAAGATCAAGCCAGCTTCTGCATTGGCCCAAATGGTCTATGCCGAGCGCGAAGTCCGCCAAGATATGCTGCGGGATCTCATGACAGCACCCCCTCGCATCGAAAGTGTTCCGTATGACGAGACTGCCGGTCCAGAGGGCTACATGGACGAAGTCAGACGTGTTATGCGGTATATGCCTTTGCCAGGAAAGATCACCGGTTCTATGCAGGACGAGAAGGTCCGGGTCGATGAACTGGCGGCGGAATATCTAGCCACTCGTCCTGGCTGGCTGGAGCTGGTTGAGCCCGCCGAACAGTCGAATGCGGTTTATTCATTTACCGAGACGCTTCGGGCATTCGCACTTACGCCGAGGGCCCATGTCGTTGAAGAATACGGAGCCGAGCGTCTCCGTGTAGTTAAGCGTCATTTTCCTGACCTGCAGACTGACGGACTGGGCTTGATGCTGAAGTCCGCCCAGCGGCTTCCCATTACCCGGAGCGATCTCGATGCGCTGCGGACAGCAATTGATACACTGGATCCCGTTCAGTCATTTGGCCCTGACTTCTTTCAGCTTGACATTGACAAACAGCGCGCCATTATCGCCGGAATAGGAAAGGAATGGCACGCTATGGCTGATGTATTTATGCGGCATGCACCGAAGTTGTTAGGTTCTAAAAAACGCTATACCCAGGCTCCTCTGGCTCATTTATCCTATACCGACCTTATGCAGGGTTTCGCTAATTACCCGTCCGTTCCGCCTGCCGAAGTTTGTCGGATTTTTTGGCAAGGTACGAGCAGCTTCGACAGGCTCCTAAAGCAAGAAGCCAGTCGCTTGGCAAAACTGACGCATATAGGGCGGGCGCGCGAAGAGCAACAAAAGGCCCGGGCTTCAAAGAAGGCTCCCGGTCAACGAGAGATGGAGTATCTGCTGAATCAGGAAGAGGTAAATCCGGCAATTGTTGATCTTATGCCGGGCTATACCCTGGAGTTAAGCCCTGAGGACGCCGTTCTTTCAATTAAAGAATTTGAAAGAATCATTGACCTTAATTTGGAGCTTTTCGGACGGGCAATGCAGCGGAGATATAGGGGAGAGGATCTACGAACTCTTAAGCTGGATGGCTGGGAAGCGGATGATGCGGCCAATAAATTGCGGGGCGGTTTCAACGGCAGGCTCAGTAGCCTTGCCATAACCTATGTTTCCCTGGCCGAGGAAGATCTGCCAGCCTTGGTTAAAAATTATAACCCCAATATTCATAATCTGGAAACGGTAAGCCAACTTCTACTTAGCGTAGATATGCGAAGTTCCAGGGGAGCGCACCGGGGCATCTTGTCTTTATTGCTGATACTTCGCCAGTACGCCAAGGCCGACACTCTTGCTAAAAGCTTCCATAAATCGGTATCTACCGGAAGCACTTTTTCCCGAGGGCTTCGCAGTCAGTCGGCGGCTGTTGCTGGAATAGTTTCGGCTTGGAATGCGGCTAAGCCGATTAAGTTCGGACATCCTGGCTCCGGCAAAAGATGAGATCGACATGCCCTTTCATAAATGTATGACGTCGCATATTTAACCGGATTATGATATAATTACCCTGATGCAAAAAATTATTCTGTACTATAAATTTGCCCCCATCGCCGATCCGGAAGCGGTTAAGCTCTGGCAGAAGACGCTCTGTGAGCGCCTAGATCTGCGTGGCCGTATCCTTATCTCGAAGCACGGCATTAATGGTACGGTCGGCGGCGACATCGACGACGTCAAAGCGTATGTTAAGGCCACCAAAGAATATCCCTATTTCAAAGGCACCGTCTTTAAATGGTCTGAGGGTGGCCGTGATAATTTTCCCAAACTGAGCGTCAAAGTTCGCGACGAAATCGTAGCCTTTGACGCGGCCGACGAAATAGAAGTAGACGAACATGGCATTGTAGGCGGCGGCAAGCACCTAAAACCGCACCAAGTGCACGAACTCGTCGAAAAATATGGCGATGATGTAGTATTTTTTGACGGCCGTAATGCCTATGAAGCGCAGGTCGGTAAGTTTAAGAATGCCGTCATACCCGATGTCAAAACCAGTCGCGACTTTTTAAAAGAACTCGAAGATCCCAAATATAACGACATTAAAGACAAGCCTGTCGTAACCTACTGTACCGGCGGCATCCGCTGCGAAATCCTGTCGGCGCTTATGAAGAAGCGGGGTTTCAAAGATGTCTATCAAATGGACGGCGGCATTGTGAAATACGGCGAAGCATACGGCGACGATGGACTGTGGGAGGGCTCATTGTATGTTTTTGACGGCCGCATGGGCGTGAAATTTAGTGATAAAGCCAAAGACATCGGCGAATGCGTACACTGCGCCGGCAAAACCAGTAACTTTGAAAACTGTGCGCTGAAAAGCTGCAATAAACTCGTGCTGATTTGCAATGACTGCAAATCGGGCAACGAAACCTGTTCGGCAGACTGCCGCACCACCCTGGCAAAGGAGCCCTAATATGTCATCGGAAATTTTATATGACCCTAATCCACTACTTAATACTGAAGATGCTTT
>JARIHD010000031.1 GCA_029288425.1 Candidatus Saccharimonadota bacterium
CATCAATGTTGACGCACGCATCAAATTGCTCTGCTAAAAGTTGCGCGGTTGTACTTTTTCCTGAGCCGGTAGGCCCGGTGATGGCTATAAGAAAAGGATCCGACATAGTCCAATGATACCAAAGATACCTCAAGACTTAAGTATCTAACCCTGGAACATCAACACAACAGGAATGAGCTACAAATCAAAAAGTTCCAGCTAATATTTTCTGGAACTTTTTCTCTGGCACGATGTCGAATAATTTTGTGTGACCCATACGCGACAAATGTGAAACAAGATGGTATCGAAATCGGCGCATCGGCAGTAAACTTTCCGACAGGAGCGAGATCCTTTTTAACTTATAACTTGAATATGAATTACGCGTATATATATCTCCCCGAACAGATGGCAGATTGGGAACCCGCCCTAATAGCTGCCGAACTTAATACTGGCCGTTTTTTTAAAGCAAAAGGCCAAAAAATACCAATAAAGACATTTGGCTTAACAAGAGCGCCAATTACTACTATGGGTGGCTGGAAGATCACGCCTGCACTGACGATCGAGGAGGTCGAACCATCTAAGGCAGCCTTGTTGCTTTTACCCGGCGGTAGCGATTGGCGAAATCCAAAACACAATGCAGCGCTTAAAAAAGCCGCCGAGTTTCTAAGGGCAGACATACTCGTAGCTGCAATATGTGGTGCCACTGAAGCCATGGCTAATGCAGGCATGTTTGACCATCGGCCGCATACCAGTAATAGCCTTGACTATCTAAAGATGGCTTTCCCTGGATATCATGGTGAAGCGCATTATAAACAAGAATCAGTGGTCATCGACGACAACTTGATCACTGCGAACAACACTGAAATGGTGGCCTTTACTTACGCCATTCTCAAACAACTCGACGTTTTTTCGACAATAACGCTAGAAGCATGGCGCAAGCGCTTTACGACACATGATCCCAAATATATTTTTGAAATTATGGAATCACTGCCAAAGACCTGATTAAAGCACGCAGGCCAACGGGCTCTTTTAGACTACAACACTAGTTTCACCCGCCTGCTCAATCAGGCTACCCAAAAAGACAAAGTTACGATTATGCTTCCCATTGATATATACTCATACAAATTCACAATCGCCAAGCATACTGGTAGCTTCCTCGTATGTCATGTGCGTAGGTGTATAAACGATGATTTTTCAGTAATCAGCTCTCGAATTTTTGCAATCAACCTCTCCAAATCAGGGTTTTGTTTTTCAGGATCAACTTTGCCGGAATGAGTGCTCCAATACGGAATATTGTAGAGAACAACCTGCATTTTCAAGGTTTTTACCGCAATCTTTGATTACTCTCGGGTTTGAATCAAATCTGTTCGTATTGCCCTATTATAGCCCACGGGGAGTGGAACACCGTTGGTTAGCTAAATAAAAAGGTCCAGGTGATATTTCCTGGAGCTTTTTATCTCTGTTGTGGAATAGATTCTAGCTGGTGACCCCTGCGGGATTCGAACCCGCGATCTTTTGGATGAGAACCAAATATCCTGAACCGCTAGACGAAGGGGCCATGTGCGCCGTCTTGCAACACTAAAACAACCAACAAATAGTACCATAACAGGGATAGAAGTGCAACGGTAGGCCATAGAAAAATCCGGTTGACACGGACCAGCAGCCAACGCTACAGTACGGCATCATGCTAAGCAAATATGAAATCCCGGAGACGGTACTTAAAAGGGGCGACCCTCTTCCCAATCCTTTAACACTCATCGAGCACCTTCCCATGATTCCCATGACCGACCAGACCGGCGAGGACTGCCGCTGTATGGATGAATTCGGCATATACCGGTTTTCCTGGGATGGCTCACGGGCGCTGCTGGGCTCGGCCGCAATGAACGTACTATCCGAGCCTTCGCGAGCGCGCCTGAAAAACACACCGGCACGAACCGAACGGGGTCTTTGGATTCCCTATGCAAACTATGAGGCTTTTCGATTTCGATTTCGCAGAATTATTGACCTCGAAGCAGATATACGGCCCATGTACGACCATCCCGACCAGCAGCTGCCCCTGTCTATCGCCAAACTTGAGCCAGCTACCGCCAATACGGCAGTCTTTTCGAATTACCACAAACAAGAAAGTGAACTCCAAGATAATGAAAAACTGGCAGTAATAGCCAACCAGGGGACACACGCGGCGCAGGACGATTTCTTGTTTTGCAAAGGGGCAGCGTACAGTCTGGTCGTTCCAGACAGTGCACCCATTAGCGAAGTCATTCTTCAGTTCCAGGATATGTTCCTGCACAAGATGCAGCCGGCAGCGGCCGAAGCCTTTGTCGCGTTCCTATCGGCCAGTGCGGCAGGCAATGCAGGCGCGATACACATCCAACAAGACTTTGACGATCAACCCTCGTTGTTCAGCTGAAATTTCAGATCGTCAATGCTTACACCCAGATTCCACAGCATTTCAAAAAACTGGCGCTGGGCGTCGGCGATCTCTTGGTTGTGAATTTCGATTCCGAAAATTTCGCCATCCTTCCAGTTATAGTAATTGGTAACGTCATTATAGATAACCGTCGAATGCGTAATAGGGAATACGCCGTCGGGAACGTACCGGCCCTCCCAGTTGGACATGCGCTTGTTGTTATGTTTTTTGTACCAATCCTGTTGTGTACGCACAAAATTATCACTAATGATGCTGCGCGATTTCATGCCTTTTGCATCGGTTGCCTTAACCCAGCGCTCAAAAAAGGCCAGATTAGTCATGCCTTGCATGTTTTCGTACAAAATGGAGAGGTTTTCGCCTTCGGAACGCGTCTGATTCCATATCATTTGTTTCAGGCCGTCCGGTCCATGGTAGGCCTGGATACGCGTCGTTGGCGATTGCAGCGCATGATTCGACATGGTCCGCTGCAAAACATGCAGATCGGCATGCAGTTCGCGCAGTTCTTCTTCTTTTTTGGTAAGCAGGATCTGCAAATTACTAATCGGTGCCGCCGCCAGAATACTGCGCTTGTAGCGTGTTTCGACTTCGACCAGGTTGTTGCCGACCAGCTCATCGAGCAGGCGGTAGATGCGTGTTCGTTCGATACCGGAATTACGCGATAGCTCAGAAATCGTTTGCGGTCCATGTGCGTGGAGCGTCAAATAGATGTCGGCAATTTCCGAAGAAAGGCCAAGCTTAAAAAAGTACGCTCGTATGGCTTGCGTCGCACCAGACATCTCGTCTGTTTTATCATGCTTTGACGTGTTATTCAACATCGGTAACCTCAGTTCAACCGCGAGAGCAAAATATCTGGGTTATTCATGAAACGCAAATCCCAGTCGGTGACTTGCTGCCAGTCTTCAATCTTGCCGTCACGCGCCCGTTCGTACACGAACTCTGCATAGTTACAGACCTGGTGTCGGTGCGTCGCAAACATATCGTCAGCTTCTTCGAGCGGATACTCATAGTCGGCCAGCATTTCCACCTGCTTGCCCAAAAAGGTTACAAAATCCTTCATCGGTGGCACTTCAGTGGCGTCCAGCTCTTGGATTTGCACATAGAGCCGATGGGAGGCGTAAGGACCGAACGGGGAATACAGCTCACTCAAATCCGCAGAAACCACCGCCTTGGCCCACAGCTCGTCCTCGGCAGAGTCAAATTCAAGGTAGTTAACCATCTGATCCATGACGACGCCTTGCGGCGTAAAAAGAGGCTCGGTTCCTAGAACAGCCAGGGCAGACCGCCGTGCGTAGCGCTCCGGAACGCCGATGCCCTGCAGCTGCTCTTCCAGCCAGGCGCCACTTTTATATTCATCAATCCCTCGTCCATTCAGCTGGTCACGGTCATGTGTTTCACCGGTGGTACGGCCCAGTCGTTGATCGAACGCGCTAAAGCCCAGCCGGCCCAACAGTCGCGCCGCATCACGGCCCATAATAAAATTATGTCGCTCATTATTGTGGCCGAGCTTCCGCTCGCTGCCGCCTTCAAAATCAGGAAAGCCGCTCGAATAACGCTCGCGGGCCGTGCGAAGTGCGATCTGTCCGACCTCCTCAATCTTGGGCATTATATTTTGGGCGCAAAAAACAGCGCCACGCTCGTGGTGTTGAACCATTTTTTGTGTATCCTCGCTATTGGTTACTATTACCGGACAATTGCCAGCATAGCGGCAAAAAGACGCGGCAAAAATCTGTTGTGCAGAGGCGTGCACAATTCAGGCAAAAAGACCGTCGGTACGGCGTGTAAAAAGAGATGCATGTAAGGTTTTCGAGTGGCATTACATAGCCATAAGCGGTAAACTGTAGGCTAGATGGCGCTCGAGTTTTTTCAGTATCAAGTACATCGGCATTGGTATCGAGTCTATTGGGGCATTATGCTCGGCTTCAATATACTCTTTGCCGGCCTTACGCTGGCCGCGCGTTTTTTGGATACCGGCCAACGATACACCAGCCTATTCGCGCTTAATTCTTTTGTGCTGGTATTGGTGGGTATTACGATCATATACCTGTTAAGTCTGTTTTGGATAATCGCGCGCTATAGTTTGCCCTTTGCAACGCTTGTTGGGTCAATGCTTTTTAGTTTTGTGCTGCTCGGCGGCATGGCATCGGCAGACCCCAGCAAGGGTACGCTGCTGTATGTGGGCGCATGGCTGGTGGCCGTATTCTTCAGCGGCATTTACGGACTACCACTCCTGGCCGGATCGGTATTCATGTCGTTCGTTTTTGCCGCCCTACAGAGCGATTTCATGCTCGGCAACATCACCTATCCACTCTGGTTACTGAGCGCATTTTCAGTAGTGCTCACAATTTTGGCTTATTTTTTTTGGAAGCAGCGCTTTACCAGCGTGGAGGAACAAAAGGTCAGTCAATTATCTGGCATGCTGCAAAGCAACCGTCAACAATCCGAAATCCTCATCCAGTCTATCTCTGACGGTATCATCATGACCGATACATCGGGCAAGATCACCCTTATCAACCCGGCCGCAGCAGGCATGACACAGTGGCCGATCGTCGAAGCCATCAATGTCGACGCACGACTGGTCGCCAAACTGCAAAATGAAGACGGTTCCGACGTCGAAAAAGAAGATGACCCTTTTACGAAGGCTATTTCACTTAAACAAAACATCAAGCAGACCCTGCAGCTCGAAGGACGCGACGGCAGACACATAGCCATCTCGCTTTCCGTTTCGCCGGTACTCATTGGCAACGAACCCGAACCGCGCGGCGCCGTGGCCGTCATCCGCGACATCAGCGACGAAAGGGAAGCCGAAAAGCAGCGCGCCGAATTTATTAGCACCGCCAGCCACGAAATGCGCACGCCTGTAGCCGCCATCGAAGGCTATCTGGCCCTGGCACTCAACGACAAGGTCAGCACCATAGACAGCCGCGCTCGTGGTTTTCTGGAAAAGGCCCACGCCTCGACACAGCACCTCGGCAAACTCTTCCAGGACCTCCTGACATCATCAAAAGCCGAAGACGGCCGCTTGAGCAACCATCCGACCGTCGTCGAAATGAGCGCATTCATGCAGCAGCTGACCGACGATCTTAAGTTCTCGGCCGAAAAGAAGGGACTGTTGGCTGAATTTGTCATCGGCGGCGCAGACGAAACCATCGACGCCACCACCAAAGACGCCGCCTCACAGCACCTGGTCAAGCCTCTTTACTATGTACATATCGACCCCGAACGCATGCGTGAAGTCTTGACCAATCTCTTTGACAACGCTTGCAAATACACCGACTCCGGCAAGGTAACCATCGGCCTTACCGGCAATACCGAAGTTGTTCAAATGTACATCCGTGACACCGGCGCAGGCATCCCCCCCGAAGACATTCCACATCTATTTCAAAAATTCTACCGCGTCGACAACTCGGCTACGCGCACTATCGGCGGCACCGGTTTGGGCCTCTTTATCTGCCGCAAAATCGTTGAGCTCTACCGTGGCCGTATTTGGGTAGAAAGTGAAGTGGGCGTCGGCAGCACCTTCTTTATAAACTTGCCACGGCTCTCTACTGCGCGGGCAATGGAACTGCAAAGCACCGAAACCTCGCTCGCGGGCAAGCCAACAGGTTTGCCAACCCAAAAATCATGATACAATAAGGCTAAACCATAAGCTTGACAACACATTAAAGGGGCTAAGAAACGAACAATGGCAAAAATTCTGCTGGTCGAAGACGACAATAATTTGCGTGAAATCTACGAAGCACGGATGCAGGCTGAGGGCTACACTGTCGTTTCTGCCATGGACGGCGAAGCAGCCCTGGTTGTTGCCAAACAGGAAAAGCCCGACCTAATTATTTCCGATGTCATGATGGCCCGCATCAGCGGCTTTGAAATGCTTGATATTCTGCGCAACACCGATGGGCTGAAACACGTCAAGGTTATTATGCTCACCGCGCTTGGCCAGGCAGAAGACCGCGCCCGCGCCGACAACCTTGGCGCTGATCGCTATCTCGTCAAATCACAGGTCACCCTGGAAGACATTGTCAAAAGCGCCCAGGAACTGTTGGCCGAAGCGGGCGTATCCACGCCCACCAGCGATACTCCAACTCCGGCCGCATCAACAGATGCAGCCCCGACAACATCCGCACCCGCAGCTTCAACAACGCCGCCGGCACCCGCCATACCCACCACACCGACTCCTGCCGCACCAGTCGTAAATTCGGTGCCCACGCCGCCAGCCGTTTCGCCTGTAGTGCCTGCCGCCAACACTCCTACACCCGTCACGCCAGCCGCACCCTCAAGCGCGACTCTACCGCCGGCACCTGCAGCCCCGGCAGCACCCCCGTCGTCTACCACAAATCAATCCGCGCCCGCACCGCAACCTCCCGTAGCCACGTCGCCACCAGAACAGCCGACACCCGCAGCCCCTCCCGCGTCCCAGGCGCCCGTCGCCCCGGCTGTACCGGCAAGCACCGCAACAGATCAGCCGGCGGCGTCTCAAGCGACGTCTCAATCCGAAGCTGTTCCCCCCGTTCCCTCAAGCCCAGCTCCAAACCCCACCCCAGAACCGACGCCTCCTCCGGCACCGGCTACTACCGACCCGGAGCCAACCGGTGTACCGGCTCCTGCTGAAGCCGAAAAGAACAGCGGTCCCGATGCCCAGAGCACCTCAGACGAACAAGCAGCTGTCGAGGCCCAAATAAAAAGCTTTATCAGCGAAAAAGCGCCCCAGGCCAACAAAACACCAGACATCACCGCGGTACCAAGTACACCCCAACCTCAGAATACACAGCCTACCTTGGTCACGCCCTCGGCGTCACCAGCACCAGTGTCCAATCCTAATGAAAGCAATGCGTTTATGTCTGACGCTATTAAAGGACTCGTCTCGAACACCAATACACCAGCACCGGAACCTAACGCCCCGACTGTAATAACACCCGCCGAGCCAGCGCCAAGTCTTGCGCCGGAACCGGCAAGCACCTCGGTATCTGCTGACGACAGTTCGGTCGTTGCCCGCAAAAAAGTCATAAAACCACTCTCACATCCCGAAGACCGTGCACCAAATCTGGATGAGTTACTAGCCAAAGAAGGTTTTACAGGTCTTGACGACGATGAGTCCCACGCACCAGCACCGCAATCTGCTGCGGTAATGCCAGCCCCCGGACAGCCCGCGCCCACGGCCGTTTCACCTCAAGCACCTGCGCTACCCACCACACCACACCCGCCCGGCCATGTAATCTCACCCTCAGGCGGTGGAGTAGACCCTAACACGATTGCACTCTAGCATCCGAGCAATTACTAGCCTTAACACCTTATTTCAGCGATAATAGCAGTATGCGAATCAATCGTTTTGTAGCGAGTGCAACCGGCATGTCCCGGCGCGATGCCGACCACGTCATCAGTGAAGGCAGAGTCCTTGTTAATGGCAGACCACCGCAGTTGGGCCAGGACATTACTAGAGACGATGCCGTCACACTCGACAATGCGCCCCTGATTATTCAAAATACTCTAACAATCTTGCTGAACAAGCCGGTTGGATACGTGTGCAGCCGCGACGGACAGGGCAGCCCAACCGTCTATAGTCTTTTGCCCCCCAAACTCCACCATCTCAAAACAGTTGGCCGGCTAGACAAAGATTCGTCCGGGCTACTGCTTCTCACCAATGATGGCGAGCTGACGCAGCGGCTCACACACCCCCGTTTCCAAAAGGCAAAGCAATACGAGGTAAACCTTAATCAATCTTTGCAGCCTCTACATCGACAGATGATCAGCGATATAGGTCTGCAGCTCGCCGACGGCTCCAGCCGTTTGCAATTGGAACGCCTGCACGATGGCAACGACACAGCATGGAGAGTCACGATGCATGAAGGTCGCAACCGCCAGATCCGCCGCACATTCGAAGCACTTGGCTATACCGTCACCAAACTACACCGCACTCATTTTGGCCCGTACCGGCTGGATGCAATCAAATCAGGACAATATACAACCCTTCCGGGGGGCGACTAGTTCAGCGATGCGCCATCTGGCCAGTCCGGTTGCAGCGAATGTACGGGCAGGCTCTCTATGCTGCGCAGTCTGCGCTCGGCTAGCTGGCCTAACAGGGCGGTATATTGTTTCTGCCAGCCAACTTTCCGGTCAAATCTTTCGCGGTCCTCAGGAGTCCGCCGGCCCATGATTTCACGAAATACTAAATGCTCACGGGAACAGGACGCAAAAAAAGGAGTGCCGCGCACTCCTTCAATCCAAGCATCCAAAAATTGCAGGTCCGGACGAACATATCGGCCGACGAGCTGCGGAGGCGATACCGGCGACATATCATGCTGAAAAACCTCAGCGACGGGCAACACACAGCGCATACGTCGACCCCCGCGGTAGGGCAATAAATAATGCACCTGCTGTAAGACAGCGAATCGGCCGGGGGTACGGGGCAGCGGCAAAGGTCGATAGGTGACGATTCGTCGCTCTAAACAATGCTCCCTGCTTAGCAATTCTTCGCTCGGCCATAGCGGCATAACCGTCGCATCTTCTTCGGTCGCCACACCGGCACGAAGCGCGAGCGACGTAAATACCCGAGCCGCTGAAAGCTCGGCGTCCACATATTGCCGGGCCCGATCATTCAGCCGAATATCCCGTGATGCATCCAAATCGCGCTGCAGTCTGTTGGCATAGCAAAACCCTAATTCCACCGGCCTATATTCCGGCAAATCCTCCAAAACCCTCGGTTGTAATTCGCTCATTATACCTATCGCAGTCGTCGCATCTTTAGAGCAATTATTCACCAACCTCAGAAGTCCGTCAATAGGCATTTATTCAATCACCTAAAAGTAATTTTGTCAACGACGTTACATCTGTTACAATAGGCGTAATGAATTCTAAAAAATTACCGATTGTAGCAATTGTCGGGCGGGCCAATGTGGGCAAATCCAGCCTATTTAATGCCATCCTTGAACGCCGCGAGGCGATCGTTGCCAAAGAAGCGGGTACGACCCGCGATAGCATCACCGCCAAAGCCAGCTGGCGTGGCCAGGATTTTTGGATGGTCGACACCGCGGGCATGAAAGACGCCGAAGACGAGTTTGAGTTTACAATCCAAGAGCAAATCCTGCAGGCTACAGACAGCGCCGAAGTCATTTGGGTCCTCGTAGAGGCCGACGTACCAATCACCGAAGAAGACCGTCGCGTTGCTAAAATGGCGCTCAAAAGCCGAAAACCGGTCTTTTTGGTTGTCAACAAAGTCGACAAAGCTCGAAAGGGCACGGACTTGGATGCTTTTCAACGCTTAGGCATAAAACCCATTATCCATACCAGCAGCACCCAGCGCCGCGGCATCGCCGAACTCCTCGATACGCTTATAGACAACATTCCAAAAGCGACGCTCGCCGAAGACAACCAGCGCTTGCGCATCGCTCTTTTGGGCCGCCCGAACGTCGGTAAATCCTATCTGTTCAATACTCTGGCCAAAAAACAACAGGCCATCGTAGCCGATTTTGCAGGCACAACCCGCGATGTCAACCGCACTACCGTGCGTTTCCAGGGCCGAGAAATCGAACTTATGGACACCGCCGGTATCCGCCGCCCGGGTAAAATTGGGGTAGGAATCGAACACTTCAGCGTAATCCGCTCCCTGGCCGCCATCGAACAAGCCGATATCTGTTTACTCCTTATGGACGCCAGCGAACTCAGCACTCAGCTTGACCAAAAAATCGCCGGCATGATCAAAGAAGCGGGCAAGGGGCTTATCATCGTCGTTAGCAAATGGGACGCGGTGGAGGGCAAGGACGCATACACCCGCGACGCACTGGCCCCGCAAATTGCCGCCACATTCGACTTCACCCCTTGGGCGCCACTCATCTTCACCAGTTCAGTTACCGGTCAAAATGTCACCAAAATCTTTGAACTCGCCATGGAAATCGACCAGCGCCGCGCACAGCGTATTCCCACCCGTGAACTCAATACCTGGCTGCATGAAGTCATCGACCGCCATCCGCCTGCCGGCCTAAAAGGCCACAATCCTAAGCTCAACTATATGGTCCAAGAAGACGATAATCCCATTCCGGCCTTTAAAATATTCGGTTCACAAACTAAATTCGTACACTGGAGCTACCGCCGTTATATGGAACGCAGTCTCCGCGAACGCTACAACTATGAAGGTACGCCCATCCAACTCTGGTTCATCGAAAAACACGAACATCACAAACACGGCAACAGCCCCACAAAAGAACCGCGGAAGCCAAGCGGCATGCCAAAAGAATATAAAAAGAAGAAATAATAAAATCCCGGTCAAGCACCGGGATTTTTGTCAATATGCGTACCCGTCGGTATACTGGTACGCATATGGCATTCTTTCAGAAAAAACCACAGGTGGGCGACAGCAAAAGTTTTTTTACGATCGGACTCAACAAGACCGTTTTGATTGTAGGGCTCGGCAATGTAGGCAAAAACTACGACGGAACGCGCCACAATATTGGCTTTACAGCGGTAGAGCGGTTCGTGGA
>JARIHD010000036.1 GCA_029288425.1 Candidatus Saccharimonadota bacterium
AGATGTGTATAAGAGACAGGTCATCGACGAACATCTTCCACCATAACTGCATGATATTGCGCTTCAAAGTCACACCCAAGGGGCCGTAATCCCAGGTACCAGCCAGACCACCATACACTTCAGAACCTTGGTAAATAAATCCACGCCGTTTGGCCAAACTCACAATATCTTCTAAATTCGCGTCACTCATTACGGCGATTATACCGTAGCATAGGCCGATTTTCCACCTCTCGGCCAGATAAACATTTTGAAATACTCACCAAACCATGCTAAAACCATTGGATGAATTATTCCTGGGAATGGCATCCTGCGTACGAACCCATCAATACTGCTATGCAGGAAAAAAGACTAAAGAGGTGGGAGCGCAGCTGGCGGCGTGTCGAGTCCATTGCAGTACCTGTCGCCAAGCTAATACTACCCGAAACTGACCTTGCATTGATAGCTCAAAATATTAGGGCGTCCGGCAGGTACAGCCTGCACAACAGAGGCGCTCACGACAATCAAGGAGACCCCAGACTAAATGAATGCCTGACTCGCAGTCTCGACCTGCTCCATGAAGTCGCAGCAGCCGATATAAAAAGGTCCAAGGCAAATTCTTACTACATAGTAACGAGCGACCTTCAACTAGAAAATTATAAGCCACACGATGCCACTGGCATCTGGCACTGCGATGCTGAGACGGCCTTGCCGCACATGCATCCTTATATCAAATATGTCGCCGCACTCCTAGGCCCGTCAACCGTCTTTGGCGAAGGTAAATTTAGACGAACACAATTTGATGAAACTGGCGATTTTCTGCGTCCAGATGCACGCCTTCCTAGCTGGCAGCCCGACACCGGCACGGTCACACGCTTCGATTCCATGAGCATACATGCCGCACCTAATGAGCGTAGCAATCCCGAACTGCAATTCAATGACGGGCTGCCGCGCCTATTTATGTCGCTGTCAATTGGGCCACAGTAGTGCCAACCTATTCGGCCGTCAAAAAGCTTAGGAAAATTATATGAAACTTCTCGCAATTATGGTAAAAAGGTCTGATGAAGAATCTTCCCTGGAAACAGCACTCCGCATACCGGCCATTTGACGCTCAAAAAATACATGAGCTCGCCCTGAGTTGCGCCGCGGGAGAATCTATTCCTAGTACCGTCATACCTGTGGCAACTATCTCCCTGTCTTGGCTTCGAAAACGATATTTGATGCGCCAAGCAAACAATGGTCAAGGAATACGCATGATGTACTACCTCAAAAGCCCGGGACTTTAAAATATGGGGCGGCACTCTTAGGCTATCGTCTTACATTGGCCGCCACCCTACCGAATTATGGCACTGCGATGGCCAATATGATGAACCTGAATCTTTGACAGGTATGAGATATGCAGTAACCTTGATAGGGCCAACAACCCGCTTTGCGCAAGGCATGTTTAGCATAAACGACTTTGCTGGCAACCGCCGGTTAATTAACCCAACACAGAGTCTACCCTGTTGGCAACCCGAGACTTGTGTAGCAGTTCGGTTTGGTGGAATGGAGGTCCACTCCGCGCCTTCGGTATCCAAGCCCGTACCTCGCTTATTTATGAATCTCGACATCGGCAATTTTTGATTTCTACCTAAGTCACTTACGACAAGAACACTGGAAAATATTTCTTTTGTTTGATAAAAAGGTGCAATGACCGCACACTCTTTTGAAAAACCCAGTTGGGAACTACACCCAAACTATCAGCCCGCTGACATGGCCGAGCAGCGCCGACTAATTGAGCAATGGAGTGACGGCCGCCCCACAAGCTTCGCCGCTATCCCCATAGCTTCTCTGGTACTTTCCGATCCGGTGCGGGAATATCTACATCAAGAAACGCTACTAGGCGGCGGTTGGACGGCTTCCGGCGAGAGCGCAAACAATCTTTCGGACATGTTCAATGGAATACCTGAAGAGCGGCCGACCGAACAGACGAAGGCTCTGGTAGCAAGTTACATGGCCGCGCTCCAAGAAATTGTAGGATATGATCGCTCACGGTCGGAGGCACCGGAACTATCTATTGCCTCTATCGAAGTAGAATTAAATATGTATGCCAATAAAGGCCCCGATGACCACTGGCACTGCGATGCGCTGGTGGGCACTGCACGTGCGCGTAATGCAATAAAATACGCCGTCGCACTTATGGGACCATCGACTATCTTTTCAAGCGCCAGTTTTGCACGCACAGATTACGATGAAGAAACTGGCGACATGCTACCCGGACGGCACCCGAAAGCACCCTTCATCTATCAACCCGGCACAGCTGTCGTTATGCGTTTTAATGGTGTCACGCCGCACCGTGCGCCACAGCAGCACTTGGCACCCCGCCTTTTTGCAAGCATCACCTTACACAATCCCAGGCTGCCTCACTAGGCAAAACTTACTCTGAGAACTGCGCCAGCCGCTGAACAAGTTGATCGCTCACGGGCAGTAAATCGCCGATATTCTTAATATATTGAATAACTTTTGGGGGCTGTCCGTCAAACGCCAAACGCAGCAGTTTGATATGGTCTGCACCAAAAATACCCTGTTGCGGATTGGCCTCGGACCGAAACGCCATGTGATCAAAATCAAATATATAACGCCGTTCCACCGTCAGTCTCACCCCTTTTTCATCTGTTAGCAGATTGGGTGTATGTCCATTCATGCGCAGCAACTGGGCAGCAAACCAAAACGTAATAATCTGCCGCGCCACTTCCTGGTCATTCAATGCTATAAAAGCTTGTTCGAGCAAATCAAAAAATTCAGGCTCGGGCTCATCTTCGGTAATTTTGTTCAACTTTTTTATCAGTTCATAGCCCAGCATAGTGCGATCCAGATCGCTCACTATCTGGTCGTAGTGAGTTATCAGGCGTGTCGAAACGAGCGTACCGATATCACCGCGACCTTTGATAAGCGTAATTTCACTCACGCTAAACAGTTCGATGCCACCCGCCATTTTTGATTTTACACGGCGGACACCTTTTGCCAGCAGACGCAGCTTACCTTGGTCGGGCGTCAATAGCGTTAAAATTCGGTCAGCTTCGCCGTAGTCGGTCCGACCCAAGATAATAGCCTTTGTTACCGACGTTTTCATGCCGCCAAAGCTTCCCCGACCGTGCGAACCAGACGCTCCAGCGAAGTGCGCGGTTTGTATAGACACGTCATCACGTCAAAATCACGCGCCAGCGTTTGGCGTGCTTGTTCCAATGACCCGCGAGTAAAGGTTGATAAAACAATTACCGGGATTTCCTGCCACTCCGCATACGACCGAAACTCATGCAAAAACTCAATACCGTCATGGGCTACAAGCTGCAGCTCCAAAATCACCGCAGAGGGTGTATTGACATCGGCAAGGTTAAGCGCGTCCTGGGCATTCGTCGCATGAGTTACTACGTAGCCGGCATGCTCCAAAGCCTTTCGATAACTGCGGGTAAGCACTCGGTCTGGTTCGATTAATAATACATTTGCCATGAATACAATAATTATACAAACCGTAATTGTTGACTAGGTTGCAATGTTGTTGCCAGGCCTTGCATATTTTGGTGCCTGCCTACCCGAAGACGCGTTTCCATCGCCATCAGAATAGTCTCGGCAATAAACAAACCAGCACCACTTCCTTTGCATATAGATCCGAATGACTGTGAAGCCCGGCCACGTAGTTGCAAGGCGCGCCGCCACTGCTCGCTCGTGACCATCTCAAAGTGCCCATACAACCCCGTCACAATGCCATGCGGTGTCCGATGCACCGCCAATGTCAATAGCTTTTCGCGCCGGGAATACCCTTCGAGCAGGGCATACCCCATGGCTAAAAGGGCTGCCCTTAGCCCTGCTTGGTGCGCCATCACCGGCTCATATTTACCGGCGATTCGCACATCTAGCCTGGCACTATACTGTTTCGCAAACGCTTGCAGTTCGTGCGCTACATCAACCAATAATGATGAAATCGAAACCGGCTCCAGTGCCAGCTGTCCTTGTGCCTCCGATAGCTGCAGACCTAGCAGATAACTCTCGACTAATGTAAGCGCCGCGGTCGCCTGCGCATGAATAGTATCAGCGTCAGGGGAGTCAATAAACATACCGGGCAAACGTGCCAGCTCGGCCTCTCTGGAAATAATCGTCAGCGGCGCAGTCAGCTGTTCGGCGATCGAACGTAGTAACGCAGCCGTGGAATCCTTTACCTTAAATTGTGCGGCACCGCCGTCTAGCACCCCTATCCCCTTTCCTGGTCCCAGTATAACACCAGAATCAACGGGCAAAAACAAGAAAGAGGTGTGAGAAAAACTACGGAACGAAACTGAAGTTGGGCAGGATATTCGTATCAAGGTCGCCCTTGAAATCATTGGACTCAGTCCAAACCTTGAGTGTCATATTGCGCAGCGGCAATACGATCATAGTGCCCTGTTTGGTGGTAGTAATCTGACCATCGATACGTGAACCCACAACACTTGGAACTTTTGGTAGAGTATACGGTTTGATAGTCGCCTTGCCGGTATCGAGTCGCGACTTAAACTGGTCCAGGACATTTTTGTAGTCGGTATTAGCCAGCTCCACACGCAGCGCGAACGAGTTATTGATGTCTGTTACATTTGGCACGACCTTCGGATGGAAAAAGCCCGTGATCGGTGCTGCGCCCCGCTCGTTCTCAACAACATATGCGCTCCAGGTTTTTGGATAATTAACTGTTACGTTGCCGAACTGTGCTGGACCGATATATGTGTCAAAAGGTTTTTTAGCGTCTTCAGCGAACTTTGTTTCGTCTTCGGCTTTTTGAGTCTCGCGGGCGTCTGCAGCCGCGACTGCAGATTTTTTATCGCTGTTAGTCTTGTAGTCTGCGCGGCTCATGAACGCCCAAATGCCAAAACCAGCAGCCCCCACAAAAAAGACAACCATTAATATAAGAGGAATAAGCAATACATTGATTGCGCCGCGTTCATTCAACTTGTCCATATCGGTTATGGTATCGTAATTTGCACCACAAGCGCAAGTACTATTTGTATTCATACAAGAAAACGCCGCCCTGCTCCCGTGCCGGCTCTCGGCCTGGAATAATGAATGCAAAACTCGCCAGTTTTACCGGTCCTTTACGCCACTTTTCGATCCGCCGATCAAGTTTACTCATGTATTTCGGCAGCATGAACGTAAAAATGGCATCTGCCTCGGGCCACCTTGGCCCCCAGTAGCTCGCCCAAATAATCCGTACCTGATTGCGGTATTTCCATGTTATCAGGTATGAGACCACTACGAGCACCGGATTCAATTCTACTCCAACAACACGCAGCCCTCGTTTGGCCGCCGCCAACATTACCCTGCCGTCACCCGACCCCAACTCCAGAACCGTCTGTCCGGGCCGCAAGTCGAGCATGTCCAGCGCCCCGTCAATTTGCCTCCGCAATGTCGGCAAATACGGCGGTCCCACCAGCACTACCATCCCAAACAGCATAATTATCGCCACGCCCAAAAATACCAACAAAAACATCGGCTACAATTCCTTCGGCGCAGCGGCCTGTAACGCAAGTTTTTCAATGGTATTTTCGGCTTCGCCGAGGTGTTTTTCCAGCCGGGTAATCAGCTTAAGGCCTTTTTCATACAATTTTACCGCTTCATCAACCTGAATTCCTGGCTGCTGTAATGCCGCCAGTACTTCATCAAGTTCAAGGCTAAGCGCCTGGTAATCTTTTTTCTCTGCCATACTAATCCTTCATTGTAACCGTTTTAATGGTAGATGTCAGCTGAGCGTCGGCTAGTTCTATCGATATCTCTTGGCCAGAAAAAATATCATGGCCGCTGCGCACCATTTTGCCGTCAGACCGAACCAGCGCATAGCCCCGCGCCAATGCCGCTGCGGGATTAAATGCCTCCAGTAATTTTCGCCGGACGTTCACGTTTTCCCTGTCCTGTGCCGCAATCTGCCGCACACTGTTTTGCAACGTCTCGCGAAGAATCTTCAGTTCTTGGCGTGCATCCATCAGGTTTCGATCAACCAGGTGTGCCAGGCGTTTATGAGCTTCATGTAGCCGCACCAGTGCCGCTTTGCGATCGGGAACCAACAGCTCCGCCGCATTGCTCGGCGTGCTTGCCCGTTGGTCGGCAGCCAATTCCGCCAGACTTATGTCCACTTCGTGCCCGATCGCCACAATTGTGGGAATACGGCTGGCCGCCACCGCCCGTGTAACTTGTTCAGTACTGAAACTTTGCAGATCTTCGGCGCTGCCACCGCCACGCGTAATCACCAGCACATCAGGAGCGTCGGCTAAAGAATTAAATTGTGCGATCGCCTGCACTACCTGCGCCGGCGACGCTTCGCCCTGCACCTGTACATCGATCAGCGTAATCCGTAATCCACCCCACCGAGCCGCCAAAATCTTTATAAAATCGCGGTATGCCGCTGATTCGCCTGAGGTAATCAGCCCGATATGCGCCGGCGGAAACGGCAGTGATCGTTTGCGTTCAGCATCAAACAACCCCTCGGCCGCCAATTTTGCCTCGAGTAGTTTCGCGGCCTTCTTGATCGATCCTTCACCCACCGGCTGGATAACGTGTGCGGTCACGCTAAAACCATACTGCGTGTGCAGCCGTGGCACCCCCCGCACTGCCACCACCATGCCATCTTCAAGCGGTCCGGGTAATTGTTGAACGGTAGCAAAAAAACGCACCGTCGCCCCTTCGTCCTTTAGGTCAAAATACACCCATCGGCCTTTGCTCACGCGAAAATTAGCCAGCTCACCCGTGATCGTAACGCCAGGATACGCATATTCCAGCGTCTGATTCAGGACAGCAACAAATTCGCTGACCGTAAAGGCCGGATCAGTCATCGGCCCTGTCTTTAAGCTGCTCTTCGGCCAATTCTTTGGTGTCTGGGTCTTCTTGGAGCGCCGCATGATACAGCACCCATCCCGGCGGAACCTGAATCAGCGTGCTTAGCACGCGGTACATTACGGTTACCGGCAAACTGACCGCAGCAGGAATACCCGCCGCCACCAGCACACCCGTCATAAGTGCCTCATAAATGCCCACGCCGCCAGGCATCACCGAAACCAATCCGGCAAAATTTGCCACCGCATACGCCAAAATCACCGCACCCAAATTCACCCATTCATCAAAGGCCAGATACACGACATAAATCGCCAAAATTTCGGTGAGATTAGCCATCAGCGCCCACACAAACGGCATTTTCAGTTCACGCCAGCGTGTTTCGATCGTTTTATAATTATGATGCAAATCATCAAAAGCCCGCTCAACCCTTGCAATACTGATCGTTTCAGGTGAATGCGGCAAAAAGAAATGCAAAATCCGATTCAGCACCCGCGTTAAAAACGTAAACGTCGCGTTAATTCGCTTTTTACTGCCAATAATCATCACAAATGCAAATGTGCCCACAATCATCAGCGTTGTGAGAGTCGACGTCACCAGAACCACAAAATCGTTCGCCTTGTTTTCGACTGCCAAAAACAGCAAGCCGGCCACCAGCAGCACTTCAAACGATAAAATCAGCAGCGCCACCTTTATCAGCTGTACTAGCGTCGCCTTACTGCCCGTAATCTCCTTGTCCTTCAGTCGCACTCCAAAATATGAAATGCCCGAAATCCCCCCACTCGGAAATACGTGATTTACAAAATTCAGTTCCAGCGCCACGCGGTACAGCCTGGAATAGCGAATCTTGTTACCCAGCATCGCAAATAACCCTTGGTACATTTTGGTCTGCGCATGATAATTCAGAACCTGTACCGGAATCAACAGCAACAGCAACCAGGCATTGACGCGCGCCAGGTTTTTGAACGTCTCAACCAGCTGTTCCCGGATCGCAAATATCAAAATCAGCAACGCGATCACCGTCACAATATTCAGCAGCAATTTCCAACGGCGCTTCAAAAAAGATCGTTCACTCATACCGAACTATTATAGCCTATTGTGGTTTCAGATTGTGTTCTCTTTTTATACGCTACCTGAGTGTTGAGTTTTTTGCTATAATACGCCGACATGGACCACAAAAGTATATTCGTGCTGGGCCGACAGCCGGCTATTGGTCGTGCCGAACTAGAAAGCTTATTTGGAGCAGAACACCTCGAACCAATTGGCGACTACGCCGTTGCTTCCGACATTCCCCTTCAGGACATTCAGTTTGACCGTATTGGCAGTAGCATCCGTCTGGCAAAACCACTATCAACAATTAACACCACCAAATGGGCGGACATTGTTCGGCATATTATGCGCGAAATGCCCAAAAACATGGACTATATCCCCGAGGGCAAGGTAAAACTTGGCGTCAGCGCGTATGGCCTGAAAGTCGAGCCGCGTCAATTGCTGCGCCTGGGTCTAGAAGCCAAAAAACTGGCACGCGCCCACGGCCGCACTTCCATCCGAATCGTTCCAAACACCGAAGTTACCCTGAATAGCGCTCAAGTGCTGCACAACGGCCTGACCGGCGAATGCGGCCGTGAAACCCTATGCATCAAATACGGCGACAAAACCTATTTTGCCCAAACTGTCGCTATTCAAAACATTGACGCATATGCCAGGCGCGACCAAGGACGCCCTAAGCGTGACGCATATGTTGGCATGCTGCCGCCAAAGCTTGCCCAAACCATTATTAATCTCGGCACCGGTCCCCTGTCAGCCACGTCCGATCATGTGGTGCTCGATGCGTTTTGCGGCACAGGCGTCATATTACAGGAGGCGCTGCTGATGGGTTACGGCGCCTATGGCTCCGACATCGAACCCCGTATGATAGACTACAGCCGCAAAAATCTAGAATGGCTATCCACCACTCACGGCACATCTACCGACCCGATTCTGGAAGTTGGTGATGCAACGAGCCATCGATGGCAACATCCTTTCTCTGTCGTGGCCGGCGAGTCCTACCTGGGACGTGCCCTTAAACAGTGGCCCGCCCCGGATAAACTCCACGAAATCATCGGCACCTGCAACATTATCATCACTAAATTCCTGGAGAACTTGGCCGAACAAATCCCCAGCGGCACGCGCTGCTGTATTGCCGTCACGGCCTGGCAATCACCCGAAGGCCGCATTTTACACCTTCCAATGCTTGACCGCCTCGAGGATTTAGGGTACAATCGAGTGAGATTTTCTGGAGCAAGCGACAAAGAGATGGTCTACCGCCGTCCTGACCAGTTGGTCGCCCGCGAGCTCCTCGTAATAACAAGGAAGTGAATCAAAGCATATGTCACACGTAAAAGCAGGTGGAGCAGCCAAGAATATCAAAGACAGCGTCGGACAGCGTCTGGGCGTCAAAGTATTCGGTGGTCAAAAAGTAAAAACCGGCCAAGTTATCGTACGCCAGGTCGGCATGACGAAGCGCGCAGGCAAAGGTGCCAAAATTAGCCGCAACTATACCGTACATGCCGAAAAAGACGGTGTTGTAACCTACAAAGCGCGCAAAGTTCGCCGCTTTACCGGTAAAACCGTTCGCCGCGTCGAAGTTACCGTCGAATAAATAGTCGCTTCCTTGTTATTAAAATGACCCTCGCTCCCGAGGGTCATTTTTTTGGCGTTACAACTCCTACTGCCCGTCGCTTCCAATAACCCCTGGGCCCATACCGCCCAGACGGCGACGTATTTCATCGTCTTCATTGATGGTATGTCTGGAATCGCGAAGATGTGCGGGCCGAGGTGCTTGAGGTTTGATATCAGGAACATCATCACCCAGGGCTTCAGCCTGGAATCGAGGGTCTACCTGCACACCTATGTCAGCCGTCGCTGCGGCAATAGCCGCACCAACTTGAGGCTCATGAGCCCCTGCCTCGGTTTCTGCCTTCCGCTGCGACCCAGGACGGCCAGAAATCGAATGAACGCCATAGGTTTTTTCTTCAAAGGACTGATCCGCTGCTCGCGTTTCCTCATCGGAAGCCCTCCAAGCCTCCTGCTCACCAGGCTGCCAAGGCGCTAATTCTTCGTCGGGTTCTGCAGCGGACTTAATTTCTGGGGCCCGAGTGACCCGGGATCGGGACGATGACCTACCGGTACCGCTGCTAAGTCCTAGCTTCGGATCAAAATAATCGTCCCCGGTTTCCACCGCAGTCGGTCTGCGGTTTGGAGCTGGATATTGGGGCTGCTTGGCTGCCTGCTGCGCCAGGAATTCCTGGGTTGCGCCTTTTTGAGGGCCAAAACCACCTACGGAGGGCTGATTAAAGTCAAATGCACCACCCGGAATAGGAGCTTGATTGCCAAAGTTCTGACGTAGCGGCCCCTGACTTGGAGGCTGAGTATTGGAGACATGTCGTGGGGGAGTGCCCTGCATCGGCGTCTGAGGCTTCGCCTTCATTTTTTTGGCCACGTTATGGCGATTAATTGCAGCCTGCTGATCGCGAGTTGGTTTTTCGAAAGCATTCTGTCGAATCAGCACTCCATCCGGCATTTTTCCCAAATGGCCACGCAAAACTATACCGTTACCCCCAGCGTCCTGAATAGCGTTAAAATAGGTTGTGTTCCCAGCCTCGTCAATATGCGGAATAGCTTCAGCCAGAATTACCCCGCCTGCATGTCTGGCGATATGCTCTACAGGCGCATTGTCAGAGGCAAACTCTACGCTTCTACCGTGACGCCAGCCCCTTGGACTTTGCTCCCATCCACCACGATCTTGCGGAGGGTGGGCCTGGTACATCTCTTGCCCACCCGGTATCCCGGGGTGGTTTGGATGACCATGTGGATAATTAAATGGTTGTTGAGGGTTCATATGCGTGGCTGATTACTCATTAATACATTAGCACTTTAGTGCATTGTAGTCAAGTTTATGCGTAAGCATAATACTCTTTACACTGCAGTTGGAACACAATCTAAAAAACTTATTAAAAGCGCCGCATGAACGGCGCCACAGCCAGCTAATATACTAGTCCAACCTGCCAATTAGCTGGATATCTAGGAAACACCTAGATGTTTTTTGATACGATCAATTACTTCGGTAATAACAACCTGTGATTTGACCAAATAATCGTCGACACCCAAGGCCTCAGCACGTTTTTTGTCGCTATCTTGGCTAAGGGCGGTCAGCATAACGACCTTCAGATTAGCCGTTTCGGGAGTATTACGCAAAATATCCAATACGTCGAAACCGCCGATCTTAGGCATCATTACATCAAGCAACACCAGATCAGGCTTGAAGCTTACTGCGGCAGCGAGCGCGTCTTCTCCGTTTGCCACACGGTGAACCTCGAAGCCCTCGGCCTCGAGTCGCACCATATACACACTGGCAAGCGCGTCATCGTCCTCGACAAAAAGAATTCTTTTGGGGTGGAGTGGCGGCTGGGCAGTTGTTGTATCCATACGTCCTAAGCTACGCTATTCCCCGACCTATGGCAATAGGCTTTTGATAAAACCGTCAAACATCGGATGTGGCCTATTTGGCCGCGACTTAAATTCAGGGTGGAATTGACTGGCCACAAAGAACGGATGATCAATAGCTTCGATCATTTCAATCAAATGACCATCAGGAGATAATCCGGCAGGACGGATACCCCAGGATTCATACTGGTCGCGGTACGCGTTACTGCACTCGTAGCGGTGACGGTGACGTTCAATAATATCGGTTTGTCCGTATAGCTTTGCAATTAGGCTGTCCGGAGCAATGACGCAGGGATAATCGCCAAGACGCATGGTACCGCCGGTGTTTTCTTTACCGTGCTGGTCGGCCATAGTGTTGATGACGACGTTTTTACCGCTCGCATCAACTTCGGCCGTAGTCGCGTCGGTAATGCCATAATTGCGGGCGGCAGCGATAACCCCCATTTGCAGGCCCAAACAGATACCCAAAAACGGAAAGCGGCTCTTTAGCGCATACTGCGCGGCACAAATCTTACCCTCGATACCGCGTGTGCCAAATCCACCCGGCACGACAATACCGTCCACTTCTTTTAATGCCTCTTGGGCGTCTTCTGGGGACTCTAATTTTTCGGCGTCAATCCAGGTTATCGCTATACCAGTGTCATTTGCCCATGCTGCGGAACGCAGCGCCTCAAAAACCGACATATACGTATCCAGATTGTCTAAATATTTGGCCACTACACCAACACGAACCTTTTTATCCTGGTGATTGACCGCGCTCGCGACCAATTCCCGCCATTCGCTAAAGTCCGGCTGCTGCACTTCTTCCAGCCCGAGCCGTTTACAAATAACCGACGACAACCCTGAATCTTCCAGCGTGAGCGGTACCTGGTAAATAGTTGGCGCATTGGGGAGGAGCGCGATCGCTTCTTCGCTGACACCGCAAAACAGAGCCAATTTGCGCTTGATGCTTTCTGGTGCGGGCTGTTCGGTGCGAGCCACCAAAATGTCGGGCGCAATACCCATACCGCGCAGATCACGCACGGCATTTTGAGCAGGCTTGGTTTTAACTTCATTGCTTGCGCCCAGGTATGGCATGTACACGACATGCACGTACAGACAATTTTCCAGACCGATGCGGAGGCCAAATTCGCGGATTGCCTCCAAGAAACTTTGGCTCTCCAGATCACCGACCGTTCCACCAATCTCGACTATATGCACGTCAAAACCTTCGGCCGCAGCGCGAATGTAGTCCTGGATAACCGCCATAACATGCGGCACGATCTGAACTGATTGACCTTCGTATTTGCCAGCCCGTTCGTCTTCGATAACTTTCAACAAAACGCGGCCCGACATAAGTGAACTAGCCTGCGTTAATTCCTGATCCAGGAATCGTTCATAATGACCTAAATCAAGGTCCGTTTCCGCTCCATCTTTCGTCACAAAACACTCGCCATGTTCACGAGGATTAAGCGTACCGGCATCTACGTTCAGGTACGGGTCACATTTTTGGATGTTGACACTTAGTCCGCGGGCTTTGAGTGTATTGGCGATGGAGGCGGCGGTGATACCCTTTCCTAAACCAGAAAGCACACCACCAGTTACAAAAATATACTTTGTAGGCCTTGCCACCTTACACCTCATTTACTCACTTTACGCACTATAGTACCCTACAATACTCAGAATCGCAAGGAAACTAACGGGGAATATTAAATTCCGGCCTGCATCGTCATGAGATCGATGCGGCTTATGGCGGCTTGATCTATTTCGGCAATATCGCGAGCGGAAAGCATATCCTGCTTGGCTCTTTCCACGCTGGCCTCTCGAAAGCTACCCGCGCCATGTCCTTCATCATCTGAAACGCCCTCACCAATACCGGTAGTCCAAGGAGTAACAAAGTCATTCTCCGCCTTAAACTCCTGGCTAATACTCGCCTCTTCCCCTTTTGTCTCGCCTGGTCGTCCTGTGGGCTTTTTAACCCCAAGGGACAGGCCTTTATGTTCACGCTCAACGGTATAAGGATTAGATCTTGAGACGGAGTTTTTGGCCACATTGATTTTAAGGGTATAGGTTGTGGCGCCCAATTGGAAGTTACTTGTTAATTCTCCCCACCTTTCACCCTTAGGCTCGTACTTGCTGCCTGGGTCCGACTTGGCACGCTCTAAAACCCTCAATGAAATATCGTCAAACTTTTCGGCAATCACTTTGTTGCGCTCGTCACTTAGGGCGTATTTTTCTGCATCGCCTAAAAGCTGTTCAGCACTCATTTGCGGAGCTTCATTACTTACAGAGGCTTTGCCGGCAACTTCGGTTTTACCCAGTTCGCCGCCGACGCCAAGGATTAAACCGGTAGCCACCGCGCCGCCAGCGACAAGGCTGCCTACTTTTGCGACAATTCGGCGGGTCTTTTTCCTGCCGGCGTTTTGTTCTGGATACTGAGAATGATGGCTTTTTTCTGACATAATTTTTGTTAACTAGTGGTAATAATAACATTAGCACAATGTTACGTTTGTGTCAATAATATGTTTCAGCTTACATCAAACTACTTGGTCCGCAGAAATTCTAGCGCTGCGTCTTTTTGCGGATCTTTGTTATTTTTGTAATCTTCGTCAGTCATCTTAATTTCTTTGTCGGGTGTAATACCTTTTTTGTGAATATTCTGACCATTGGGGCGATACCACTTGGCTACCGTGACCTTGATCTCGCTACCACCAGGCTGTCTCTTAT
>JARIHD010000045.1 GCA_029288425.1 Candidatus Saccharimonadota bacterium
CCGAGATCTACACGCGTAAGATCGTCGGCAGCGTCAGATGTGTATAAGAGACAGCAGTCATTGGCCTCCCGTGCACTGGCGTTTGGATTTTCATGACCGGATTCCTCAAGATTGGTCATCGTGGCTTCCCGTTATTCGACCGGTTTTTTGCTAAGGCGCTGTTTGAGTTTAAGCAATTCGGTCTTTAGAATATCGAGTTCTCTTTCGGTATTATCGATAGTTCGCTGCTGTTCCTTTATTGCCTCGATAGCATATGGCAGCAGATCGTGTGTCGACATGACCTTGGCATCCGTGCCGTGCCATTGCCCGTCTTTGATTACATCCGGAAAAAGCTTTTCTACCTCCTGGGCGATAAAGCCATATTGGGTTACCTTGTCATCTTGGCTTGTCTTCCAGTGCCAGGTCACCGGCCGCAGGGCCAGCACTTTCTGCAGCACGTTTTGCATGACGGTAACGTCCTTTTTTAGCAGCAGGTCCGAACCGCCCGTAGGCATGTCCTGGAGTCGAATTACGCGTGTGTAGTCTTTAGTTTTCATAAGCAACTCCTTTATAGTCCCAGCTTACGGGTCGGTTATTTTCAATGAAAGCAGAAATATCATGAAGAATCCCCATGATATAGTGAAGGAAAGATGGAGTTATCATGAGAAAAACAGGAAAAAACAAGGAACACTTGTCGGCGGATCTGCTTCTTGGTGAGCTGCTACGGTTTCGTAAAGGTCAAGGACTCACCCTCTGGAAGCTTGAAGAGGCGGTGCAGCTCAAAAAAATTGTGGCCCGGCATATTGGATTGCCCGAAAAGGAACTTTCTGCCGGCCAGCTGCACGCCTACCTGCTCTATGAAATAGAAAAATTGGGAATGGGGCCGATGGTAGACGCCCTTAGACATGCCTTTGCTATCAATCTGAGCGGCGGCCGCCAGACCTTGACCGAGCGCCGCGAAGATCTAGCGCTTCTTTTGGGGCGCCACCCCGATACGATTAAAGCGTATGAAACCCGGGCCCTTAAAGAACTCGCCCATCACCTGAGCCGCACTGAGGAAAAAACAACATTGCTCAGCCGCACGGTCTCACCGGTTGCCGAGCAGCCTACGCCAGACCATTTGCGGGCGCTCAGAAATGCCGCATCCGAAAGCCTTACCGGCCTTTATTCTTTGGGTGAAAACGGTTCAAAGATTTTGCAGACATTGGGACGTAACAGATCACCACTGCTTGATGTTGACTATATGTGCTCACTCAGCCCCAGTGAACGTGGTCCGGCGTGGTATAAATTTGTGTTTAGGTACCGGTTCAAGACTACCAAGACCGTATTCAGACTGGGGGCATGTGCGTCACCCCTTGATACAGGTACGCTCATGGCGACCGGTCTGGTCGACGATATAATCCAGTTTGATCATAGTGCAGACTTATTGAACGAAACTTCTATGAGTGATTGGCGCCTTATGGTCCATAGTGCGCAAAAAGACATATCAAAAGTTCTGGCGTTTACAGAGCTCAGCAAACAGGAGACTGAAACTTTGCTCGAGGGCGTTTGGCAGCTGGATCCCAATAGCTGTCGCATTCTGGAAGTTACCTTACCGGATATGTTTAGTGATAGTGATGCGGTTTATGAAATCCGCGCAACCATGGATTTGGATATTGGCGGCCACTACGCCTTTTGGGAAGCGCCCAGTCTAATGTATCTCAACACTATAACCATTGACCTGTCCGGTTTTGACGAACAGGATAATTGGCGCTTCTCGGTCAAACCATTCCTGGGGAATCTGTTCCCTGCAGTCGCCGAATCCGAACGACGCATTTTTAATCTTTCAGTCAACAGCTGGATAACATCCGGGCATGGCGTCGCCATCATTTGGCGCTGATTCGGTGTTTATAGCAGGTTATCTGGCGAGTATTGCGAGTCTGGCCATGGCGGTTTCTATGTACATTGGATGATCGTCAAACATTCGGAGCCGATTCATGGCCTCCCGCGTAAACCAACCGACATCTATGGCGTCGTCGCCGGCTGTCGGGGCGACGTCATACAAATATTCCTGGTCACAATGCATCAAATACGCTTTATTGCCGGTCCAGGCATGAATTGTCGTCCGTCGGCCTACTGGAGCTGATTCATGGATTAGTTCTGCCGATTTAAGGGGGACCGTCAGGCCCGCCTCTTCGCATGTTTCACGGAGTCCGGTAAAAATCGAGTCCGTATCGGTTTCGTCTTCGAACCCGCCGGCGGCTCCCCACTCCAGGTTATCCGCGCGCCTAATGAGCAGGAATTCCAATGGGCCGGATGCGTTCCGGTAAATTATCGGATCAACCGTCATGTTGGGCCCATAACGGTAGAAGAAGCCGATTCCGGTGGGCAGCCCCAGGCGAGGATCGCTTAAAATCTGCCGCCAGTAAGGATGTATGGGCCGGTTGTATTGATCAAGAAGTATTCCTTGGGCAGCCCAGCGTTCGGCGCGTGACTGCTCGATGAATTGGCTGATATCATTCGGCACCTCAACATCTAATAAGTGCGCGGGCTTACCACGACGATTGGCATGCGGTTTTACCTGCCATGGCCCTTCCGGTATTATAAGGCGATTGCCGTGTCGCTGAATGTGCTCGATTCTAAGACGGTTTTCAAGCGACGGATAGCCGGGGTATGGCTCGTGCTTGATCTTATGGGCCATATGATCGAGGTCGGCTGGCGAGAGTTCTTTTAGCACTATTTCCTCCAAATTTATGTATCTTAACCGGATATTCTATATGATGAACATTCAATGAGAGTTAAAAATAGTTGTCCACAGTATGCGAAACATAACCCCATTGACAGCCGTGTTATAAAAAGCAACAATGAAAGTACAAAACAATAATAAAAAGTGAGATAAAAATGAAAAGAGTAAAAGCATTTCTGGCAGCACTGCTCCTCAGTGTGGCCGGTATTATGTCGCTCAATGTTGCCCAAGTTTTTGCGGCTACATGTACCTGGACAGGTGCGTCGAACGACAATTTCAACACAGCCGGGAACTGGTCGGGTTGTGGCGGTGGCGTGCCTCAGACCGGCGACAACATCACGTTTGATGTCACCAGCCTATCGGCATATAAGACACTTAATAACGACATCACCAGCCTATCGGTAGCGACAATTACCTATACCGGCACGAACGCCAATGGTTATAGTTTCGAGATAACGGGTAATGCACTTACGATTACCGGTGGAGTTGTCGCTAACGCACCTGTCAGCCTGAAAGTGCCTTTGACTCTTGGCGCTTCTCAGACCTGGAGCGGTACGTCGTCGGTCGATGTAGGTACGTTTATCGCGCCTAAAAACATTTCCTTGGGCTCATCGAATTTGACCGTTACGGCGGCCCTGGGTGTTTTTGCCAACAGTGTCATTTCGGGTAGCGGTAACTTGATCGCTAACGGCGACTTGATCCTATCACAGTCCAGCCCTAGCCGTACGGGTACCACCACAATTGGTGCGTCAGGTTCGGTTTCTATGGACAAGGCTGACAGCTTGGGAACGAGCGGTGCAATTACGGTTGCCAGCGGCGGTACTTTAAATCTTTGCGGCCTGAACGGCGCGACTGTTTCGAACCCAATCTCCGTAGGCGGTAGCGGTGATGGCTTTGGTGCGATTGTCGCCGTTCCTGCTTGTGGAATGGGTGGTGCCGGCGATACTACCGTAGCCAAAGCTATTCTAAGCGGTGCGGTCACACTTACGGCCAACACGGTTGTGTCACCAGCAAACGAATTGAAACTTACCGGCGCCTTGAGCGGGGACTATACCATCACCGTAAAAGGTGGCTCAGAGGGTTCCTTGGTACTTGCCGGTTCGAGCAACACGACGAAAACTCCCAATGGTACCTACAAAGCCGCCGCCGAAACCTTTACGGTTGAAGAAGGCGACAGCCAGCCGAATACCGCCGTTAGTGTCCTAAATAATCAAACCTATATCATCAAAGGTGTCCGTGGCGACACGACAGTCGGTACTGGCGGTATCCTTAAAGGAACTGGAAAGGTTGGCGCACTGAACGTATTTGGTAAGGTGGCCCCCGGTTTGAGCCCAGGTTGTTTGAGCTCGGGAGATTTGATCTTTAACGCTGGCTCGACCTACGAATTCGAAGTAGGTGGTACCGCTGCTTGTAGTGGTTACGACCAGATTAAAGTAACCGGTACGGTGCAGCTGGGTGGAAACCTCACCGTCACCTTGTTTAACGGCTTCAAACCGGTGAAAGGTCAGACATACACAATTATCGACAATGATGGAAACGATGCCATATCCAGCACATTTACCAACCTGGCAGAAGGCGCGACCTTTACCGCGAATGGCTACGTCTACAAAGTCAGCTATGTCGGCGGCACGGGCAATGACGTAACCCTGACGGTTATGAACGTGCCAACCAGCCCGGACACCGGATTCTCGATGATCCAGGCCAGCCCGCTTACCAGCGCGCTCGCGATGGTAGCTGCAGGCGGTGCATTGTTCTTCTTGGCCCGCCGCATGCGGCCTGCCAAAGCTACGGCACGAAGACGCTAGTGTTTTATCGGCCGAGCCCGTATACTCAAAAGTATGATTGAGGGACGGACCGGCCTCGATAGCCCCAAATTTCAAGGAAGGCTGCGAATACAGAGTCGGCGCTCAGATTATGAGCGCCGATTTGTTGGTCACGCTCGCGGCGGTGTTATTAGTGATATCCGCCCGCCGGTCCGCGTGCAGCCACTGGCCCAGCCGGCTGCTTCATCATTCCCTGGGGCCACAGCCACAATGACGCAGCCAAAAATAAAGGTTATTTCTCCGGATATCCGTCCGCCTGCCCCACGGCAGCCGCAGGTCGCAGCAATGGTACATACACGAAAATCGCCGTCACGGGTGCTCAAGCGACAGGGCGTACAGGCGCCTCTCATTGCCCCGCCCGTCGGGACTGCGCGCAAAATACGCAATGCCTTCAATATCCGTTCACTAACTACCGTAGCTGCCGTTATGGTGGTCCTGGGCGGATTGGGGGTCGGCCTGCATGGCCTGCGGGTCAATAAAGAGGTGGCGGCAAAGACGACCGAACTCGCAGCGGCGTCGCAGTCGACTGCTCATAGCGGCACGGATGCCCCGGATATTCCTGCCGAAACAAGCTCGCCTGACGTGAGCAAGTATACGGTGGCTGCGGACCTGCCGCGCACCATTACGATTGATAAAATCGGCGTAAAAGCCCGTGTGGTACGACTCGGCATCAAGGCCAATAACCAGCTTGCCACGCCAGCCAATATTTTTGATGCTGGCTGGTATAGTGAGAGTTCCAAGCCCGGCGAAGCGGGTGCCATGGTAATTGACGGCCATGTTTCCGGTCCTACCAAAACCGGTGTCTTTTATAAATTACATATGCTGGCGGCCGGTGACCAGATGAAGATCGACCGCGGTGACGGCAAGACATATACCTATAAGGTGGTCAAAAAGGCCTCGTACGCGGCCGATAAAGTAGACATGGCTGCCGTACTTACTCCCGTTACTCCAGGCAAGCCCGGCCTGAACCTTATCACCTGCAGCGGAGAGATCGACCGCACTAACAATCATTACAAAGACCGCACGGTTGTATTTGCCGAACAAATCTAGCGCTCTGATCGTTTACGCTCATAGTAAGTCGAGGTCGATGGTATAATAACCGTCTATGAGTCTGACACCCGACCAAGGCGGTATGAATGAGCAAGAGCGGCGGATTTTTGACGAGATCGCAGAAAATATCGACCTAACTTCTGCCAAGGACCCGCACTGGAATCTTCGGCGTCGCATCCGCCGTTACGGAATGGATATTGCCCTGGGGACGGCGATCCTGGCCGCACTGGGGTGGGTCATTACCGACCGGCTGGCGGAGCCCCACCTGCCCCCCGACCCTACCCAAGTCAAACTGCGCGCCTATAAAGATGCACGAGTGCTCGGTGCTTTAGGTGTTTGCGATGCTGAACTCCGGGCCGAGGCCAGCCTAGAGGCCTACCGGGCGTCCAAAGGCTATGGCTCGAAGACGGGCGTAACTGTTGCGGTACTGCAAAACGCCGCCTCGGTAGCACGAAATTACGGTATTTCCTGCGAACCACCGAGCGGCCAAAGGGACCCGGCATCTTACAAGATGACTTCTGCCGATGGCGGTGATGTAGTATTGTATTCCGACTTGCTCGTGAGCCTTAGCACCGCAAATGTCTGCAAATTTGTTGCAGATCCCTTGATGCCTCCTCCTGCGGACCACACTGACGCTGAACATTATATGCAGGTAATGTCTGACATTGCCCAGCGGCTAAAGAGCGAAACCGGCCAGTCCTGCTAGTTATTTGTGATATGGCTGCCCGGCACTGATAGTGCTGGCGCGGTACAATGTTTCAAGCAAAATGACCATGGCTAGGTCGTGTGGAAAGGTTAATTTAGACAGGCCTAGCTGCAGGTCGGTTTTTTGGATAACTTCGGCCGGCAGGCCTTCCGGTCCGCCGATAAGCAAGCAGACTTCTCGGGCGTCGACCGCCCTCTTTTCCAGGAATGCGGCCAGTTCCGGGCTGGTGAACTGTTGGCCGCCGATCACAAGGGCGATTTTGTAGCTGCCTGTCCCTGCCGCTTGCAATAAGTATGCTGCGTCATATGCCCATTTGTCCGGCACGTGCGTGATGCGCACGGTGTGGTAATGTCGCAGGCGTGCCAGGTATTCCTGCCAACCCATTTTGGCATACGGCAGTTTGGGTTCGCCGACGGTTATCAGATGTAATTTCATAGTTCTATGATGGCGATATTGGCGCGGACGCGCAAGCGCTTAATGGTTTTTCCTTGTAAAAAGTCGCGGACGGCGCGCTCCACACCGGGTAGGGTGTCGCGCTGGTAGTCGTCGATAAGTATCACACCGCCTTGGCTCATATTGGGCCACACCAACCGCAGTGAACTAATGATCGATCCATAAAAGTCGCCGTCCAGAAATGCGAACGCAATGGGGGTCGGGACGTCTGTTTGAGCCAGCTGATCGAACCAGCCTTTGCGGATGACGGGTAGCTGCAGTCCAGCGCTTTTGAATTCACCAATGAAGTCTTTTTTGCTGACGTAGAGTTTGCCTGCCGTAAAGTCGACGCCAGCGGCATTGCTGTCCTGAGTGGTTTTGGGTGGCAGGCCTTCGAATGAATCATATACATGGAACGGGCGCGTAGCAGACTCGTGCCGTTCGTCCAGGATACGCCGGATAAACAGGCTAGTCGTACCCGCGTAACAGCCGAATTCGGCGACCGCTCCCTTGATGCCCTTGTCCAGCACGCACTCCAGCTCACTGCAGACTGTCTCCAGGCCTTCACGTGTAATCTGATCTGAAATAATAGGATGGCCGCGGAACCAATTACGTGGGTTTTCCTTTTTCAGTCGGTGATCTTTGAGACTGTCTTGCATGTTATGCAATGCGTGCCTCGGGGATTTCGCCCCATTTAGAAACATAGCGCGGCGACGCGGTTTTGCGGCGTGGCTGCCAGATAGTGTTTAGTTCTTGGGCGGCAAAGTAAATCTTGCCCCTGCCATAGCGCTGATTAATATCGTCCACTGCCTTCATACGTGACTGAGCGCGGTCGTGCATGTCGGGCGTAACATCACCGAGTATGTCGGTCTGCAGTGCACTTTCCGGGGTGAGGTCGTAAAAAAAGACGCCCAGTTGGTGGTATTTTTGTTTGTCGCTGTAAAATTCGCCAAGTTTCTTTACGAGCAAGCTGATGATTTGGCCGGTGTCATTGGTGGGCATGGGCATCTGGATTTCACGTGTCCAGCGGCGGTAGCCCGGTTTGTGGCGGTCGGTATTGGTGAATAAACCGATGCGGCCGGCTAGCAGTCTTTCGCTGCGCAACTGGTACGCCGCGCGGGTTGCCATATTGGCGATGGCGGCCTCCAGGGCATAGGCGTGGCTGGTATCTTCGCCGAAGGTGCGGGAGCGCAGGATTTGTTTGGCGGGTGCGTGTTCGCGCGTCAGCTGGTAGCAGGCGGTGCCCTGCAGTTCGGTCACCATTTGCCGGCCGTGAATACCCATCAGCTGTTGCGCGCGCTGCGGCCGCAGGTTCATCAGCCCCAGTGCCGTACTCACTCCTTCCGATCGCAGTACCGGTGCGAGTTTGCGGCCGACGCCCCAGATATGTTCAATGGACATGCGACGCAGCGCATCGGCTTTTTGCTCCTCTGGCAGGTCGATAAAACTAAATGCCCCCTGATACGTGTCGTTTTGTTTGGCGATCTCAGCGGCCAGTTTGGCCAGCGTTTTTGACGGTGCAATGCCGATCGAGACCGGCACCCCGATATGCTGCAGCACAGACGCGCGCACCCCCCTGCCCCATTCGGCGTAGTCGGTAATCGGCAGCGCGCTGATGTCCAAAAACGACTCGTCAACCGAATATATTTCGATGCGCGGCGTAATGGTGGTGAGTAGCGAAATGGTGCGTTTGCTGATATCGCCGTACAGTTCGAAATTGGCGGAAAATGTGACGATGTTATGTTTTTTAAAGGTTTCGCGGTGTTTGAAGGCCGGCGCGCCCATCGGGACGCCGGCAGCTTTGGCTTCGTTGCTGCGCGCCACCACGCAGCCGTCGTTGCTGGAAAGCACCACGACGGGCTTGCCTTCCAAATCCGGCCGGAACAACCGTTCACAGCTGACAAAGAAATTGTTGCAATCGATCAGCACGAACACTTTAGATTTTGGCATTGGTATTGACCTTTCGGTGCTGGTGGATGGTAGCGGTTATGACGCCCCAAAACTGGCCGTCTTTAGCCATCTTTTTGTATGCGGATATGTTAAATTCTTCGCCTCCCGGGTTCCACCAGATAACGATATCGGTCTGGTAGGGCTGAAGTGCACGGTCGACCAAGGCGATGTCACCGTCAAAGACCCCGCTGTCTTCCCATAGGCTGCCGCGCACCCGAAAATAGTACGTGCTGGCAGTATGCTCAACCAAAAGCTGGTTGAGATCAAGGCTGCGCAAACTGGTGTCGACGCCCGGATTGGGAAAGCCGGTATGGATCGAAACACCGGTGGTTGGTTTATCCTCCGACATAGTGGTTCTATTGTACTCTTACTTGATAGTACCGAGAAATACTACCAGCTCGCGGGGGGTGATTTCGGCCTTGACCAAATAACCGTCGGCTTGTTTTTCGATATCGGCGCGGATGTCTTCGCGCTGCTCCAGATTGGTGGTGATAATGATTTTGGCCCGCAGCCTTGGTGTTTCGGCTGGGTTGCGCAGATGACGCAGCACTTCAATGCCGGTAATCGTGGGAATCATGAGGTCGAGCAAGATAATGTCAAACTGGTCGGTTTGCGCCAACCGCAGACCTTCTTGGCCGTCGACTTCTACGGTGACGTCATAACCGGCTTTGTTAAGCGCGCGGACGTACAGCTCGCTAATAAAATGTTCGTCCTCCATGCAAAGGACTTTTTTGCCGATAGGGTTTGGTGAGGTAAAAACTTGTGCCATAATGCGTTATCTCCGATACATTGAATGGTTTTTGATCCAGCCGTGGGCGGTGCGCACGATGCCGGTCTTGTCGTTCTTTTTTTCTTCTTCCAGGTTGGCATATGGAATGAGTGTGAAGCCGAAGGTACTGCCCTGGCCTTCTTTGGACCGAACCCAGATGTTGCCGCCGTGCGCGCTGATGATAGCTTTGCTGAGGTATAGTCCCATGCCCGTGCCGCCGACTTGCGTGCGATTACGGTAGTCGCGGTAGAACTTGTCGAACAGATTGCCGATGGCGCTTTCGGGGATGCCGACACCGTTGTCCTGAATGGTTGTTTCGACCAGGCCGCCGGTAGTGAGGTATGATTTTATGACGATTTCGCTGTTTTCTTTGCTGTATTTGATGGCGTTGTCCAGGATG
>JARIHD010000046.1 GCA_029288425.1 Candidatus Saccharimonadota bacterium
CCCCTGCACCAGATAAATATGCATGGTCATCAGCACCAGCGTCTGTCCCCGGCGGTAGCGGAAATTCACTTTGCCCAGCCAGTTAAAAACCTTCATTTCCTGGAGGCCGGTTTCTTCGCGGATTTCGCGTTCGGCCGTTGCCTTGGGCTCTTCATCTGGTTCGACGTGACCTTTTGGAATAGTCCAGCGATTTTTAGCGTCTTGAATCAATAAGATTTCCAGCCGTCCCTCTTTTTTGGGATTACGGCGGAAAATAATTCCACCCGATGTCGTCTCACGCACCACTTCCTGAATCGTCGGACGCCGACCGGGGATAAACCGGCGGATTCCTTGGATGGGCTTGGGTCGTTTCATGACGTTATCCTTCTTTCTTTGGATCCTCAGATTGGGTCGTTCCAGATGACGCATCGTCATCAGTGCTATCCGTGGCGGCGGCCGTCGTGTCGTCTGGGGCTGCGTCGTCGCCATCGCGCTGCCGCAGCGCCGTACCAAGTACACCATTGACGAACTTGGATGAGTTTTCACTGCCGAAGGCTTTGGCCAATTCCACTGCTTCGTTGATGACCACCTTTGGCGGTACATCCGGTTCGTACAAAAGTTCATACAGACCCATGCGCAAAACTACCCGATCCATGCGGGCGATCTGATCAATCGGCCATTCGGGAGCGATGGGCTGCAGACGCTCATCAAGCTCTGCTGCTTTGGCGTGTACACCGCGCACCAAGCGGTCGATGAAGTCTTTATCTTCGACCGTGCCCTCATAACGGGTAATGTTGCGCGTCAATATGGCGTCAAGACTGACATCTGCATCACCCGCCCCGCGACGAAAATCTTCTTCGTAGAGTGTCTGTAGTGCAATGATGCGACCAAGGTGACGGTTTGATGCCATATTGTTAAATTCTTTCCTTACATTTACCCACCGAAGTGGAAATTAAGCAGCTTTGGCTGTAGTTTTAGCCTTTGCTGTAACTGCTTTGATGCTAGCCGTAAGCTTCTTACCGCTTTTTTTGGCGGTGGTAAAAACTTTAACGGGTGATTTTGCGTTAACCGCCTCGGCCAACTTGAGCCGGTGGTGGGCGTCGCCCGTACGAGAGCGACGGTCCGATGTACGTTTCTTTGGTTTACCCATTGGAAGGGGAACTCCTTAACCTGTTGATCTGTTATTTCTTAATAACTTGCTAGTCATTATATCCGATTTGTGCAGCAATCTCAAGGGGTGAGCCTCAAGCTTCTTTTAGCATAGCAATTCCCTACTGCTAAATTGCTGGAGAAAATCCGTGCCCGCCTAAGGTCACAGAATAATACCGTCCCGTATTAAGGCTCCGAGCCGCGTAATCTCATCAACGCCCACTGGCAAGTTATTAAGACCCATTTGCTGCTCCATTTTATACGAGGCCGAGGCAGTAGCCACTCGTTCACTGAATTTGGTCTGGGCTTCAGGTGGTTCGAACCAAGCCTGCAGGGCATCCTTGCCAAGTAGCGCATCGGCATCATCGCCTTGGTACATCTCATCGAAAGTCGCAGTAAATAATTGGCCGGCTTCTGCGGCCTCTTCTTTGCTTATAGGTGGTTCGTCAAATGATCGTCTGTATAGCATAAAGACAAAATTCTACATGGTTCTGGCCACTCGAACAAGCCTGTAGTACACTTGTTCGGTAATTTTGGAGCATAGCACATCATGGCGAAAGGCACGCATACCAAGAACAGTGAGCATACAGTCAGTCACATCATTAGATCGCTCGAAGACGACCCGGGCGTTAATTCCGAAAAAGGTCTGAAACATATCTGTAGCTCAGTAAATAAAGCCGCCGGACAACTCGCGACAAATTCTAGCGATGCCTTCAAATATAGCGGCGCACACCGGTTTAGTGACACTACCAATACACAACAAAAACGCCTCTCCGACATTCTCGCCCGCTTGGCCGCTGAAGCAGAAGAACAAAAAGCAGCCGCCAACCCTGCCGCCCCGGCTGAGACCGGAGAGGAAATTGAGCAAGGTAGCGATCGAACCAGTGTCCTTATGCGAACCGCAGCAGCCTTAGGCGTAGGCGTAGCAACTATGGTACTTATCACTGGCTCTACCTCTCCCGAGCACCGTCCGGAAGATATGAGACCACCCGCTCAGGCCGATCTGGTTATCGCGCCGGGCATGCCGAGTCTAGATTCGTCTATGTCACAACAAAACTGACTAATTTGCCAGGAACAAAAATGGTTTTGCGGATTTCCTTGCCGGCCAGGTATTCGGCAGCTTTTGGATCGGCCCCTGCGGCCTTAATAATTTGATCTTTGCTGGCGTCGGCAGGCACTTGGACCTGTGCGCGGACTTTGCCATTTACCTGCACCACAATCGTTAACGTATCGCTGACGAGATATTTTTCATCGTACGTGGGCCAGCTGCTCAAGTGAATAGAGTCCTCATGGTGCAGCTGCTCCCACAATTCTTCGGTCATATGCGGCGCAAACGGCGCAAGCAACTGCAGAAACGTCTCCATTGCCCAGTACCACGTGTCACCGTGGACGCCCATAGGAATAGTTAGCTTGAGTTTGTAGAGTTGATTCAATGCCTCCATAAGGGCAGCGATTGCGGTGTTAAAGCCCATTTCTTCTAGGTCTTTGCTTACCCGATGAACCGCACGGTGAATGACTCGTTTTAGTTCGTCGTCTTTGACGATGATATGCTCGTCGCTGCCGCCCGCAGATTCAATCACTTCCTGCGTCAATGCCCAAGTGCGCTGCAAAAAGCGGAAACTGCCACCCATGCCTTCGACACTCCAAGCGGCGGACTGATTCCAGGGACCGATAAATAGCTCCATAATACGTATGGCATCGGCGCCGTAGCCTTGCTCGATCAAGCCGTCCGGTTCGATGGTGTTGCCCTTGCTCTTGCTCATTTTTTGGCCGTCCGGGGCCAGGATCATACCCTGATTGCGCAGCGTTTTGAAAGGTTCATTAAAATTAATCAGACCTTCGTCTTGCATCACTTTGGTCCACATGCGGGCATACAGCAAGTGCATAACGGCATGCTCGGCGCCGCCGATATAGTCGTCGACCGGCAGCCAATGTTTTACTTTTTCAGCATCAAATGGCTTGTCGGCGTTGTGCGGATCGGCGAACCGCAGGAAATACCAGCTGGAACAGGCAAAGCCGTCCATGGTGTCGGTTTCGCGCATGGCAGGGCCGGCGCACTGCGGACAAGCCGTGTTTACGAATTCTTCGACACGGGCCAACGGGCTGCGGCCGTCGCCCGACGGCTCAAAACTCTGCATATCAGGCAAAACCACTGGCAACTGGTCTTCGGGAACGGGTACGCTGCCGCACTTTTCGCAGTGAATCATGGGAATCGGTGCGCCCCAGTAGCGTTGACGACTGATCAGCCAGTCCCGGATCTTGTAATTGATGCGTTCACTGCCGATGCCTTTTCGGGCCAGGTCGGCAACGATTTTTTCGCGTGCTTCGCTGGTTTCCAAGCCGTCGTATTCGCCGGAATTGATCATCGTGCCTTCACCGTGTGCGCATTGGTCATCAGGCTCGTCGTTTTGTACCACGCGCCGGATGGGCAGGTCGAATTTTTTGGCAAATGCCCAGTCGCGTTCGTCATGCGCAGGCACAGCCATAATGGCGCCCGTTCCGTAGCCAGCCAATACATAGTCGGCAGTCCAGATGGGAATACGCTCGCCATTGATTGGATTTATGGCATACGCACCGGTAAAGACGCCTGTTTTTTCGCGATTAGTTTCTTGGCGTTCAATGTCGCTTTTGGCCTGGGTTTGTTTGATGTAGTCAGCGACGGCCCCCCGCTGGTCATCGGTAGTGATTTGGGTGGTCAGCGGTGCTTCCGGCGCCATCACTATAAAGGTTGCGCCGTACAGTGTATCGGGGCGGGTGGTGAATACGGTAATGACCTGGCCGCTGCCTTCGACGGCAAAATGAACTTCTGCACCCTTGCTGCACCCAATCCAATTACGCTGCATGCTCTTGATCGAATCAGTCCAGTTCAGGTCGTCCAAATCGGCCGCTAAACGGTCGGCGTAATCGGTTATTTTAAAGAACCACTGCGGCAAGGCTTTCTTTTCGACTATACTGCCGCAGCGCCAGCAGACGCCGTTTTCGACCTGCTCGTTGGCCAGCACGGTTTTATCAACAGGACACCACCATTGTAGACTTTCCTTGCGATACGCCAGGCCGCGTTTGTATAAGAGCAAGAAGAACCACTGCGTCCACCTGTAATATTCGGGGTCGGAACTGGCAAATTCGCGCGACCAGTCATAGCCAAATCCCATCTGTGTCAGCTGTTTTTTGAACCGGGCGGTATTTTGGGCGATTGCCTGCTGCGGGCTGATACCGGTTTTGATAGCATAATTTTCAGCAGGCAGACCAAATGCATCCCAGCCCATCGGATGCAGCACATTGTAACCCTGCATACGGGCAAAGCGTGTCAGCGCATCACCGATTGTGTAATTGCGCACGTGACCGACATGCATCGCAGCCCCGCTTGGGTATGGAAAATACTCCAAAATATATTTTTTTGGTTTCGTCGCATCTTCGCTGGCTTCGTATAATTTGTCCTGCTCCCATTGCTGCTGCCATTTCGGCTCGATTTCTTTGGGATTGTAGCGCTTCACGTTATAAACTCCTCAGTTTGATAGGTCTTTTACGATTATTATATCTGATGCAAGAAGAAAACGCCCCTACTGGGCGAGCAAAAATTTAGAGCCAAGGCCGGTGATTGCTTGCATAATAAATTTGATATGTTGCAATAGGTTAATTAATTTGATTATACCATGAGTCGCCCGGACTTTAACTCCTTTGGCTGGCGGCGTGGAGTCTGACCGATGTAAAAATCAGCCACAGCCACCAACAGCGGCTCACGGGCATAGGTTATGGACCGACCCCCATCGAAGATGGGTCAGTGGCCAAAGAATTGCCCCTGGTCGCCGGGGGAAAGATTAAGCAGCTGACTGACCGTAACTAATTGGTACTGCTGTTTGAGCACCGGGACGGCCTGATCGATTGCGCCTACCGATGATGAATGGGTATCATGCAGCAGTATGATCGCGCCTGGCCGCGCAGCCTGGATTATACGCTGGGCAACTTTGGCCGGATTTTTTTCCTTCCAATCTTCTGGGTCGACATTCCAGCGGACGATCGAAAGATGATTGTGGGCGGCGACCATTTCGTTAACGACCCCGTAGGGCGGACGCAGTATCTTGGGCGCAGGCACCCCAGCTTCAGTAATGGCGCGCTGTGTACGGGACAGCTGCAGTTCCATGTCTTCGGGCGAAAGCGTCGAAAAATCGGGATGGCTCCAGCTGTGATTGCCGATTTCATGCCGATCATTATGAATGCGTTTTAGGATCGGTTCGTGACCGACCACATGCGAACCAACAACAAAGAAAGTGGCGCGCACCTGATATTTGGCCAGCAGGTCAAGAATCTGAGGCGTGATCTGTTCATTGGGTCCGTCATCAAATGTGAGTGCGATACAGGGCATCGGCACGCACAATGACGGCGTATTCTGAGTCCGGAGCTCCTGCTCCGGAAGCGTGTGAGGTTTTAAAAATGGCATCACTGAAGTATTCACCTGACGCTCCCAGGCACCAGCCGCACTCATACCCAGGCACAGCACTGCGAAACCGATCACCAGTTGCGGACGGGCCAGCCAAGAAAATATTTGCGGTGTCCGCAGAAAAAGCTTCATAACTCCAGGCTCCCTTCTGCGCTCCTAAAATTGCTGCAGGTAGTTGGTCGAGAAACTGGTGGTCAGGTTTTGTTTTTTGGCGAACCGTTCTTCGGCCAGTTTTATAAGTTTCTCGACAAGATTCACAGTAGAGACGCCCGCCCGGCTCCAGTTATGGGCATACAAACTACCCGGCAGGGGGTTAACTTCATTAAAATATACTTGCTTAGCCTTGCTATCGATCAGCATATCGATACGGGCAATACCGCTGCAGCCCAGAGCGCGGTATACGGCCAGGCCGATGCTTTCCGCTTCTTCATACAACCCTTTGGGCAGTTCGGCAGGCATGCGGCTGTAGCCCTGGGCGCCTTGGGCCTCTTTGTCTTGGCCGCCACTCATCCCCTGCCCCTTGCCCTTACCTTTGCCGCCCTGCATGTATTTGGTATCAAAATCAAAGAAATCTTCAGATTTTAGTAACGGTTCTTCCAGAAGCGCTGGATGCAGGCGTTCGTTACCCATCACAGGCAGGGTGACTTCGATCAAGTTTTCGACCCCTTCTTCGACAAGCGCGCTCGTGTCGTAATGCAGCGCCACTTCTATAGCGTTGGCCAGGTCTTTTTTGTGTGTTACGCGGCTAATGCCGATACTGGATCCCAGATGTGCCGGTTTTACGAACACCGGGTACCTGAGTTCTTTGTTGATTTTTTTGTGCCATTCCTCGGAACCGGATTCGTAAGCTATCTTGGTAAAGCTGACAAATTTTGCCGTAGGAATATGATGAGCAACAGCTACCTGTTTGGCGAGGATTTTGTCCATAGCGATCACGCTCGATTCCATGTCGCAGCCAACATAGGGCACGTTCGCCATTTCGCAGATTGCCATAAGCTCACCATCCTCACCATGGGTACCATGCGTGGCCGGAAATACCACATCGGGACAATGGATTACGTCACGGCCTAAACGGCCGCGTTCGATGAGCCTCAGGCCATTATCGAACAGCAGCGATACGGGTTGTTTTTTAGCCAAAAGATCTTCCAGATCTTCAGTCTGAAATGTGGCAATCTTTTTAAATTCGTCGCCGACATACCATTTGCCTGTTTTGGCGATGTAAACTGGTAAAACGGTATATTTTTTGGACAGTTCAAGCGGCTTAATAACCGAAGCAAGCGCCGTCAAAACAGAGATATCGTGCTCGGTAGAACGCGAGCCAAAAACAACTGCGACGATCGGCTTTTTCATAGGATTAAGTATAGCACGGACGGGGATATGTCTCTCCGTACGCTTCCGGACTGAGCGTGGCGAGGAGGCTTAGTACGGAGAGACATATCCCCGTCCGTGCCTATTCCTACGCGTAGTTGTCGGTCCAGTCGTTCTGCATAAGCACGACATCGCCCGCTGCCACAAATGAAGCGAGATTGCTGTAAAAATCGAGCGGATCGTCTTCCAGACGAATTTCTTTGGCATATCCGGCCTCTTTGAGGCCCTTCAATATATGCTGCGTAGTGGAATTTTGCATAAGTACCACAATGTCGGGCTTTGCTGCTGCGATCAAGCGGCCCATTTCTTCGTGGACGCGACGCGTCTCGCGCCCTTGATCAACCAGTCCTGGGGTAATGTAAATTTTGCGGCGGGCCGACAGATCTGCAAGTGCTCGCGTACCGGCGCGGATACCTTCGATGTTACCGTTGTAGGTGTCGTCGATAACCCACGCGCCAGCGGTTTCGTAGGGTTGCATGCGGTGTTCAAACGGTGCGGTTTTGGCAATTCCGGCAGCAATCTGTTTTTCGCTAAGGCCGAACAAGTCAGCCAGTGCGGCCGCCAAGGCCAGCGGTCCCACATGGTGCCGGCCGACAAGTTTGCTGTGCAATTGCAGTATTTTTTTATCTTTTTTCAGCGTAAACCGGACACCGTCTACGCCAACAGTTACGTCGCTGGCTTTCCAGCCTAGAACACCGCTCTCGCTATATGCATTATAGGCTGGATGAGCCTTGAGGTAATCGGCCGTAAATGGCGATTCTCCATTTACGTACACCTGTGATGGGTCAACGTATTTGCCTACCGAAAAGATGTCGGCAGCGGCGCGTTGGACAGTCTTATAACGATCCAGGTGCGCAGGCGCGATACCTGTAATAATCGCATGCGTGGGATGGGTAATTTTGGCAAATCGGGCCACGTCACCGGGTGCACCCTCGCCGTATTCTATAATCAAAATGTCTTCTTGGCCGGTTAACTTTTCGGCGAAATGAGCGTGCGAAATGGGTACATTTTTATTGGCAGGCGTAGCTGCGACGTCCCTGGCTTCGCCGAGCACCGTCAAAAGCAATTCTTTCATGCTGGTTTTGCCGTAGCTGCCGGCAATCGCCAAACGCACCGCCTGATGATCACGGAATATCTTTTCCGACCGGGCAATAGCGGCCCGCTGCCGCGGTTTTATAATGAGCAATCGCCCAAATGCCAGGGGTATGACCACCAAATGTGCCCAGACAATGGGATACGAAATAACGAGCGCCACGCCAAATTGCCACGCACCTAACGTGCCACGAAAATGCCAGCAACCGAGCAGGATAAACCCTGCCAAGATCTGCAGTCCCATGCCGATGCGCAGCGCCCACAACAGCATAAGCGCAGGCCCGGTATAATCAAGCGACCGCCGGTATGTAACTTTCGAAAAATCATTGGTGCGCCAAAACCACTTCAGGAACGGCAGCGCCCGGTATTCGGTATTCTGCAGCATGTATACCAGGATTGCTGGATAGCGGCGCATGTACATACTAAAGAGGCTACGCAACACTACAGAAACTCCTTAATGGCCTTTTGGACATCATCCGGGCGGTCGATATGCACAAAGTGCCCGGCGCCTGGCAGGATTTCCAGCGTAGAGTCGGTCATGAGCTCATGGAATTGACGGCCATACCAAACGGGCGTGTCTTCATCGAGTTCGCCATAGATCAAGAGGGCCGGGAGCGTAATTTGAGCAGCGTCGGCACGCACGTCATCGGTCACAACGCGTTTAAATGTTTCTTGCAGATGCTCAGCGACAAGCATGTCTGAACCGATCGTTTTGTATACCTTTCGGCGCAACTTCTTTTTAATTTGGATGGGCAGCGGCGACGTGACGAGCTTGCCGGCTTTTGCCAGGATACGTAACGCGCGGTTGCGACCCTTGTATTCGTTGCGGATGCCAGCCGAAGCGAGCAGCACGAGTTTTTCGGCCCGGAGCGTACCATCGGCCAGCCCGCGGATGGCCATTGCGCCGCCGTTGGAATGACCGATCAGGGCGTACACTTTGCCCGCGTCAATCTTTTTCAGGAAATGCTGCACAAACTGCACATAGTCATCTAATCCCCACGATTGTTTGGGGGTTTGCGTGCCGCCAAAACCAGGCAGGTCGAGTGCGATAACGTCGTAATTTTTCTGCAGCGCGTTACCGAGGGTGCGGAGACCGGCAGCGCTATCAGCCCAGCCGTGAAGCAAGACAACAACCTTGCCCTTACCGCCGCGATCGTAGCGTGTCATAAGAGAATCGACAACAACTTGCATACTCTAATTATACGCTACAATACTCGGTCCAATGCCGCTTAAACCAAAAATACCAATGCAATTATTACGATAATGAGTGCGCCAGCGCCGATCAGAAGAAGCATCATTTTATTGCCATGGTGCCCAGGTACAGGCGTAGGCGTCACCTGAGGTACGGTGTTCTGTGAAGGATTTGGCTCGTCAGTGACGGGTGCTATCGGAGCCTGAGGACCGGGAGCGTCCGAAGGAGCCTGAGGAGCTGGCGTGACCCCCAAATCGGCAGGCGCATCGTGGGCCGCACCAAGCCGGTCAGCCGAGCCCGGCTGCCCCGGGTCGCCAGAAGCCGGTGCGCCTTCGGCTGGATCGGTGGGAGCAACTGCGACTCGATCAGTCGGAGCTTCGGAGGTCAGTGACGGCATGTCACCTACCGCCCCGCCCGCTGCGGCCGCACCGATGCCGGTGCTTGTCTCGGCATCAATTGAGCTGTCAGTAAAATCGCTGCCTTGTGTCGGTACATCAGATGCGCCAGAATTGTTGGCGATGTCTACCGATATCTCACCCGTAGACTGTGCGGGTGCCGCAGTATCTTGTGGTTCATCTTGTTTTGACATTGAGGGAGCCGAGTTGTCGGCACTGTTTTTTGGTTCCATAGACATCTTCCAAGCTTATTTAATACGTATAGTACAGATTATACATAAGCGTGTTGTATTACCAAAAAGTACAGCCTATTAGACCGTACTTTTGAACATCCAGACTGGGCGTGACTATTTGCGCTTCAGTTCCCAGCGGCCGGAGTAGATGTCAGCAACGTCCTTATCATGATCACGACCAATGCCAACCCATTTGCCGGTCATCGTGTCGGCGTTTTCATTAATGAGTAATTGCAAGGCACCGCTGTAGATCATGCCTTTGAATTCGCCGGTGGGAGATGTGGTTTCGTGCCAGGTGCCGGTAGCTACATTGCCGTCGACCGACAGACGCACCAGGATGTACGCACCCATTTCATTAGGCTGGCTCTCCAACACTAAGCTATTACCCTGTTGATACACGCTTACATCGTATTCGCTCGTTTCTTCGCCGTCGTGGTTGTTACTCGGGAACCAATAAGTTGAATGCCAGGTACCATTAAATGTGTAGTTTTGCTTTGCCATATCGTCAGCCTCACTTTGCTTAACTGTATGCTAGGAGTCTTTATTGTAGCAGGAGTGGCGCCCCTGGGCTAGATCTGTTTGTGTCTGCTGGGCTTGGCTCGGTTAGTTGGGGCGTGCATGACGGAGGTTACCGCTGGTGTGGTCATAGTAAAAGACGTGCGGCACACCCTGGTAGTTGGCTACTACAGGTTCTAATCCTGTCGGCTGATTGACGCGGCCAGATGGACTGCCGCCAAAACCGTCAAAGTTTTCGTTTTGCCAGCCATTTGCACCGCTCCAGTAGTGATGCAGGCCGCCGTGTTCGGGCTGGTAGGCAAAAAGCTGCAGCGTACCGCCGACGGATGCCGCGGTGGGCATCGCCCCAACATTTGTGTTGTTGCCAATGGCTGACCCTGGATCGCCATCAAGCGTTTCGCAGCGCCAACCGCCGGCATCTGCACTAAACCTGGCATGACGCAGATTGCCGCCAGTAGAATCGTAGCTAAAGACATGGATCTGCCCTTCGTGAACGATTGCACTCGGATTACTGCCCGTATTCATGTAGGAACTGTGACACATAGAGCCCGGGTCGCCGTCGAGTTGCACAAATTGCCAGCCTTGAGTGGCCGTGGTATACGCATGGCGGAGGCGTTGGCTGCCTTCGTCGCGGTAAAATAGGGCCAACGTATCGTTCCAAATCACGGCGGACGGGTCCAGCCCGACATTTCCATCTCTGCCCGATACCGAATTTGGGTCACCATCTAGTGTCTCAAAGCGCCATCCTTGCAGAGGTGTGGTCCACGCGTGTTTGAGGTTGGTGTTGTCGATGTCGCGGTAGAATACCTGCAAACTGTCACCCCATACGGCGGCGGCGGGCGTTCCGCCGACGTTTGCGGCGGACCTGCCGTTGCCGATAGCATGTCCGTCGAGCGGTTCAGTTTGCCAATTGACGCCGTTCGCGCTCCAGGCATGGCGCAAATCGCCCTCCGTTTGATCGTAGTAGAAAACATGTAATGCATGGGCATAAATGACGGCGGCCGGATTTTTGCCCGTATTTACGTTTCGCCCACTTGCCGATGCCGGATCGCCGTCCAGCACCGTGCTGCCCCAATATGGCCGCGTGCTATTCATACGCAGATTGCCATTTTCTTCGTCATAACTAAATACATACAACTGGCCATTGAATTCTATAGCGGCCGGGTCTTTGCCCGTATTGGCAACATGAGGAATAGCCGAACCGGCATCGCCTTCTAGGTTTTCGTACATCCAGCCGGTGGTATTGGTGGAAGTAGGGCGTGGAGGGGCAGCAGTCGGTGTCGAGTCGCCGTTACACGCTTCTTTACTGCCTTGATTGCCTGAACCGAGAATACCCAACACCGAGCCTTCACCAAGGACCATGCCGGCAGTATAAGTCTCATTACTGTGATTGGTGTAGCATGCTGAGGTATTTCCCTCATTATCAAATTCAACGTGTATATGCTTGTCAGATCCACCCGGATTGCAGGACAGATTTGCAACCTTACCTATTGTCATATTGTTTGTAGGTGCAGTATCGGTAGATGCGGCGCTTGTAAGATGCGTAAAATGAACTCTGCCAATTTTCACATTATCAGCAAAGACGTTAATTCGTCGCGTTTCGCCACAGGATCCCGATGCAGTTGTGTCCCAGGTAAAGCTTAGCGCCTTATCGCTGTCAGCCTTGAGCTTCACCTCGGTTCCGGCGGCCGCATACAGATCGGTCGACCAGTCACCGAAGTATATTTCATGACATGAAGGATGCGATGTCTGGCCACTACCAGACCCGCAACCCGTTGAAGTCGCATTACTATAAGCCCACCTGCCTTCGAATGGCATGCCTATCACAATTTGTGATACCGCAGCCTCCGTTGGAGCCGCATCTACGACGGATCCAACCAAAAGCGTACTCGCAAGCATCCCTGAAGCTACAAGAGCACTCCATCGATCCGGAACCACATCCCTCGATATCTCACTACTATCTATCCCGCCCCTGAAAAGTCTCTCTGCCAACATGTTTTTAAGCTCCTTTAAATAGCACCCCCGTCGGCAGGAGGAAATTTGTCTAACTATTTATAAAAATTATTTGACGATTTGAATAGTTTTTATGACTTTCTCTACCGTCGCCACATCATCTGTTTCATGTTCATTCTGATTAACCGAATACATGATATCCAACTTCTTGCCATTTCCTACATCGAGAACATACTCATAAATTGTCTGATGTAACTCGCCCGAAAATACGGCCTTGTAGCGCTTACCTTGTAAACCCGACACGGAAAAGTCTTGGTGACTTTCCTGCAATCCGGGTTGAGGTGAACTCCATTGTGGGCCCAGCCCCGCTTCGTCCAAGGGGGAAATACTGACACGGAATCGCAGTGAATGCCCTGTGTACCCTTCGTCGGATACAACAATGCTTCCAGGGATACCCGACCTGTGGTCGACGCTCATTCCGCCAATATAGTCATGAGGGTAATTAGTAAGCTCCCACCCGTCCGGGACTTTCATACTAAACGCTCCTCCTTGAGATGTGACTCCAATCCAGTGCGCGCTTTCGTCGACCGGCTTCTCTTCTACGCTCTTTTTTTGATCCGATACCTGCACTTTGGTCGGAGATTGATTTTGACGAAAGACATACCAACCAACCGTTCCAGCCATAACAATCACAAACACAACAACCAACCCTAATACAATCGAAAAACCATGGGAATTTCCATACCTAACCATTAACTCTTATCCTTTTCTATTAGCTTGGCGGCATTGTGCTCCTGTCTCTTATACACAT
>JARIHD010000066.1 GCA_029288425.1 Candidatus Saccharimonadota bacterium
AGATGTGTATAAGAGACAGGCAGGCGACAGGTCGGCTTTGAGCACCGAAGACGTCACCCCAAAGACGTGTGCATCATCAAAGGTGATCGCGTCCGAGAGATTGCTCAGCATAATAGCTTTGATACCGGGAAATTTGGCAGGCAAGTGCGCCTCTTTTAGGAATGTCATGCCGTCCATAACGGGCATGAGCATATCCAAAAGTATGAGGTGGGGCTTGAATTTTGCCAGACGCTCTAGACCAATCTTGCCGTTCTCGGCCAAGACCACTTCGTAGCCCTCGCTTTGCAGCAGATAGGCGAATGCTTCGCGTAATGGCTTCTCGTCCTCGATGATTAGAATGCGCTTCATGCTATTTTTAGTGTAGGCGGTTACTCTGTAAAAGTCTACGCAGCCACCGGCTCCTCATCTGTTGTCTTAGGGTTTTCGGGCTTATGCACCTGCAATGGTACATGAACGGGCATATACACGGTAAATGCCGCGCCTTTGCCGGCAGTCGACTGCACTTCAATGGAACCGCCGTGCAATTCTACGATCTGTTTTGTCAGATACAAACCAACGCCACTGCCATTCACGTCGGTAGAAAGCTCATTTTCGACACGAGTGAATTTTTCAAATATGCTGCGCTGCGCTGCGCGCTCAATACCTACGCCCGTGTCCTTGACCATCATCATGACTTCGCCGGGCAGGCGACGCAGAGTAATCTCTATATCGCCACGCTCTGGAGTGTATTTGATGGCATTGCTGAGCAGGTTTTCGATGACCATGCGCATGTAATGCGGGTCGACTTCGCTGAACAAGCCGCGCTTAGGCAAATTAAACGACAGTTTCTGTTCGCGCTCAGCGATCTGGTTGCTATAGTCGCGGGCGACATTGCGTATCAGGCTGGCGATATCTGTCTTTTTGGCATGCAGGCGGATCCGGCCGGCGTCAAGGCGCGCAACATACAGCAATTGATTAATAATCTCCAGTTGACGTTCATTGCTATCGTACGCATTGTTTAGCATTTCCATTTGTTGATCGCTCAATTTGCCGGCATAACCCTGCAGCAGCATTCCCACATATTGTTTGACGACCGTCGCCGGCGTACGCAATTGATGCGAAGCAAGCGATAGCAAGTCATCTTTGGCGGTTTGCACCTCTTCTCGTTTTTGTTTGGCATATTTACGCTCGCGGTCGGTAATCAGATACCATACCAGTCCGGCAAAAAACACACAAGTAATCAGGCCGCGCCACAATGCCTGACTGGGCAACTGGCGTTCACGTTCAGATAATAGCCCCGGTGAAGCAGCGAATGTCGTGCGCCAGGTGTGGCCGTAGCCAGTCGCGGTGTACGTTTCGGTTTTTATGCCCGGCTGACGCGAAACGCTGGCGAAGTTATCGGTTTCATAGGCGGGCTTATCCAAAGAATCGGCATCAAATACCTGGATGGCAATATTCGGATTCTGCTTGGTGTTCATGACAGATTCGATGAACGTCTTGGCATCGACGGCAATGAACACAAACCCAAGCAGGGAAGCCTGGCGCTGTTCATATGTGTCTGTCGGCATTCCCGCACGGTAAAACGGCATGTATAAAATAAACGAGGAACGGTTTTGGCGGCTTTCGCTTACCAAATTGACTTTGCCCGTAATGGTCATCTGATTGGAGCGCACCGCTTCTTGCATTGCTTTTTTGCGCGCCGGATCGGTGTAGGCGTCGAATCCGCGGCTACGGCCATTATTGCCAGTATACCGGGCATCAAATGTGATCACCGAGTACTCAGGCCGCTCGCCGGCGGGAAAAATCTGAAAGTCATTATCGCCTTGGCTTTTTCGTCGCTCCATATAGGCAGGAATATCGTCGGGACGGAGATACCGATTCACACCCACACCTTCAACATCGGGGTAATTACGGGCAATGTCATACGGCTGGTGATATTTTTCCCAGGCCGCCTGATCAATGCCCATGTTCAGTGACACCAGGCCGGCGCTGCCACGCAAAAAATTCTGATATACCTCAATGCGCTCCTGCATGGATTTGGCGATCATTTGGCGCTGACGGGTATATGCTAAATCGAGCTCGCCATCTACCCCATGGCGCAGACTTTTCCAATAATAAAGTGTCGCTCCCACACCGACTGCAAAAACTAAAATCGCCACGAGGGTGTGCACTTTCGCGTGGTGCTTAATCCAGTAACCGGTAGAGGTCAGCGTTGTTTTAATGGTCGATACCTAGTCTCAGGGGGAAGCAGTCTATTACTGTGTATAGTATAGCGCGTTTCCTTCTAGTACATGTTAGAAAGTTAACAATAATTTTAGCTTATATCTTACGGCGCGCATAACGGAGGTGGCATAGGATATAAATACAGTAAGCAAGGTAAGGGAGGCAACCATGCTTAGAAACGAACGCGACCTACAAGGCAGAATCAAGAGCTTCATCCGTCGTAAACAGACTCAGTTCCCAGAACTATAATGCCCCCGATTTTATTAAGGCGTCATGGCCATTCAAGCCGTGACGCAAAAGGGGATACATAAGCCATGCTAGCTATTTTATTTTGGATTGCATTTGGAGTATTGGTGGGCTGGGTTGCTGCTATTTTGCAAGATGAACAAAATCGGCAGCGGATTATGGCGTATTTGGCTTCGGGTATACTGGGTGGACTAGTCGGTGGCTACGGGGGAGGCCTGCTAACGCCGGGGCTGCCCGACTTTCGTACCGGTTCAGTCGACATTATGTTTGCCGTATTCGGCGCGACAGCGTTCGTCATTGCGGCGCGCCTGGCGGCCGACCATTTTTCGCGGCCATAGTCGAATAACCCTCTCTTGTTGCGGTGGCCCGCATGCTACAATACGTTTATGATTTTCGAGATGCTGCGCTGGTGGTATGCCACAGGCTGGCTGCAAGCGATCAGACGAATTACGACCCGTGCCCAACGCGTCGAGCATGCATTTTCGCTGACACTGCTGGCACGCACTTTGTTTGCACCATGGCGGCGGATCGTAAGTATGCCCGGCAAAGGCCTGGACGCACGCATTCATGCCAGTTTAGATAATTTGGTGTCGCGGAGCATCGGCTTTGTTATCCGTTTTACGGTTATTATCGCGGCACTCGTGGCCATGTTATTTGCATTTTTATTTGGTATCTTGATGGCCGTAATGTGGCCCCTCCTGCCCATACTGGTGATTGTACTGACAGTAAAGGCGGTAACAGGATGAAACCCGAATTAAACACGGGCAGCCTGCGGGCGCGAAAAGCACGGCTACAGATCGTATTGGGCGGGGCGTTCCAAAAATTACTGGGACTTATCGCTGCGGTGGCCTTCTTGGGCGCTGCCTATTTTCTAACTATCGGACTCCAGGACCGGATTGGATACGGACTGGGTGCCGTCGCCTGTGCGCTGCTTATGGTACTTTTATGGCATCAATATGACCTTAAAATACTGCCAGCCAAGCTACCGCCGGCCACTCTGGATGACATTATCGAACCAGGCCTGCTTGCCGGACTAAAAACACCGCTCACTCCTCGAAAGGCCTGGGATGCAGCCATTAAGTGCAATGAAAGTAAATTTTTACTAAACCATTTGCTCGTGCCCGCTCCCGCCCTTACAGATCAAATCAGCACGGCGGAAAGCGACATGCCTGCCGTGTGGAAGCAAGCAATGGCACTTGTCGACACCAACCGTCCGCTCGAATTACACGCCGGTATCCTATCGGCTGCCATTATATTAACGTCGGCGGCGGGGCAGGCGTACTTGACTCAGAACAAACTTCGTCCCGAAGACGTCGTTGAGGTGCTGGATTGGACCGACCGCCGCCTTGCCTATATGCGCGCGCCCAAGCCCAACTACGGAGGTATTGGCCGCGACTGGGCGACCGGTTTTACGCCTACACTCGAACAATTCGGTTCAAATATGAGTCAGACTATCGAATATCACGGTGGGTTTGCGCATTATTATTCACACAGCGATCTGCTGGACGGCATCGTAAATAATCTGGAGCGTGGCAGTGGCGTAGCGCTCGTCGGACCGGAGGGTTCAGGCAAAACCACCCTGGTATATGGCCTGGCAGAACGCCTGCTGCAGGGCAAAGACCCAAAACTTCAGTACTACCAGATTGTTAGCCTGAACGCTTCGATGATTCTTTCGCAGAATGCATCTCAACTGGAGGGGCTGATGCTGCAGCTGTTCGGTGAAGCGGTAGCCGCCGGCAACATCATATTATTTTTGGATGATGCCCAGCTGTTTTTTAGTCAGGGCGTCGGGTCATTTGATATGAGCCAAATTCTGCTGCCAATCCTTAAAAATCGCCGTGTCAAACTGATTGCAGCATTTACGGCGGCCGACTGGCAGCAACTGCAAACCCAGCGTCCGGCGTTGGCCACCAGCATGACAAGCATCACGCTCGTTCCGCCCGAAAAAGAAGGCATTTTCCAGATTATGGAAGATACCGCCATGGTACAGGAAAGTCATAACCACGTACTAATCGGCATCGAAGCCATTAAAGAGGCATACCGCTTGAGTGGCCAATATATGCAGGAACAGGCCTATCCGGGTAAGGCCGTAAACTTGATTGAGCAGGCCATTCCCTATGCAGTGCAGCAGATTATTACCGCCGAAGCAGTACAGCAAGCCGTCGAGAAAACCAAAGGAGTTAAGGTTTCCGTGGCTGCTGCGCCCGAAGCCGAAATGCTCCTGAATCTGGAAGAGCGCATCCACCAGCGCATGATCAACCAGAAACGCGCGGTTAATGTGGTGGCTGCGGCGCTGCGGCGTGGACGGGCAGGGGTATCCAACCCCAATCGGCCGGTGGGCAGCTTCTTATTTTTGGGGCCGACCGGAGTGGGTAAAACCGAGCTCGCACGATCTTTGGCTGCGGTCTATTTCGGCGACGAGCGCCAAATGATTCGCTTAGACATGAGTGAATACCAGACCGACCAACGCTTTTTATCTGGAGGTGATCAAACCGAACACAGTTTGCTGCAGGCCATTCGGCAGCAACCGTTTTCGGTGGTACTGCTAGACGAGATCGAAAAAGCCAATCCCAGTATTTTGAACCTTCTGCTGCAAATGCTGGACGAAGGGCAGCTGACCGACACAAACGGCAATCCCGCATCATTCCGGTCGAGCATTATTATCGCTACATCAAACGCCGGTGCACCGGATATAATGGCCCGTGTCCGCGAAACCGGTTCGCTGGACGATTTTGAGCGACCGCTTATTAATAAACTGATAAGTGAAGGTATGTTCAAACCTGAACTGATCAACCGTTTTGACGAAGTAGTCATGTTCCGCCCACTGAACGAAGAGGAGATGACCCAGGTGGCAGAGATTATGCTGGCGGGTGTCAATAAGACGCTTGAGGTGCAGCAAATTAAAGTGCAGTTGACTCCCGATGCACTGCGCGAGGTAGTGCATCGCGGCTACGACCCCGAATTTGGGGCCCGCCCTATGCGCCGCATTATTCAAAAGACTGTCGAGAACGCTATCGCTGTCAAGATCCTGCGCGGTGAAGTACAGCCGGGATCGGTTATCACTTTGGATGTCAGCGATTTAGATACGCAGAGTAGCACTGCTGACGTATAGCGCTCCGTACTAAGCCTCCCTCGCTGCGCTCAGTCCGGAAACGTACGGAGCGCTATACGTCAGCCACACCAAGCCATTCTTATATAGAGCGGGGTTTTTGGTACAAGCGGCGCCAGCGGTTCATCAAGGATTGTTTGCGTGACATGCGTTTTACCGGATCCGATTCCTGCCGGACGGCCAGGTTAATTGCAAACTGCGCCATCATGACATAACGTTGCAATTCGGCGCGGCTTTCCTGAATCTCATATTCCAGATGCGCGGCCTGCCGGGAACGATTACGGGCAAATGCGGCACGCGTCCAATGAATCAGCGTGCGACTGCCCCTGGGGAGCCCTTTTGCTATAAAGGAAGTGGAGGGCCGGCCCATCGCTTTGCGGCGTCTGCGCTCTAAAAAATTACGCCAACGGTCGGCCATACGCTCACCTTCTTTGCGTTGCAGCTGTTCGTTATCGGCTACGGGAGTAGCGCGATTGTTTAAGTCTGAGAGATAGGGTGAAAATTCTGACATATACACCTCCTTAACTTAATGGTGGCGGGCCACTGGTGTGACTATTTCTTAGGAACTTTTGCACCTTCTTTGCGGGCTTTAGACAGACCAATAGCCACCGCCTGCTTACGGCTCGTCACTTTTTTGTCGGATTTGCCGCTTTTCAACCTACCTTCTTTAAACTCTTCCATCGTCCTTTTTACTTTGGCCTGAGCTTTCGGACCGTATTTGTTCATATGCAAATCCCTCCTATCATCCAGTATAGGAAAAGTAAAAAATGGACGCAGTAAGGTTTTTAACGCCGAGTTAATAACCGTAGCGTACCTAGTAAACGGCAGCCGTCAGCTGTTCGCCGTTGCTGGCCTCGGCGCGAACTTCTATGTGGCCGTCTTTGGTCTTTTCAACCAGATACCCGGAAAGATATTGGAATTTTTTAGCATGAGCGCATGGTTCTTTGTCGAGCTCGGGCTGCGTTTCGGTTCCTTTTATTGTCAGAGCTACTTTGGGATTGAGCGGCATCTCTTTCAAAAACTCGGGAACAAGTGTTTTACATAGGTCGTAGCTGTCTTCGGCAGAGCCAATTTCCATGGCTTCGGTAGGCAAGCCTTCTGGAAAAGCGCCGGTGGTGTCGCGGTATTTGCCTAGCGCTTGGGCGATAGTTGCGATATGCAGCTGACGCTCGGCATCAAGGTTTTGCTTAGTGTAGTCCTCCGGCTTGATTAATACAATGCAGGCGGTCAGGAGCCCGATCGCAATCACAATGACAACCAGTAGTTCAGGCAAAGTAAATCCACGCTCGTTCCCAGACATGTAGTTATAGTAGCAGATTTTGCTGACGAACCGTGTTGTTTTTGGATTTATCGCGGATGCTTAACGGGACGGCCGATACTTTCGTAGTAAAAGCCGGCTTCTTGCATGGTGGCGGGGGTAAAAATATTGCGGCCGTCAAAGACGACAGGATACTTGAGTAATGATTTTAGGCGGTCGGGCGCCACCGATTCGAACTGGCGCCATTCGGTGGCGATCAGCAAGGCATCAGCGCCATCAGCGGCTTCAAATTCGTCTTTGGTCAGAATGAGGCTGGGGTTATCACCAAAACGTCTTTGGACGTTTTTCATGGCTTCGGGGTCGTAGGCGCGTATGGTTGCACCGGCTCCGGTAAGAGCTTTTATGATAGCCAGGGCGGGGGCCTCACGGATGTCATCGGTTTCAGGCTTAAAGGCTAGACCCCACAGCGCAAACGTTTTGCCTTTGACGTTGCCATCGAAATAACCGAGGACTTTGGCGGTCAAAACCTGCTGCTGGGCAAAGTTATTTTTTACGACCGTTTTCAGCAGCCCAAAGTCGAAGTCCTGCTGTTCGGCAGTATGAATCAGGGCCAGCACATCTTTTGGAAAACAACTGCCGCCGTACCCGATACCCGGATACAAAAAACGGTGACCGATGCGGGTGTCATGGCCAATGCCTTCGCGCACGTCGTCCACATCCGCGCCCAGGACTTCACAGAGATTAGCAATTTGGTTCATAAAGGTGATTTTCGCGGCCAAAAATGAGTTGCCGGCATATTTGGTGAGTTCGGCGGAGCGGGGGCTCATGAAAAGCAGCGGATGATCGTCGCGGACGATGGGTTCGTACAGCTCGGCCATAACCTCTCGGGCACGAGTCGATTCTGTGCCCACCACAATACGGTCGGGCTGCATAAAATCCTGGACGGCAAAGCCTTCGCGCAGAAATTCCGGGTTCGAAACCACATCGAATGCGGCGGTGGCACTCTTGGCTATGCGCGCGGCGACTTCTTCGGCCGTGCCCACGGGTACGGTGCTTTTGTCGATAACTACGGCATAATTTTTGAGCAACGGCCCCAACTGGTCGGCTACGTCATACACATACTGCAAATTTGCCGAGCCGTCCTCGGCCGACGGCGTTGGCAACGCCAAAAATATCACTTCCGCACCATCCACGGCAGCAGCTAAATCAAGCGTAAAGCTCAAGCGGCCAGCGTGTAGGTTGCGTTTGAATATCTCTTCAAGCCCTGGTTCATAAATCGGCACCTGGCCGTTTTTCATCATTTCTACTTTTTCTTTGTCGACGTCGACGCAGGTCACTTCGTTGCCCAGTTCAGCAAAACACGTCCCCGTAACAAGCCCAACATATCCTGTCCCAATAACGGCAATTTTCTTCATAGGGGTGCATTATAACCGAAACTCCTTGCGGGCCACAAGGAAATCTCTAGCATAAAAACGTTTAGCTACTCATCTGTTATGATGAACGCAGGAAACACCATGAGTAATATAAAAACCAAACTAGCCACCGACAAATTTCTCATTCGGGGAAGTATCGTCTTTTTTGCCGTTAATATCGGTGTCGCGTACCTCCTTTATCCGCACTGGACCACGTTCAGTGGCTTCGCGGTCCAGGCGCGAGCGTTGCCATTCTTTTTGCTTGCGATGGCTGTCACTATATTTCTGCTACTGCATACAGGCAAAAGATTGCAGGCCCAGGAGCTTCACAAAGCGGGCATCGCCATGTATGCCAGCGCGGTTTGCGTCGCACTAGTTGTCCTAGCCCCTTACAAGGGAAGCGAAGTGCAGATCAACCTGCATAATCTGGCGGCGCTGCTGTTTGTTTTGTGCGCCGCGGGTGGCCTGGCTTGGCTGGCACGAAAACTATACGACAAGCTGCTGGGCATATCGGCAGCGCTACAGGTAAGTGTCTGCATCATCGAGTTCATTCTTTTAGCACGACTTGAACGGCATCCGGTCAGTCAATGGGTCTGGGTCATGTTGCAGCTTTTCGTCACTTTACTGCTAATGCTGTCTTTTGTACGAATATTTTCGGCACTGGAAAAAACCAAACCGCTCAGCAATTAAGCTCTATATTTGCAATAGACCTTATAAGATTGTATATTTACCTAAATGAATCGAGCATCTGAGTTCTTAGGCCAGGAATTAATGCGTCAGGCCCTTAGCGAGCGAACATTGCAAGTTTTCGAAGAACCTTCAGGGGTTATGCACGACACTAGCCGGTCGCTGCTTGAACGCAATGACGCATTTACGGCCATTCGTTTTGGTCTGGCCGGACTAGTAATGCGCGCCTGGGAACCGACTATCGTAGAGTCCTGCGATGCATACGATTTTGGCGGAGGTGTTATTACCCACCGTTTCAAAGATACAGAACTTTTCAAACCGCATGATGCCAGCGTTGTCGACGAGCGTCGCTCCTCGCAGTTTTTTCCTGCAACTGGCCTCAGCCAAGGGGCATATGCCTTCCGCACACTCACGCGTGATTTGCAGCGATCGATGCTCAAAATCCTAAAAGAACCGGCACAGTATGCGACGGGCATTATTCCCGTCGATGAAACATTGCAGAGCATTCGCCATTATGTTACACAAGGGAAAGAACTAGGCCTTACTACCGTACCGGACGCTTTTTACCACGGAGAGGGGTTTACTGAAGATTTTTACCGCGTCAACGACCGTGAAGACGTCGATTTTTACTACACCAAAAGCGATGAGGAGGTCGACCTCTACGGTCTCGTCTCCACGGCACGCAATCCAATTCGATTTACGTCAGCACCCATCACGTACTTGATGAATACGAGCGCAGTAGCAAAATGGCGACGCCAGGACGGCGGCCATACCTTTGATGCCCATCCAGCCGGCACCTACCGGCCCGATCAAACTGCAGCAATGATACGCAACATAGTGCTTCATGCTGCGCGGGCTTCTCAGCGCAATGACATAAATCGAACCGTGGTGGACAATGAAAATAGGGGAACTAAATTTTCTATTCAACTCGATAAGCACGGAAAGCCCGAAGTGTATTGGCCGACGAAGCACTTGCCCCCAATTCGTCGCCTGCAGGAAGGCCAAACACCCCCGGCAGATGGATTGGTCAGCAATCGGCGCCGCAATAAATGCCCCATTGGCTATACTGAAAAGGCAGACGACCCTATGCCAATCCGAGGTATATACGAGGCTATGATCGCTTATATGGTGGATGCCAATCTACACGTCCCCACCACATTCGTCGCGCCCAAAATCATTGTCGAATCGCTGGATAGTGTCCACTAAGCGCTAGTCAGGCCATTCCCAGCGAAATCCGATAACCGCATCTTGTAATCCCGGCCGCGACAGATGAACGCCCAGGCCATTCTCCAAATCAGCAGGCAGTGATTTTGGAATGATCAATTGTTCGGCAATAATGGCGCTACCCGGCTGATAGCCAGACCAGTTGCTTTGCCAAACATTAATCGGCGGGTAACTGCCATCAAATACGACATGAATATCAAGGTCGACCGCTCGTGCACCGACCGCCCGATTGAATACCGGCTCCGGTCGCTTTTGGTAATGAAAAAGCGTAAGGTGTTCGAGTGTAGCCTCCTCGCCGGTGTCAAGCGGCTCATCGAGTTCAAGGTCAACGGTATAAATCCCTGGTGCTGCTTCATAGACTTTGCCGGCTCGGCATCCTTCCAGTCCTTCTACACTTAATTCGGGCGTATTGAATCGATAGGGAATACTTACTATCGGTGCCAACGCCCGAATATGCCGGTGAGTCTGATGCCTCTTTGGCATGCCGCGGGCATCTAGGTAGTGATGATCAGTCAACGCCAGTGTATGATGCTGCTGTGGTGGCAATTCTGATACAATATTACTCATGAGGCGCCTCCTGTTACTGGAGCATTGTCTCGGGCAATGCAGCACGGCACTATGAGTTTTTTTACTTTTAAACCGTGAGCCAGGGATAGGCATCTTCAGGTAATGCCGAGCAATAGGGTATACTATACCTTGATAGAGAGGTGATTTATGAAAGTCGTGGTGCAGATTCCTTGTCTGAACGAGGAAAAAACGTTGCCGCTGGTGCTGCAGAGTATCCCAAAAAAAATTCCTGGCGTCGATTCGATCGAGGTACTGGTAATTGACGATGGTTCGGCCGACGAAACGGTCAAAGTGGCGCGCGAGCACGGCGTAAAACATTTCGTGATACATCCTCAGCGCAAAGGACTGGCGCGGTCGTTTCACGACGGCATGAATAAAGCCCTGGAAATGGGCGCTGACATCATCGTCAACACCGACGGCGACAATCAGTATCCGCAAAACCGTATCGGCGATCTGGTGCTGCCGATCATCACAGGACAGGGCGACATTGTCATCGCCGATCGTCAGGTACAAAGTATCGCTCACTTTTCGCCGCTCAAAAAATTAATGCAGCGCGTAGGTACTGCCATTCTGAATGCCGCCGCCGGCACGGCCGTACCTGACGCGCCCAGTGGCTTCCGCGCCTACAGTCGCGAGGTCGCCATGCAACTCAACGTCGTCACTCGTTTTAGCTACGCCATGGAAACCATCATCCAAGCTGGTAACAAAAACTTCAAAATCGTCAGCATACCAATCAAAACCAATCCCAAAATGCGCGAATCCCGCCTGTTTAAAAACTCGTTCGAACACATACGCAAATCAGGGAGCGCCATCATCCGGGCATTCATTATGTACCGTCCGGTGGCGTTTTTCGTCAGCCTCGGCACGGTTCTGTTTGTAGCCGGCGCAATTCCTTTTGGCCGCTTTGCGTATTTTTTGATCTTTGACGATGGCAAAGGACACATCCAGTCACTGGTGGTCGGATCGGTCTTTTTGGTCGCCGCCATTATTTCGTTCGCCCTCGGTGTTATTGCCGATCTTATCCGCATAAACCGCGTCCTCATCGAAGACGTTCTGGAACAAACACGCCGCAGCCGCTACGATACATAAATGAAGATTTTACTGACGGGCAAAAACAGAAGCGGCAAAACGACCATTTTGCGCGACCTTATAGCCGACGAATCCTCGAAACAAGGATTTATTACCCTGGAAGTTCGGGACACTTTCGATAGAATTGGCTTCGATACACTCGACAGTACTAACCGGAAAAGCATGCTCGCACGGACAGGCGTACCAACTAATCATCGTGCCGGAAGATATTATGTTGACGTTGACGTCCTTGATGCATTCATCGAGCCTTTATTTAAGTACGATCAAAAAGAACTCCTATTTATCGACGAAATCGGGCAAATGCAGCTCTATTCCAACAAATTCCAACAACTGGCCACGCATTATCTAGGTGCAAAAAACGACTTTATCGGGACCTTTTCGGCGATCTACCCGCATCCTTTTATCGAATCCCTAAAACATAGAAACGACGCCCTTATCTGCTATGCGACGCCAGAAAATAGGGCAGAGCTTGAAGCAGCGATAAGAGCAGCGCTACACAACCGTGCAATTTTTAACGATTTGCCTCCTACGAAGCGAAATACAGTTTTACGATTGGCGCAAGGTTATCTTTTTGACCAAAATTTTACTTCTTTCAAAAAACTTTTCAACAACGCTATTCACTATGTGCAGGATGGTGCAGTCGCGCAAGACGAGAATGGTTTTTTAGTATCAGGAAAACACGCGCAGCACGCAGTGCTAATGCCAGAAAATAATCAGTATACATGTGACTGTGACCTTTTTAATGGCCGCGGCACGTATGCCGGCCGGGCCGGCGAATGCTCCCATATTCAAGCCGTCAAGATTACTTCGAACCTTCAATAGTAATCGGCGCCAAAATATTTCGGGCATCGTGGTTGAGTTCGCTTATCGCGGGGCTGGGCCAATACCAAGTCTCATCGCTGCGCAAAATAAATGTTTGCACGCCGCCGCCGTGCAAAAAAAGCACCAGCGTGAGACCAGCAAACACTGTTTTTGCATACCGCCATGGAATACGCGCCAGCAGCAGCCCGGTGCCACGTCCCAAAATGACAGCCAACAAAGGCAATACAGGCAGCAAATACCGGCCGTTGATCGCCACCGGCTGACCGGTTTGTCGGTACATACCAAACTGATCAAACCATAAAATAGCGACATAAATCACAACGATCCCGGCAAAGAAGACCAAAAATGGCTGGGCGCGAAATACGCGTCGAAATTGCGCCGCCACCGCCACAGTGCCAATCACCAATAGTATGATCGCTGTTCGGCTCGGCAACGGCAGCGGCTGCCAATTGGTATAGTCAATCACCGGCCCGCTCACCGCAAAGAACGACCGGTACCACATGCCTTGCACCCACCAGCGCATGTACTCCAACGGATTAGCCCGAAAATCTGATGACTTGGTTCGTGCATACCAATAATCCCGGCCCCAGGGCCCGTACGCAGAACACTGATCGGTAGTCAGTACCTGGCCACAGTCCGGAACCGGCGTGTGATACACGACAACATTTACGACGTAGCGCTGCGCAAACAGCACCGCGCCCGCGGCACAGGCGACCACCAACGCTATTCTTACCGGCCGCCGCGCGGCAGTAAAACTCCTTCGCATCGACGGGAAAAACCGCTTCTTTGCGCCGCGGAAATGCCGCGCCAGCATAACAGCCAAAAACAACACGGCAGCTATCACAAACGGCAGTGCCGCATATTTGATCACGCTCATAACCAGGCTTACAACTATGAAACCGAGCAAAGCAATTGCATCCACTTGCTGTCTTCGGAACTCCTCGACCAACGAAAACACCGCTAGGCACATCAGCGGCAGCAAAACCATGACCACATTATCATAATTAATGTGCGCGGCCAGCTGCGGCACAATCGGAATTAGCGTAAAAATCGCCAACGAAACATTTGCCAGCATCGGCGACGCCCGCACGCGCAACATAACCCGCCGAAACAGTACTATTCCCCAGGCAAAAACAGCAACGTTCAAAAGTCGCAGTACCGCTATGACCACCGTCTCACTATGTGTGAAATACAGTATCAGCCGGTATGGAAAACTCAGCAGATAGTGATACAGATATGATGGATCGCGGGCAACGGCCCCAAATGCATCAGCACCAGCCGGATGAGTGACCATAAAGGGCGACCACTGGTCGGCGTACAGCCGGATCACGCCCAGGTGAAAATCTTCGTCAAACGCCATGGGATAGGCTGCTGAAAACACAAACCACAGCGCCTGTAATATAAATAGCCCCAGCATTATATAGAAAAACATGCGTGACCCAAAAAATACCGAAAGCCTCTGCAGGAATTTGTTCATAAGAGTTTACTTCATTATACATAACTTTGCCTGAAGGGAGGCTGGGGGCAAGCAACCGTAACTCTATCGGGTATAATATGATTAATGAACATGAAAAAACACGCCAAAGTCATCCTGGCCTTTTTGATTTTAGCCGTCACCATAGCCGCGTTCGTACAATACGCCATCGGACATCCCGAGTTATTCGATGCACTACGCGGCGTAAATCCTTTGCTGGCACTCGGACTGCTTGCAGGTTACATCGTCTGGTTTGCGGCCCTTGTCTTAACGCTGCGTAACAGTTTGCGGATGTATGACAAAACCATGCCGGGCCAAGAAAATATTCTCGTAAACGCCTATTCCACGCTTATCAATTTTTTCGGGCCGGGACAGAGCGGACCGGCATTTCGCGGCCTGTACCTAAAAAAGCGCTATGGCTTTCCATTCAAAAAATACATTTTTGCATCGCTGATTTATTACGCATTTTATGCGGTAGTAAGCGCGTTTTTGCTATGTGTGGGTAGTAGGCCCGGGTGGCAAACCGTACTGTTCGTGCTGGCCGCAGGCGGCTGCAGTGCATTCGTCCTCAGATTATATATGAAACGCTCCAAAACCAAGGATATCGCCAGTATACGGCTTGCATATCTAGGCTGGCTATTTGCAGCAACCGTTTTACAAGTGGCCGCACAGACCGCCATTTTTTACACCGAACTGCGCAGTCTGGACGCTGGCATTTCGCTTGCGCAGGCACTGACATACACCGGGGCAGCCAACCTCACATTATTTGTAGCACTCACGCCCGGGGCGATCGGCATCCGCGAAGCGTTCCTGCTGTTCAGCCAGCAGCTGCACCATGTCAGTGATACTATCGTGGTTGCCGCAAACGTTATCGACCGCGCTGTTTTCCTGCTTTTCCTCGGGCTATTGTTTATACTGGTAATTACGCTGCATGCCAAAGACAAATTACGCCTGGGACAGATTCGTTCGGAAAGCAACAAAACTGACGCGGGCGAAGCAGCAGAAAAGACTAGATAACCCCGTGAATTTCGTAGACCTCATCATTATTTTGTTTTTTATTTCGGCGCTGGTGCGGGGAGTTGAGCTGGGACTAGTACGTCAAGCTTGCTCGACCGTCGGTATTTTAACCGGACTTTTCGCAGGCGTATTCATACAAGGGAAGATAATCCACTGGGCACATACGCCACCGTCAAAGGCGGCATTGGCGCTAGGTGTCATCATCGGGACAATTGCTCTTTTTTCGGCGCTGGGCGAACTGGCCGGCGCGTATCTCAAGCGCCACATCGAACAATTTCAGATTGGCGCGGTCAACAAACTCGATCACGGTATAGGCGCACTCGTCTCTGGCGCGACACTGCTGCTGGCCGTATGGCTGGGCGCGACGATCTTTAGCAATGTGCCGTCACCGGGCCTGGAACGGCAGCTAAAAGGTTCGGTCGTCATTGCCACGCTTAATAAAAATCTACCGCCTGCGCCCGAACTCGTCAGCCGCCTGGGCCACTTGATCGACCCCAACGGCTTTCCGAACGTTTTTACCGGCCTCGAACCGACCATCGATACTTCACGACCATTGCCCTCCATGGGCGATCTCGACCCGGCGGTGCAAAAGGCGCGTGCGTCTGTGGTCCGCATAGAGGGACGGGGATGTGGCGGCATTAGCAACGGATCGGGATTTGTGGCCGATAGCGGTTTGGTCATTACCAACGCGCATGTTATCGCAGGAGTGGAGCAGCCATACATCATCGACGCAGGGGGTCGTCACCGAGCTGAAATAATTGGCTTTAATCCCGACCTGGACGTCGCCGTACTACGCGCCTCGAACTTGGCCGGAGCACCACTCGTCATTCGCGGCGGTCTGGCTGAAAAGGGCACGCCTGCAGCCATCCTCGGCTACCCTGGTGGTGGTGAATTTACCGTCGGCCCAGCCGTCATCGTTGATGCATTCAAAGCAATCGGACGCAATATCTACAATCAAGGCCAAACGACGCGTGAAGTTTATTCCATAAAAGGCACGGTCGAACCGGGCAACTCCGGCGGCCCGCTGATCGACAAAAACGGTGACGTCATCGGGCTGATTTTTGCCGAATCAACCACCTATGACGACGTGGGCTACGCCCTCACCATGGACGCCGTTGCGAGCGAACTAGACCAGGCTACATCGCGTAATATGCGCGAAGGAAGCGGCAACTGTGCCCAGTAAAACCCCAGCTAAAAAATCTATAGTAAGAGGCAAGATGAACATTTTTAAAGCCACGCTGGAGCGTACACTGCCTTGGCTGTTAATTATCTGCGGTACGATTGGTCTGGCCGCTGCGTTTATTATCATGATCGAAAAGATTCACCTCCTTCAGGACCCATCCTTCCGGCCCAGCTGCGACCTGAATCCGGTTATCAGCTGCGGGTCGGTAATGGCGTCCCATCAGTCAAACGCCTTTGGATTTCCCAATCCGATTATCGGGTTGATTGCGTTTCCAGTGGTTATCACGACGGGCGTTTTGATGGCCGCCGGCATAAAAATGAAACGTTGGTATATGCTGGTGCTGCAGGCGGGTACAATTTTCGGACTGGCTTTTGTACACTGGCTCTTTTTCCAGAGCACCTACCGGATTAACGCGCTCTGTCCGTACTGTATTGCCGTGTGGATTATCACGATTACGACATTTTGGTATGTGCTGCTGTACAATTTGCGTACGCACTACATCCGCCTACCCGAAAAACTAAGCGCCTTCATGCAAAAACATCATCTGGATATATTATTCTTCTGGCTACTGATTTTGGCTGCGCTTATCTTGAAACATTTCTGGTATTATTACGGCCCACTCTTGGGATTCTAGATAGAACGCCTTCCTTACTTCGTACGCTTCCGGACTGAGCGATAGCGAGGGAGGCTTAGTACGAAGTAAGGAAGGCGTTCTATCTCCATTCAAATAGCAAGCATAAGCGGTCTGCTATAATTAATTACAGTTAAATATTGCTGGGCCGTTTTTTAATGCCAAAAGAGAAAGATATCTTTACCAAGACCGCCGAAGCGCCAGCAGTTGCACTGGCCAGGACCGTTTTAGCTACCCAGATTGCCCGGGACAAGGTCGTAACCTCACTGCCGAACTCGTCCGCCGTGCGCAAAACCAAAGAATATTGGCACATGCTTGGACCCGGCCTGACCACCGGCGCATCCGATGACGACCCTTCGGGCATCGCCACCTATTCGCAGACCGGTGCGCAGTTTGGGTATCAGTTTTTGTGGCTCTCGGCGTGGACGTTTCCGCTGATGGCGACCGTGCAGGAGATGTGCGCGCGCATCGGGCTTGTAACGGGACGGGGGCTGGCGCACAATATCCGTGTATTTTATTCGCGCCGCGTACTAAATATCTGCACGATGCTGCTGTTCGCAGCGAATACCTTTAACATCGGGGCGAATCTGGGGGCCATGGCAAAAGGCGTGCAGCTGCTTAATCCGAACCTCAATTTTAGTTTTCTGGTCGTTGGCTTTGCTATTTTTAGCCTGCTGCTGCAGATTTTCACACCCTACGTACGATATGCCAGATATCTGAAATGGCTGGCATTGATTTTACTGTCGTACATCTTTTCGGCGATTCTAGCCCATCTAAACTGGAGTGACGTAGCCAAAAATGCCGTTGTTCCCGTTTTTTCGCTTTCCAAAGAACACCTTTTTATCCTGTGCGCCGTACTGGGTACGACCATTTCGCCGTACCTGTTTTTCTGGCAGACATCGCAGGAAGTCGAAGAACAGATTTTGCAGGGTAAAACCACTGTGCACGAACGTCGCGGCTTTACCGACCCCAAAGACATCCGCAGCATGCGTATCGATGTCTGGTCGGGCATGTTTTTGTCAAATGTCGTGATGTTCTTTATCATTGCGGCCTGCGGCGGCATTTTGTTTACCAATGGCATTACCGAAATTACCTCGGCAGCGCAGGCAGCCGAAGCGCTGCGGCCATTCGCCGGCGATGCCACCTACTTTTTGTTTGCCGTGGGCATCATTGGCACCGGCCTCCTGGCAATACCGGTGTTAGCAGGATCAAGTTCGTACGCTCTAGCAGAAAGTTTCCGCTGGAAAGAAGGGCTATACCGTAATTTGCAGCAAGCCTACGCATTTTATGGCATCATTATTATTTCGATGCTGGTTGGACTGGGGATCAACTTTATTGGTATCGACCCGATCAAGGCGCTGATTTATTCGGCAGTCGCCAACGGTCTGGTCGCGCCCATTATCCTGTTTATGATCGTGTCTATTAGCAGCAGCAAAAAAGTCATGGGACATTGGCGCAACAAACGATTCGTCACCATTGTCGGTTGGCTTGTTTTTGCACTTATGACAGCATCGGGCATAGCTGTTATCGGCGCGCTTTTTGTATAGGGCTACTTCTCAGCAGTAACACTGGAAATGGCGGTAGAGTGATGCGTTTCTTTGGAGCTGATCAAATTGCCGTCGCGGAACACAAGGCTACGGGTGTCACAAGTGGGAGTTGTCGGAATTTGAGGCAGGTCGCGGCCATTGCCCGGGTTTTGCTGCGAATTACCATTGTTCTTAGCGGTGTTCGGACCGGGACAGTAAAAGTCACCGAAGACCAAAAAATCACCGCTTTTTATATCAGTAAAAGGAATTTGGAGATGGCCGACGGCGACATCCGGCATGATCCACGCCTCGTTCTTACTCGTATCATAATCTTGCTCTGCATATTTTTCCGGATTCGGACAATAGCCGGCATCGAGGCGCAAACCTACCGCCACAACCGCCCCCATCAGACACATCGCTCCGACGAGGCTAACCCCCAAACGCTTCTGTACCCTCCGCCATGCTTCGTAGTCGTCCATCCACTTATCGGGATCGGAGCGCCCCGTAGCGCCACTATCCGGCTTTTCGGATACAGCACTTCTGCCCAAGGACTCTTTTACGACTTCGGCGGGCACAGAAGCACTCACGATTTCAGCTTCTGATGCAAGACGACTTGGACGACGGCGCCGACCAAAGACAGGAAAGGGAACAATTGTAAGAGGAAGATTACCGCCGTGCTCATTGGAGGCCTCTTTAGTAGTAATATTGGTGACCGTTTCATCGACACAGCGGGTATCTGTCCGTTCATATGTTACGGGCTTCAAAACCTCACGGGAAAGGATGACAGAGATAGTAGCGCCACGCTGAAATTGATTCATAGCGAGACGAACGCCAAGAGGCAGACTCATGGGGTTGGTTTTGTAAGCATCGATAAGTGCGCGATTATCGGGCAAGCCAGATTCTCGCAGCGCTTCGGCAAGGTCCGCCTGCTGAGCGGGTGTTGAAATATGCTCGGCACCCCACATCTGAATATCGTCGGATAAAACGATACCATCCTTGGCCATCGCATCCTCCCATGCTTTTCTAACAAAGCCGGCATACTGCAGGGCCAGACCATCTTGCTGCCCGCTAGATCTACCAATATCAGCATCAGGCGTTTGACGCGTTTCATCAGAAGACTCTCCCTCAACTTTAGGACGGGTGAGCGTCCAACCCTCAGCTTGGGCCCTTTTTAGGTTTCTATTAAAATGAGGTATGTCCTCGGGATTAAGGAGGTACTGAGTTTCAGGTGCTTTATTGAGGTCAAAGCCAGGGCCGGGGACATCCGGCATCTGAATCATCATAGCAGTTTCTTTACGCTCGACAACGACACGCACACCTTGGCCCGGCGTTGTAGTGGTGCTTTTTTCTTGTTTGCGTTCTGTATCGGTATGCCGTCCGGTTTCGACAGTATCGGTAGTCGTAAATGTTGCGTCGATATTAAAGCCCAGCGGCGTAGGACGGTCGGCAAGCATAAACCCGGCGGTTGCTATAGCTGTAGCGCACAGCGTACCCACGACAGTACCGGTGCGGTGAATGCCAATTTGATGGTTCTCAGTACTCATGACTCCAGGGGTCCAATACCCGGACCAGGCATCGGTGATAGGGGGGTGGTAGATTTCACTCATAAGTGACAAACTATACACCCAAAAAGACTGGTAGTCAATTTTATGCCCCGACTGGCAACCACTGCGAACTGGCGCACACGTTTTATATTAGGCACCGCGCCAAATCCAATCAGATCGATCAGACTCTTCAGGCTTAGGCGGCAAACCGGTAGCTATTGCCTCCGCTACCGAGTCTGGCGGCACAACTGCCATGTTGGCATCCGGGACAAAGCGAAATTGCGTAATAGGTGATGGCACGAACACCCCCGCTGCCGGGGAGGAGGGGGACACCTGGGGTACTGCGACCGAACCTTGTTCATCCTTGCCTATAACAAGAAAATCTTCCCTGGGAAACACGTGTTGCTCGGAATAGGCGCCATCAACTAGGACACCCAGAGAAATCCACTTATGTTGGGCTTGCAGACTATGGCCCGACTCTTTATGTGCAAGTTCAGAGCGAAAACTAAAGTGCGTTGCGTCCGTCTGTTCGATGGCTAGAAATTGCTCTGGTGTCTTGATCAATGGAAAATTGTCTATTGATGAAAACCACGTTTTGAAACGACCATGCTCGTCCAAAGAAGCGGCATAGCCTTCGTGGTTCAAACAGAGCGTTTGGGGCGGAATTGCAAGGAGTGAATTTTCATGAGTGAATTGTTGAAGCCCGATTTTACCAATCCGGGCAGACTTAAAAAGCACTCCCAAACGCAGTCTTTCGGTTTTGTCATCAAACATCTTTGGAAGCAGGTGAGTGTAATCTGGACGAATAACATTAACTTCCAACAGATCATCGATCAGATTTTGGAAATTCTTGCGATTGCCAAGACTGCTCATTCGCGCCGCCGCACCGAGTGCCCTCGAAACAAGCAGATCTTTAAGATTATCTATTTGAGGCGGCGTTCCTACCAATTCTATATGGGGCGCTTCGTTTTGCGCCTTTCCGGGTACTTCGACGAGTTTCATAAGTGAGCAATTATACAACCACCAGGAATGGATGCAAGGTTATTCGTGGCGAAGTGCTTCGATTGGATCTTTACGGGCAGCCTTGGCGGCAGGCAGCGTACCAAAAATAAGACCAATCAACAGAGAAGTGAGCGTTGCGATAGCCACCGCTTCCCATGAAAGTACCGGTTTGAGATCGGTGTAAATGCGCAGGCCATAAATAGCTGCCACCGAAATAAGAATACCAACGACACCTCCAAACAGGCTCAGGACCGCCGCCTCCATAAGGAACTGATTGAGAATTTGGCGGCTGGTCGCACCGATCGCTTTGCGCACGCCAATCTCATGCATACGTTCCGTTACGGTGGCGAGCATGATATTCATAATACCCACACCGCCGACCAGCAGGGAAATAGCAGCAACCGCGGCGATCATGGTAGTTATCAGATTCAATACGTCGCTGCTGGCCCGCAGGTTCTGTTTTTGGTCCAACACGCTAAAGTCTTTTTCGCCGCCATGTGCTTTTTGCATATTTTTATGTATCGAAGCAAGGGCGGCTTTGGCCTGGTCTGGTCTGTCGGGTTTGGCCAAGATACTGTACATTTGCGTGCTGTCACCGGTCAGCCGTTCAGCCACTTTGTATGGTATAAAAATCGCGTTATTAAAATTGGATACCGGTGAAAGCGGCGTGCTTTTAAATTCGTCGAATACACCACGCACGATAAACGTCTGGCCTCGGAAGGTAAGCGCGCGGCCAAGCGGCACATTATCGCCAAAAATAGACTGCGCTACGTGACGGCCGATGACCGCAAAGTTACCATCTTCGCTCCCTTCGGCAAAAAAATCGCCATAGCGGACTTCATGGTTGAGTGCTTTCGGAAGGTCGGGATTAGTCGCCAAAACCAATGTGTTATTAAATGTCTTGTCCTCGGCGGAAATAGTACCCGACACGACGCTGAGGGGCGCAGCCAAACGCACATGTTCGCTCCCCTGAATCGTTTTGAGGTCTTTTTCGGTCAGGCCGCTCAGACTATTCAGACCGAATAGCAAGTCGGTATTGGTCACGATTTTACCGTTATTTTGATGCACATTGCCAGGGCGGACGGTAATGAGATCGTCACCGAACTGGCTGATTTGTTTGGTCACTTCTAGTTTGACGCCTTCGCCAATGCCGACAATCATTACCACCGACACGATGCCTATGATAATGCCCAGCATAGTCAGCAGGCTGCGCCATTTAGTACTGCGGATACTATCGAGCGCCATTTTGACATTGCCGCGGTGCAGGGTAGCCATTATTTTTTGCCTTTCGTGCCGCGTCTTGCGCCCGTTTTACTGGCTTTGCGTTTGGCGCGTGTCTTTTTGGGGGCAACAGTTTCATGCGCCGCAGTGTCAGAGGCATCAGGCACGTGCTGCATAAGCACCGAAACACCTGCCAGGTCATCTTCTTCAGTTTTAGTCGGCGTATTAAAGATGATCTTTTTGGCGGTGGCGGCGATTTCGCCGATTTCGGTTTGTTCATCGTGGACAACAGCGCCGTCATGCATATAGACCACGCGGGTCGCATAACGGGTGAGTTCGGGATTGTGCGTTACAAAAAGAATAGTGTTGCCCATTTTGTGAATGTCACTCAGCAGTTCCATAACCAGACGGCTGCTGACGCTGTCCAGATTGCCGGTTGGCTCGTCGGCAATA
>JARIHD010000074.1 GCA_029288425.1 Candidatus Saccharimonadota bacterium
AGATGTGTATAAGAGACAGGAGTTGAGAAGACCCAGGCGGCCCTTACTCAAGTTGACAATAAGGATCTTGCCCTCATCCATAACCTCACGCAACTTAAAGGCACTCTTGGTCTGGCCGATAATATTACGCATCATTTCATTTGAAAGGAACGCACCAAACTTACTTACAAACCAGCTCACGACTTCACCAAACTCATTTGAGCGCTGTGACTGCGGCATTTCTTTTTGCCAAAATTCGAGTACGTTTTGATCTTTGACAAACTGGAGCTTCTGCTTAACATACGAAGGATCGCGGAAAAGTTTTGGGATATCGACGAATGTACCGCCAGCAGGGTCGGCCATCACAGTTAAAGCAGCATTGCGGAACAGGTGCTCATAGCGCGGCCCCATAATACCCTGCTTCTGAGGATCATACAGTTTGTAGAGCATATTTAAAACTTCCTGGATAAGAAAGTCCTTCTCGTCTGGTGTTTCAAATTCGAAAAGATTCAAACCCATTGGATATTCAGCATCGGCGGGAGAAAAGTAAATAATATCTTCCGTACGCTCTTTGGGAACCATAGCCAAAAGGCGCTCTGCGGTGTCACCGTGCGGATCCACGAAAGCAAAGCCATTGCCGTTCAGCATATCCTGGAGCGCCAAGTTTTCCAGATACGTCGACTTACCAGTACCGGTTTGCCCGACCGTGTACATGTGGCGCTGGCGATCGCCTTTACTCAAGCGGACGGGTTTTTTAACGCCGCGGAAGACGTTATATCCAAGCAAAAGACCTTCATCAGGCATGTTACGTGGCGCATCAACTTGCTTGGATCCCTGTCGCTCAAGTTGCGAAGTAGGCACATTTTTTTGTTCAGGAAAATGAAAGATAGTAGCCAACTCAACTGTGTTCAAAATGTTCTTAGTTTCGTTCTGTGGGAATAAACGTAAAATGTATGATGTTGTAAGTTCATCTACATCCTTTGCCGGCGCAAACTTGAAACCATTCTTTCCTGGCGCATCATACAAGGAGAAAGAAGCCACAATGTTGTTTAAAATAGCCTGTGCCCGCTGGCTAATATTAGACGAAACCACAACACGTATGAGCACTTCATATCCTGGCTGCCGCGTTTTATCTTCAATTGAATCAATGAGCGCCTGGTCGAGCCCAGAGATGTCTTTTTTCTTATCTTTATCGCCGTCTTTAGCTTCGGGTGGTTTAATAAATGCTGTGGCCAGATCCTTACCAAGACCTAGCAGCTGCTCCCCGCCCTTTTTACTACTATCGCCTTTGCGCTTCTTGTTCGCGGCCTCAATTGCATTCTTTCGCCATACGGGATCGGCCGGGCGCATCAGGATCTGGATACCGGCTCCGTCTTCGCGGTCCAAAGTCGAAAGTGCATTTAGCAATGCCTGCATGGCGTCGCGCTTAACATCTTGGAAGGTTGCGATAGGATACGCATAAGATTCCTTAAGGTTAAGCTGCCCGCCTACGGTGCCGCTTAACTTCCCTACTTTATTAAAGATATTGTGCTCGGTAGCCTCTTCTAGGCGGGCGGCAGGATAGGCGCTGACAACCGCTTGTTTCACGACATCAATAAGCGCAACTGGCACGGCCGCATAAAAATAAACAAAGCCCTTGGAAGCCACAATTTCAAAAGCGAAATGCCGCTGACCATAGAACTTGGCCTTAAATCCTTTTTGTAACGTGCTGGCGATAATGCCATAAATAATTTGGGCTTTCGATATATTTTCGTCGGTTACATCACGAACGTCACGGCCATTACTTTCGGTATCTTCGCTCGTAGGAGGAAGATGAATGAGCAGTGGAACCATCTTTAGGCCGCGTTCATAATTTTTTGTTTCGCGACGCTGTCTCCGGGTCTGGAGATATATAATCGGGCCCGCGATGGAGCCAACAATCACTACAAAAGCCAGCATAAATAAGAGCACTATCATTATTCGTCGCCGATCTTAATGTCCTTGTTATAACGCGCCTTGATGTACTGTGCCTTCAATTTACCCAACGCTTGACTCTGGGCATAAGGATCATCATGCGTACGGGCGATAACTTCACGGGCTTTACCTACCCACTCCTCGTCAAATGCCGTATCGACGTCCTCGGCCGGTGCGTCCGCGACCGTGGGCATGGTAGCCTGAAGCTGTGCCATTGGGTCGGCGGCAGACGTAGTAGGCGGAGCCATGTGAATGGCCGCTGCAGGAGCGACGGGACTCTGAGCAATAGGATCCGGCGTACCGGGCGCAACGGGCGACGCAGCATCAAAGTGGACAACGGCCCCTGGCGCACGGAACGACTCAGGAGTATGAATAGGCGGCAGTTGACCCAGGTCACTGCCCGGCTGAGACAAACCTATTCCAGTAGGACTATTATTATCAGGCTTCATATTTACCACTTATTATATCAGCACCACTCTTTTGCCGCCATAGTTTACAACATTTTCTAAGAAGATACAGCCGAACGCACAATATAGAAGTAAGATAGTACGAAAAGTATAGTCATAGTAATAACGTCCCGCAGCGTAAGCTGACCAATCGACTGTAGGACAAGCAATAAAATAGGCAAAGCGGAACATAGCGCCGCCAATCGAACACTCTTGGCGTGCTCCATACTTTTTTTGAACTCAAAAAAATAAAGCGCGAGCGACAGGGTCACAACAAATAGCAGAATAAAAGGCAGCACCAAAATAAATGCCGGTACGCGCCCCGGATTTATCACAAAAAAGAGTAGAAGCAGAAAAAATGAACCCGTCCCAGCAATTATTAAATGTTTCTTCATATATACATTGTACGTTTTTTTGCGTAAAGAAAAATACTGCGGCTTGCACCCCGCAGTATTTTTCGGTTAATGATTCTAGGAGCCGCGGGTAGTAAATCCGCCCAAAAGTAATTGATTAGCGCTTACTACCCTTTGGCTTTGACTGACCGCTCTCGTGACCTTTAGGGTCACAAAGAGCGTTATATTTGAGTTGTTAATGTAAGTTTTTGTTTTTGACTTACTGCGTTTAGTGTAGCGCACTAATACAAAATTGTCAATAGTCATAAGCATTTTCATCAGACAATTGTTCGGAAAAAGTATTCAATATAAGCACAGCATTTTCATAATTTTTACGAGAGAAAAAGTTATACACAGGTTTATTCAAAAACATTTGAGATTATTGTTGACAGGCCGGATTTCAATTTATAAGATAACAGTAGCACTTGAATAAAAAAAGTGCTCAAAAACAAAAACGACATCTTAAAACAACGGCTTCTCGCAAGCCGTTGTTCCATAAAAAAGAACGACAAAACTTCAAATAAAACTGACAAAAATTAAATCAAAAAAGACCCGCTACTCGCAAGCGGGTCTTTACTTTTGGGACCAACTAGGCGTAAAAACAATTGCCATGAAGCATCACATACAAAGCATTTTCATGGCTGGTACGAGCGGCCTTATTGTAGACATTGAATGCCAGCTATCAAACGGATTGCCAGCCATCGTCATTGTAGGCCTAGGCAACAAAGCCGTTGACGAAGCGAAGGAACGTTTGCGCAGTGCATTTGCCAGCTGCAAATTAAACTTGCCGCGTAAACGCATAACTATCAACCTTGCACCTGCTGACATTCCAAAAGAAAGCACGGCATTTGACGCAGCGATTGGAGCGGCCATATTAATGGCCGGCCGCAATGACATCCCTTATGGCAAAAACCATGTGATCATAGGTGAGGTCGGTCTTGATGGCAGTATTCGCCCAGTTCGAGGCATTATAGGAAAAATAACGGCGGGCAAAGCCCTGGGCATAACACGCTTCTTTATACCAGCCGGAAACCTCAGCCAGGCGGCATTAATTCAGGACGTAGAGCTCGTAGCCATAAGATCACTGAAGGATCTCTTTGTTCCGGATCACCAAGCGCCGGACTGGATCATTCAAGAGGGGTCTGTATTGGATAAAGTAGAGACCTCGGTGCCAGCAATCGATTCAGGCGACCTTGATGAAATTACCGGACAATCCAACGCCAAACGAGCTTTAGAGATCGCCGCTGCCGGTGGACACAACATTTTACTGAGTGGACCCCCTGGTACCGGAAAAAGCATGCTCGCCCGTGCCCTGCCCACCCTTCTACCGCCTCTCTCCCATGAAGAGATCTTGGAAGTCACGCACTTACATAGC
>JARIHD010000090.1 GCA_029288425.1 Candidatus Saccharimonadota bacterium
GGTAAAAGTACTTGCGTCGATTATGTAACCGCCCAAGGGGTGCCATCGGTTTATTTTGGCGGAGTCGTAGTTGATGAAACACAACGTCGTTTTGGCAGAGTAAATGAGACCCTGGAAAAACAGGTCCGTGAAGAACTGCGCGAAAAAGAAGGCAAAGGCGCAGTCGCTACACGCATCATTGCCAAAATCGAGGATTTGATCGCAAAGGGCCATACCCGCATCGTGGCCGACGGTCTGTACAGCTGGACTGAATACAAAATCTTCAAAGACCGCTGGGACGACAACGTTATCATCGTAGCTATCAGCGCGCCACGTCGGGTGCGCCACCAACGTCTGGCAAACCGTCCCGTCCGACCTTTTACCGAACAAGAAGTGACCGCACGCGAATATGCCGAGATTGAGAATCTGGAAAAAGGCGGTCCCATTGCCAACGCCGATTACACCCTGGTAAACACCGGCACGCCCGAAGACCTCATCCGCCAATTCCAAACCCTTCTGGCCGAAACCAATTTCATCGTCAAATAATTTTTAATCTCCCACCAAACAAATAAGCCTTTTTCATCTTGTGAATTCTGTTTAGCATCTGTTATGGTTGATGTTTTAAGGAGCGAAAAGCAATATGTCCAGCACGCGCATTGAACTTCCCAGCCGAACGCCTGATTTCGAATTTAATGACCGCCTCGCATTTGGTATATCCGATCAACGCGAGCATTTCAATCTGCAGCTCTGGGATGCCAGTGGCGACCAGCAGGGCACTATCGCCCTGGATCATGCCGTGGGCAGACCTGATAACGAAAAGGTTGTAGGCAGCTCATTACTGCATCAATCCCTGATTAATTCGGAACTATTCGCCGGAATGGGTATGGGACCGGCATTAAAGGCGGTTGGCATCGGTGTAGAAGTCGAAGTTTCACAGGATCCTGGCTACACTTACCGTGTCAAAGCCCACTATCCCTCGCCCGCATATTTTTGCGACGCCGCCAACGAATTGCACACCCAGGCTGGTTCGACGGAAATGCCGCTGCGCTTCGTAACATACAGTGATGAGCACATACCAGAGGAAGCAGAGTTAAGCGCCTTGGCTGATGCCACGGTCCTTATTCCCTCGTCCCGTCAAAGCTATGAATACATCCTTAATCGTGGGGTTGCCAGCTTGGCATTGCCCCTTCAGGTGGTAAATCAGCTGAAGCTGCAGGCAACCAACGCGCTCGCGACGAAGGATGATCGCAGATACAACGCCCGCGCCAATCAGCGGGAGCATGCGATACGGAAGGCAATCTATGGCATTCACGGGATCCTTAATACCAACTCGATCGTCGAATTTCTCAGCGGTCAAGAGCGGGCTATCAGACTATGGGAAGTATGTGGCATAGACCGAGGCCCCGCGGTCGAAATTCACCAGGATCTCATTAGACGACACCTAAAAGCGCTTGGTCAGGCGGCGCTTTTAGAAACTTCCAAAGGTTAACTCCGGCTTATGACCGGAGTTAACGGTCTTTGACCTATTTAATATAGTCGTGCAGTTTTTTGGCGTCTTTGTGCTTGCGCAACTTGGCCAGAGCCTTGGCTTCGATCTGACGAATGCGTTCGCGGGTCACACTGAATTCCTGACCGACTTCTTCTAGGGTGTGCTGCTTGCCGTCTTCCAGGCCGAAGCGGAGTTTCAGGATCTTTTGTTCGCGTTCGGTCAGGGCGCCGAGCATACCTTTGACCTGCTCCTTAAGCAATTGGTTCGTGGCCGATTCTTCGGGGCTGATAGTGTCTTCGTCTTCGATGAAGTCTGACAGTACGGACTCTTCTTCGTCATCACGGATCGAGGCGTCCAGCGAGCTAATGTCCTGCTTAATCTTCATGATATGCTCGACTTTGTCGACCTCGATCTCCATCGCAGCGGCAATTTCTTCGTTGGTGGGCTCGCGGTTCAGGTCTTGGGTCAGACGGCGCTGGGTACGCAGTAATTTGTTGATCGTCTCAACCATATGTACCGGAATACGGATGGTACGAGCCTGATCGGCAATAGCACGGGTAATAGCCTGACGAATCCACCAGGTGGCGTAGGTACTGAATTTGAAACCTTTATCCGGGTCGAATTTTTCAACAGCGCGGAGTAAACCCGTGTTGCCCTCCTGAATCAAGTCAAGCAGATCAAGTCCACGGCCGACATAACGTTTTGCAATAGAAACGACTAGGCGCATGTTGGCCTCGGCCATCTGGTCTTTGGCTTCTTTGTCGCCATCGACGACACGGCGGGCGAGTTCCAGTTCGGCTTCGGTCGAAAGCAGCGGAATTTTACCAATTTCGCGCAAATACAGACGCACTGAATCGTCAGCGATGTCATCCAGGTAACTCTGGTCTTCGGTCATAACTTCTTCGCCGTCTTCCATGGTCCATTCGTCGCTGAGGACACTGTCCGGGGGGGCCACAACGTCGTCATCGTCGGCGTTGGGAGTTACATCATTGGTAATCTGAACGCCGCTGTCGGCCAGTGCCGTGTACAGGCTGTCCAGAATATCGGCATTTTCAGGGACGTCGGCGATCACTTCATTAATGTCGTTTTGCGCAATGCTGCCGGCCTTTTTGGCCTTTTTGAGCAATTCTTTTTTAACAGCCTGCAATTCTGTTTGCAAATCGGTTACTTTGGTCTTTTTAGTGACTTTGGAAGTATCTTTGTCCTTCATATCCTTTGATTTCGGCATTCTATGCCCCTCCCTTGTAGGTCTTTAGCAAATGATCGAGTTGTTTTACTTGTTCGAGTAACGCGTTTGTTTCTGCCTCGTCGGCGGTGTGCAGCTGCTGCACGAGGCGCTGTTTTTGCATTTTGACGTATTGATCGATGAGCTTGGTCTGGAGTCGTTCGGCTTCGTAATGAAACTCGTTTTGCTCAACATCGCCATAAAGCTCTTCGTACTGTAATAGTAAAATTTTAACATAATCCCCGATTGGATGCAATTTTGCGGTCACAGATTCTTCGCCTGCGTAATCGGGGTGGTCAGCCAAAAAGGCGTGCAGTTTTTTGGCATCGTCCCCCATCAGCATATCGGCGCGCACGACTTTGAGTAATTTTCGGAGACTGGGCGTTTTGAGCATGATCGACATGAACAAATCTTGAGTCTTTTTGTAGTCCGCCACGGCCTTGGATGGAATTTGCACCGTGGCACTAGGCGTTTTGAGTCGTGGCTTTGCGGTCGATTCCTTTTGGTGTAGTTTTGCCAGCAGGGCATCCCGGCTAACGCCTATTAAACCGGCAATGTGTTCGATGTAATGGTCTTGCTCGACGGAATCGCCCAGGTTGCGAATAACGGCCAGCGTCACGTCGCTGAATGTGCGCTTACCCTGCGCACTGGTAATGTCGAGCTGGTTTTTATAGCGGTCGATCAGCCAGTCCAGCGCATACTGCGGCTTATCGATCACCTTCTGCCAGGCGGCAGGATCTTGACGAATCAATTCATCGGGGTCTTTGCCACTGGGAATACTAATTATACTCAGACTAACGTCAACTTTGCTGGCGATAGGTATGGCTCGCTCGGTAGCGTTCAGGCCAGCGTTGTCGGCATCAAAACTGAGGCGGATATCGTTAGTAAAGCGACCCAGGGCCTTTAGGTGCGCCTCGGTCAGCGCCGTGCCGGCGGTCGCTACCACGGGTCGCACGCCAGCCTGATGGCTGCTGATAACGTCCAAATTACCCTCGGCCACTACCGCATATTTGCCGCGTCGGATCGCTTCTTTGGCGAGATGCAAGCCGTACACGTGACGGCTTTTATCGTACAGCGGCGTTTGGGGCGTGTTGATGTATTTGGGTGCACTCGGATTGTCTTCCAGGATGCGTGCCGTAAAGCCAACGATCCGCCCCTGAGGGTCGGCCAACGGAATCATCAGGCGGCCTCGGAACATGTCGCTGGCATTTCGAAAACGCTGGCTGCTGAGGCCCGCGTTTTTGATTTCATTATCAGTAAATTTTTTTGATCTCAAAAAGTCGATCAGCGCCCGGCCGGTGTTGGGGCTGTAGCCCAGTCGCCATTCCAGTACCGTTTCTTTGGTAAAGGCGCGCTTTCCCAGTACATATTCCAGTACGGTACGGTTGCCGCGCAACTGCGCTTGGTAAAATTTGACTGCCCATTCCAGCACTTCGTACAGGCGCTCTTTTTCTTTGCCGCGCTGTCCCGCGCCCACGCCGCGGTATTGGTCCAGATCGATACCCGCCTTGCGGGCCAAAATCTCCAGCGCACCCTTAAAATCCACGCCTTCCATTTCCATTACAAAGCTGAACATACTGCCGCCTTTGCCCGAACTAAAATCGTGCCAGATTTGTTTTTCCGGGCTCACCATAAAACTGGGCGTGCGTTCGCTGCTGAACGGGCTCAGGCCCTTCAAATTGCGGCCGGCGCGCTTAAGTTCGACGTATTCGCCCACAACGTCCTCTATACTTAACCGCTGCTTAATATCCTCGACCGCATCCATCTGAGTATATTGTACGCTAGTCCGCCCCTGTTGAACAGAAGAGCCTAGAGGTACCGTACACCCGGAATCTTTGCCATTATCTCGTTAGGAGTCATACGGGAAACGCCACGCTGTATTTTCTCTGTGGGAAGCCTGTGTCGTAAATAGCTGACGCCCCATCCCCTGACCTCTGAGCCGCGCATATAAGGTTCAAGGCCGAGATCGGCTTTCGAAAAAGTCAGCACCGACCAAGTATTGGTTGCATCAATACCACTGTCAATCTGCTCGCCGCGCCCTCTGAGCACAATAAAGTTATCGTCCGGAGTAAGAGATGCATATTTAGGAAGCATCGCCATTACCCCCAGCGAATGACCGCCACTCAGCCTCATCCTTACCGCCTCCAGTGTTACGGGTTCGCGATAAAGGTCAGGCGCAACTTCAGGTTCGCCCATTAGATCCCAGCGCTCTGTTTCAGTATTGTACTCGGAATATCTTATGCCTGGTGACACTTTAATAAGCTCCATGCCCGCCTCAAGGTCATCAAATGATGCGATCTGCCCTTCTCGTATTCCAGGATTCTGTTCAAAAACTACTGTTCGCTGTAATTTTTCCAAAATCATAGTCAAACTCCATTAAAAGTATTTTATACCATAGTATTATCTGATCGCCCATATTCTGCAGATCGCCTGGAAACGGAAACGAGGTTGTGGTTAAATACAACATATGGATCAGTACAATCAGGACCAGGGTAACTCCCAGGGCAATCCTTACGAATTTATCTTGAATCCCGAGCAGCCTAAAAAATCCAAAAAAGTGGGCGGCCTGGGCGACAGTTTTATCCGGACGATTATCTTTGTCGTGGCAGGTGTCGCCGTTTTCTTTATTATCGCGGCGATCGTTATTAATGCGCTGGCACCAAAAAAAATCAGCGACAAAGACCTCATTGGCCTAGCCCAATCGCAGGCCGAAATGATTCGTATTTCCAACCAAGCGGCCAGTCAGGCGACCCGTCAAACTACCCGCAATCTAGCCACTACCGTACAGTACACCATGTCGACACAGCAGCGACAGGTACTCGAGGTATTGGGCGGTATGGGTGTGAAGTTGGCTAAAAAGGAATTGGCGCTCAAACAAGATGCAACCACCGATCAAAAGTTCACGACAGCCAAGGCCACCAGCACATACGACCAAACATATACCGAAATCATCCAAGCGCAGCTTACCAGTTACGCTAGTTCGCTTAAAGCTTTGAATGACCTGGCAAAGACTACCCAAGACCGCGACCGTATGAGCGATTACTACCAGCAAACACAGCTCCTTATTAGTCAAATACCCTATACCCAAGATAGCATCGAATCGGGTTCAGCCACGCCGGCACCCACACCAAATCAATAGCAGCTTAACACGGACTAGACGCTATTTACCTTCGGTCACCAAAAGATACGAATGCCGGATGAGGTCTTGCACCTCCTCCCAACTGAGCTGACCAGTTAACAGCAACGTATTCCAGTGTTTTTTATTTAGGTGATAGCCGGGCAATACGCTTTCATAGCGTTCGCGCAGCGTTTTAGCCAGCAAAGGATCGCACTTCAGACTCAAGCGCACGGGATCACTACCCTCGGCAACGAGGGCAAACATTTTATCGTCGGCAGTCTTGTATACTGCAACGCCTTCGCCGAATGGATAGTCCAGACGGGCGTTTGGCATGGACAGCAGATATTCTTCGACTTGTTTGTGATTCATCCCTTGTACTCTATCATACGCTGGCAGTGACAGCAATAACAGAGGTAGATATATCGAATTGTGAAATATCTCACACTTGCTTGCACTGCAGCGTTCGCTAAATGTATTGTTAAAAGACCATGACTATGATGAGAGATCGAGATCCAATACAAACAAATGTAATTGACCTTGCAACCCCGGGACCCGTTCCCGGGGTTTTTGTTTCGAGCGAACGCGATAGGCCGGAAGCAACGCAGCCTCTTGGCGACGATCCGTTCAAGCTTCCTGAGCCGCGAAAAGAAGACGCCGAAGCAGAACTTGACGTGTGGAGCAGCATCGATCTAGACGAAGATGCCGCAGCCGTGGACAGTATAGGGACTTACCTTCGACAGGCGGCAAATTCCAGCGAATTGATATCGGCAGAAGAGGAAATAGAGCTGAGTAAACGTATTGAGGCCGGCCTCTTTGCCAGCCATATACTGGCCACCCAAACGAACCTACAAACTTCACGACGTCGGGACCTTCAGCTGATTGCGCATGAAGGAGCTGAGGCCAAGGACCACTTTGTTCGGGCCAATCTTCGTCTTGTTTCAAGTATCGCCAAACGATACAAGGGTCGCAGCAGCCTAGCCTATCTTGACCTGATACAAGAAGGTAACCTTGGACTGATCCGCGCTGTAGAAAAATTTGACTATACCAAGGGCAACAAGTTCTCGACGTACGCAACGTGGTGGATTAAACAAGCGATAAACCGCGCAATGTTAAGCAGCGGGAGTACCGTCCATGTACCAACACATCAAGGCGAAAAGCTCATCAAACTCAAAAACATACGGCGCAAACTGGAGCAGCAATTAGAACGGCAACCGACCGATGGCGAGCTTTCCAAAGCGCTTAACATATCGCCCGAAAAATTGCAGCAGTGGCGACAGGACGAGTTGCACCTTGATGGAACGGTATCATTTGACCAAATCGTAAGCGAAGATGCGACGCTTGGCGACTTCCTGCAGGACAACGATGAACAGCCCAACGATGGTGCCCTCCTACACCAGCTTCATCAGAGCGCCATCCAAGAGATTTTTGTACGCTTGCTGAGCAGACGTCAGCACCAAGTTGTCAGCATGCGTCTTGGCCTGAATAGCCACGAGCCGCTAACCAACGACGAAGTAAGCGCCGAACTTGGCGTATCAAGACAATCGGTCTCACAAGCGTTCCTGACAGCGCTCAAAAAGCTGCGGCAACCAGACGTCGTAGCCTTGTTTCGAGAACTAGCCTTGGATTAACCGGCTTATAAGCTCTTCTAGTTCTGCGATAGAATCAACGATGTAATCGGCGTCAGCCGCTTTGAGGTCGGTCCGCGATCCATGGCCATGCGATACGCCTACCGTCAGCGCGACGCGCGCGTTTTTGCCCGCCAAAATGTCATTCGGACTGTCGCCGACCATGACGGTTTCAGCTGGCAACACATCGCATTCTTGCATGGCAAGTTCCAGACCCTCGGGGTTTGGCTTGCCAAAATCGACACGATCGCAGTACACAATGCTGGAGAAATAATCACTGATGCCTCGCTCCCGCATGACTACTAATACGTTCTTGTCGCCGCCGGTTACGATCGCCTGTTTTAGACCCTGTTGTTCTATTTTTTGCAGCATGCTCAGGGTGCCCTCAAACAGCGCGACGCGCGACAAATGTTTGTCAAAATATTTGCTGTTTTGATGGAACAATTCGGCGTATGGAATATTTGGAAATAGTGTTTCAAAGATTTGCGGCATGGGCATGGCGCGGCGTAACATATCCCGGATCTGTTCGCGTGGAGCGCGCGGCCGGTTAAAGTGATCGGCTAGGTGGTCATAGGCATCCAAAATAACGCTCGCCGTATCCATGAGCGTGCCGTCGTAGTCATAAAGGATGGCTTTGATCTTCGACATAATCAACGGAAACTTTTAATCCTGCTTCCGCAGCCATTCCAGATAATATTGCAGCTCGGCAATCGAGGCCTGGATATCATCAAAGGCACGGTGCACTTCTTTTTTCTCGAACTCCACGCCGTATTTGCCCTGCATAAATACTTTGAGCGCGCTTACATCAAGCATACGGTAGTGCAGCTTCAGGTCTAGCTCGGGCCACCAATATTTCATAAAATTGCGGTCGTTATGAATGGAGTTTCCTGCCAGCACGGCCGGTTCGGCGCCGAAATACTCTTGCACCAGTTCGATTAATTCTTGTTCAACCTGATGAAGCGGCTTGCCGTGGTCTAGTTTGCGCACAAAATCGTCGCGGTTTTCAGGAAAATCCTTCCACCAGATGTTTTTACGCATACGGTCGACCACAATTTCTTTGGGATGCTGGATGCGTGTTTCGTAACTGGCCAGTGTTTTAAAGTCAAAGTCGGTTATCTCGACAGCGATTTCCAAAATTACATCCTTGGTCGGTTCCAGCCCGGTCATCTCCAGGTCAACCCACATCAGTTTGGTGGGAATTGCGTTCTTTTTCGTCATAGGCCTTTATTATACTGCTTTCCTAAAATTACTGTTTGGACTTAAAGGTCAGCGCCGCCGAATTGATGCAAAAATCCTGGCCGGTCGGCTGGTCGTCTTCCGGAAACACGTGGCCCAGATGACCGCCGCACTGCGCGCACAAAACTTCGGTGCGCTGCATACCATGACTATTGTCCGGCACCAGCTTAACACTGCCAGGAATAGCATTATTAAAGCTTGGCCAGCCGCCGTTGATCCCATGATTTTTGAATTTGGCTTCCGAACTGAACAACAAATTGTCGCACGCCGCACAGCGGTAATCGCCGGTTTGTTCATTATGCAAAAGCGCGCCGGTGCCTGGCACTTCCGTACCCTTTTCTCGCAGAATATGATACTGTTCGGGCGTCAGGCGCTGGCGCCATTCGTCGTCAGATAGGTCCATCAGGCGTCCTCTTTTTTCTTGTCAAGCCTGTCGAGTTTCAGGCCCTTAAAGGCAAAATAAACCACGGCCGCCACGATTACAAATGTCAAAATGGCCAACACAAATGCGCCCCAGCCGAACACCGCCGTTTTGCCGTTCCAGGAAACGGCAAAAGCTTTGTCCTTGAGCGTGCCGCCGCCGGGCAACAGCAGCCCGACCAGCGGGTTAATAAAACTCGCGATCATTTGGTCGACCAACGCCTTGGCCTGGGTACCCAACACCAAACCGATAGCCAGTCCCACCACGCTTTGCTCGCGCAAAAAATCTACAAATCCTTGGATCTTGCTTCCCACTCCAACTTTGTCGAGCGCCTTCAATTTTTCAGCCTTGGCGGCCAGCCGGGCCACGCGGGCTTCGGCTTTTTTGATCTGTTCTTCGGCTTCGGTGACACGCCGGGCGGCACCAGAAGCAGCCTTTTTAGCCACTGTCGCTATAATTTCTTTATCTTCTGAGTCCAGTGGCCCGGCTTGCACCTTGCCCTTGTGTATGTCTTTCTTGGATGCCATAACTCTTCCTCTGTACTTCCCAAGTATACCACTTCCGGCAATATGTAAGCTTTCTTATAAAAAGCTGTAATTTTGCCGTTCTATAATGCTAGTATGTCAGAAAACATTCCCTATGGAACAACATATCAAATCTACCCGCGCAGTTTTCAGGATACAAATGGTGACGGAATCGGTGATCTACCCGGCATAACCTCACGGCTCGATTACATAGAAAGTTTGGGCGTCGATTCTATTTGGATCAGTCCCGTGCACCCGTCGGGTGGTCATGACGGCGGCTACGACATCACAAGTTATATGGACATAGATCCAGACTACGGAACACTAACCGATTACCGGGAACTCGTCGACCGAGCTCATGGGCTTGGCCTCGGAGTCATTTTGGATTTCGTGCCTAATCATACTTCTGATCAGCACCCCTGGTTTCAGGCCTCACTGCGTAGTGAGGCGCCTTATGACGAATACTACACCTGGCGCCCAGAACCGCCTAACAACTGGCAAGCCCACTTTCCAAATTGGTATACCGATGAACAGGGCTTGATGCACTCCCTTCCCCGTTCCGCCTGGACTTATAATAAACAGAGGGGGAACTATTACCTTTCCAGCTTTTCGCCCGAACAACCGGATGTCAACTGGCACAACCCTCGGGTACGCAAAGAATTTGCTAAAATAATGCGTTTTTGGATGCTTGAGGTAGGCGTTGACGGATTCCGCGCCGACGTTATCGATCATATCGGCAAAGATCCGGGGGAGCGGGATGAAGCTGAAAATCCAGAATACGATGGAACCAAAGGTTGGCCCCGCGATGCCCTCATGTCGGAACGCAGCTGCAACGACCGCACGGCGATTACCTATTTAGGTGAGCTGGCCGAAGTCCTCAAAGAATGCGAAGCCCAGGATGGGCGACCGCGCACTCTGGTAGCCGAAGCACACGTCAGGGCCGATCAGTACATCCCCTATTGGGTTGACTCGCGGGTAATGCCTTTTAACTTCCAAAATGTATACAAGCGCGACTGGAACGCCCGCGGTTATAAGGAGCGAAATGACTTATACGCGCGGCTCGTGCCCGATTTTGGTACCCCAACGCAGGTGCTGGGCAATCACGACGAACCCCGCCTGGTAAATCGAATCATGGAAGCCGCCGGCATTAGCCTGGCCGAAGCTCATCTGGCCGCCCGCAGCCTTATAACCACCCAGATGATATTACGAGGCAGAGCCTACACATACATGGGCGAAGAATTAGGCGCCACGAACGCATTTGTACCTCCTCACCAGGACCCTGACAAGTATTTACACCGCGGCCCACAACGCGCAACAATGCCCTGGAATTCCAGCCGAAACGGAGGATTTACGACCGCTAGTAGGGGCTGGTTGCCACCTGTTCCGCATACCCGTGAAAATACCGCCGAAGCACAACAGGGCGACCCCAACTCAATGCTCAACTACTACCGGCGCTTGCAGCAACTGCGCCGCACCATTCCGGCTTTGGGCAAAGCCGGCCGCCATGTCCCCCTTGAAACATATAGCCATGATGGCATGCCCCACCCTGATATACTCTCGTTCGGACGCACGGACGATAAAACGAGCAACGTCATAACATTGATGAATTTCGCTAGCGAAGCTACCGAGACACGGGTGGGTCGGCGTCTTGACGACAGTATCATACTGAGTTCTACGGGCGAAAACCCGCCTTTTGTCCATCCGAATAGTCCCGACACCATTCGGCTCGAGCCATTCCAGGCGGTCGTATTGCAAACAGAATAACCTTGGGAGTTACATCTGTTCGGGGGCAGAGATACCGAGCAGCTGCGCGCCGTCTTTCAGCACGTCGGCGTACAGACCGACCAAATATAGCCGCTGAGCTTCGCGCTCGTCGCCGACAACGCGGTTGTGTTCATAAAAACGATTAAAAGTTTGCGCCAGTTCATACAAATAGGTACACACATGGTGTGGCATGAGTTCAGCCGTGGCCTTTTGAATAACTTCGGGGTATTCGCTGATTTTGCGGGCCAGACTGCGTTCGCCTTCGTTCAGATTGGCAGGAGAGACAGGACTCGAACTGCTTTTGCGCAGAATGCTGCGGGCGCGGGCGTGGGCGTATTGCAGATACGGGCCGGAGTTCCCTTCTAGGCTGATTGACTCTTCCGGGTCATAAATGATATCTGGTCCAATGCGCTGCTTCAGAAATGAATATTTGACGGCGGCAAGCACAGCCTGTTCATCTTCGCGGCCATTCGACTCCTTATTGGCCGCCTCGGCAGCATCCAACACGTCCATAGCACGGAGGATATTTCCCTTTCGGGAACTCATTTTTACGCCGCCCTTCATTTTTACAACACCGTGGGTTAGATGCGACGTAGCCCGCACCAGTTCGGGCGCAAATTGTTCCAGGCTCTTTAATACGACCGCCATATACTGTTCCTGGCCGTTGTCGGTAATGACGATTGAGCGGTCGAAATTGTAATCCTGTTTTTTGAGCATGATGAGCCCGATGTCCTTCGCTTCATAGGTGGGAATGCCTTGGGAGTTAATGAACACGCGGGTATGTAAACCATACGGTTCACCCCTGAACACGATTGCGCCGTCACTTTCCTCGTATTTACCGGGAGCTAAGTGTTCGCGAACAGTTTTTATGCCTATTGGAGCAGTCAGACTCTCTGGGTAATATTTTTCAAAAGGCGTACCGATGCGTTCGTAAAAGGCGTCGAAAGCGTCGTAACTCCACTGTCGGCATGTCCAGTAGATTTGGGCAAATGCGGAATCATGGTCATTGGTTTCGTGTAGTTGGTATACCCGTTTATTCAAAGCGATAATTTCTGCTTTGGCCGTTTCGTCATCGTCATAGGCATTATTGCCCGTTACGTAGCATTTAGCCATCCAGGCAGAGCGCCCAGCCTTGGGAATGGCCTTTAGTTTTTCAGGGTATTCGCCGCCAAAATCACGAAGCATAGCCCACATAGTTTTTCCTACATGCAAGCCGACGTCGCCGCCAAAATTTACTCGGTGCAGCGTACCGCCAGCGGCCTCGACAAGGCTCCCGATGGCATAGCCGACGACACTTGTATATAAATGACCGGCGTGCAGCACCTTAAAAGGGTTGGGGTCGGAATATTCGGCTACTACGACCTGGCCTTTGTAAGTGTCGGGTTTGGCGGCCGGGGCCGCGGCGGCACTCGCAATCAACGCTTTGTCGCTGACCCGGATATTAATAAACCCTGGACCGGCAATGGAAATATCCTTCACATTGTCGCCTCTGTCTC
>JARIHD010000024.1 GCA_029288425.1 Candidatus Saccharimonadota bacterium
CGCTAGAACAGATCGCCATGCGGAGGCCGACAAACGAGCATGAACTCTTGGGTGTACCTGGCATCGGTTCCAAAAAAGTTGAAACATACGGGGCAGATATTGCAGCGCTCGTGGCTTCACATCAAGAAAGTGCTTCAGGCGGCGTCAAAAGCGAATAAGCTCACATACAAAACAGTCGACACGCCGCTACTATAAAACTATGCGATTCAAAATGGAGCCGTTGCAGCTAACCATCTACCTTGAGGGATTTGAGCGGCTCTGGGCCCTTAAAAACCGACTACAGATTCCGCATCATGCGATCGCTGTGATCGACTACCACAGTTCTGTGCCAAGTATGCAGGATTACAGAGGTCGATTGCGGTTTCCTGGCACGGCCTTACCATGGTGGTTTTACGCGGGCACCTACACCAGGGGACGCGAGCGCGAATTTTGGTATGTGCGTATGAATCAGCCTGGTGTGCTGGTTATCACGTTTAAATCTGGCACGATGAACTATGACAAAGTCCGTATAACCTGCACTCCTGAGATCGCCCAAGACATCGCCGATTGGTGGCAAGACCGCAAATAAGGTATACTAACGTTAATGATTACAGGTGTTTTTCGCAATGCCGTATAAGGTTGATTTGCACGTGCATACGGCAGGTTCGCCGGACGGATCTTTAGGCGCTGCAAACCTTGAGCGCATGTTTGCGTCCGGAGGATTGCATTGCATCGCCATCACCGACCATGACACCATCGACAGGGCATTGGAAATACAAAAACAGTTTGGTACCGAACGAATCATTGTGGGCGAAGAAATCACTACCTTAGACGGTGAAATGATCGGCTTGTTTTTAAAGAAGGCAGTTTTACCCGGCCAGAGTGCTATTCAAACTGCCGAGCAAATAAAAACGCAGGGCGGCCTGGTGTATATTCCGCATCCGTTCGAAACGGTCCGCAAAGGTATGCGCGCCGAGGTACTCGAACAAATTCTTCCTTATATCGATATCGTTGAGACTCATAATGGCCGCGCAATGTTTCAAAATTATGGCCGCACGGCACGTTTTTGGGCCGAAATAAATAACAAGGCGATGGTGGCCAGCAGCGACGCGCATGGGGTTATTGGCTGGGGTAGGACATGCAGTATACTAGAGGCTATGCCGAACCAAAAAACGCTCGTACCTTTGCTGCGGACGGCTACACTCATCCGCGCCAAAGTCGGCTTTCCAGGTGTGCTCTATCCCAAATTCAATCGGTTACGGAAAAGGATAAAAAAGCATGCTTAATGATATTCTTTTTGCGCTGTGGTTCTTTTTGCCGGCAGGCGCGGCTAATGTCATGCCGATTTTTGTGGCAAAAATGCCATTTTTGCGAAAATATGAAGCGCCAATGGATTTTGGTAAAAGCTACCGCGGCAAACGCATTTTTGGTGCCCATAAAACGTGGCGTGGTTTGATCAGCGGTATTATCGCCGGAACGCTGACGCTGTGGCTGCAGCAATATTTGTTTACTGAATCTTCTTGGATCCGATCTTTTGCCAGCGAGGTAGACTATTCTACGCTACCGACGCTGCTTATGGGTCCCATGTTCGCCATTGGCGCTTTAGGCGGTGATGCAATTGAAAGCTTTTTCAAACGTCAGCGTGGCGTTGCGCCCGGCAAAGGGTGGTTTCCATTTGACCAGACCGACTTTATTATCGGCGGCGCAATTGCGACTATGCCGTTTGTATCGTTAAGCATCTGGCACTACGTCTGGCTGCTTATTCTATGGTTGGGCGTACACGTACTGTCGACTATTATCGGGTACTTCTTAAAGCTCAAAGACAGTCCTATTTAGGTGTCGTTCTCCGTGGACCAGAGGCGATTACGACGCCGCGACGCGTAGCGCCTGAACCAGATTGTGCCGTCCGGCTCGCCGGTGTCGTTCCACGACCTCGATAAACGGTTCTCCCAAATCCCATAACTCCATGCGTTGTTTACCGATGTCGTACAAAAAGAACGTGTCGTCCTCGTTGTAGCTTTCTAGAAAATGCTGGGTCATTGCGCCTGGGCTGAGCGCTTGTACGCGGTAGGCCAGCAGCACGAAGGCGTCATACTGTTGCCGCATACTTTTTTGAATGCGTAATGGGCGGGCGAGTTCCAGGGCACGCTGAAATTCGTTGGCAATACGCAGCACTCGATGCGAGATACCCAGCATGGTATCCAGGGCGTCGTCCATGGCTTCTATGTCATGCACGCCGTCATTCATCAAGCGATTTATTGCTATGCCGTTACTTTTCAGAAAATGCTGCACTTGTTTCCATTCGCTGTCTACCTGTGATTCGAGGGCGGTCTTCGATTGTAGGCCCAATTTTGCCCAGGGCATTGAATGGTCGTAATCTATGAGCAGAGCCTCGACCGGCAGTTGGCCTATCATTTCGCGGGCCGTGGCGATGGGTAGGGAAGTGGTGAAATACAAACTGTAGCAATGTACTGGCACAAGGGAACAGTTATGACCGGTCAAAAAGTAAATATCGGCTTCGGGCCGCTCGAGCGGGGTTTTGGTGGTAAAACTGAGGTGCTGCATATTAGTAATGGTGTGCGTGTATTTAAGAATTTTATCGGCATTCAGCGTACTGGAGCGGTGTTTTTGGATCGTGCGCGCCAGCTTAAGCCACTGTTTGCGTGAAGCCGCCAGCAGGGCGGCAGGGTTTTCGCAAATAACAACCACTTTGCCAAGGTGCTGCCTGGCATGCAGATGCCGCATCATATCTGCTGCGATACTGTCGGTACCGCGTGCTGCTTGTTTGCGTAATTCAAAATAACATTTTGCCATATATTTCTCCGGGTTTTAGACGCGCGAATGATATCACAGGTTCCCCTGACAAAAAATGAAATCCTCCAACTCATTAAATTACCCTTGATTTTGTGGTAAAAAAGAGGAAAATGTATCTGTTATGACAACACCAGAAAACTATCAGCCCGCCCCATTCTCGGTGGAGCACATGCTTGATATGAGCGTGCATCTGTCTCTTATACACATCT
>JARIHD010000033.1 GCA_029288425.1 Candidatus Saccharimonadota bacterium
TCTTGGGCGGTAACCGGTCAAAGAGTTCATGCAGGGCACCATTCAGGGCGCTTCGGAGGTCAGTGTCGTGCCGATTCACCAATTTGTCCAGAGCTTTTATGGCAAATTTATCACTCATGTGCGCGTCACGGTTATCCCACAGCCCCAAGAGTTCTTTGATTGTCTCGCCGTGATATACCGAATCGAGGCCTAGCGTCGGGCTATTCACCATAGTTAACGAAGCCACTGCGCCCACTCCGGGCGCAGTGGCCGGCAGTGACTTATTCTGCCGCGACTGGTAGTCTTCGGCATATTGTAAGTGAATGCTGGTGCGCGCCAAGAGCCCCATACTTACGCAAACCTCGTCCATATACCTGGTGCCGTTTTGCAGTTTGACATACGCCGCGGCGGCCTGGGCAAGATCGACACCTTCAGGGGCAGGGCTACTATAATGCAGTTGATGCCGACGGTATGCACCTTGGCCTAACATTTCGGCCAATTGCCGGCAATGCCATCCCGTCTGGCCGATACCTCCATGCACTACGACCCGGTCGCTCGTAAGGTGCTGCCCTGTGCCGGCATTCACCGGCCCAGCCGACAGCGGTGGATATGTCGTTTCTGCACCCTGATACAAAAAATCGGTCGCCATACGATCAACCGACATAATTTCTCCTATGGTTTTTGCCACATTGGTCGTAACTGCCAGCGTTGCCGTAGCAACCCCATAACCGAGGAGCGCTCGCCGCGATATATTTACGTCTTCAACCCGTTGCCCCCGATTATTCTCTGGTCCCGCGGGGAATTCCGGCGGTGGTGGCATTGGTTCCATTCCGTACATTTCTCAAACATTATAATATCTTTGTTAAATATCTTACAAATTAAAAGATTTGGTTGTAATTTTCGCGTAAGCGCTTGCGTCACGGTTTTGACAAATCGTACAATATATACAACTTCTGGAGGGAGTAAGGATATGGGGGCACCATGAGCGTCTTTAGTAACACGCAAATTCTGACAGCGATTGCCAATGGAACTATTATTTGTGTGCCGTTTAATTCGCGGCATGTCAGCCAAGCCAGCCTGGACATCACACTTGGGTATTACTACTTCAGGACCGAAAAAAGCGGCGACCATAGCCTGTACAACCCTTTCGACGAAAAAGACGTCGACCGCTATTTCGGCCCGTACCGCGAAGCTGTACAGCATGGCGAATGGTGCGAAAAAAATGGCCACACACCCTTAAAAGGCGTCCCGCTGGATCATCCGGTCATTCCACTGCGGCCGGGAGAGCGCATTCTGGCGCACACCCACGAATTCTTTGGCATTCTGCCGCCGGGCGCCTGCGAACTCAAATCGCGCTCCAGCTGGGGACGCAGCGGCATCGCCGTATGCTTTGATGCGGGTTGGATCGACCCTGGCTACATCAATCGGCTTACGCTCGAGATTTACAACCTCAACCAGCACGAAACAGTTTTATTGCCGGTCGGCGAACGTATCGGTCAGATCATTTTTCACGAGACAGGGCCAGTGGCAGGCAACTACGGCAAAGGCCGCGACCAAGGTTTTAGCGGCAAATACCAAGAAGGCACCAGCCTGAGCGAGCTCATTGCCAACTGGAAGCCTGAACTCATGCTGCCGCGCGCGTACCGCGACAACCGGCTCTTGCCTGCAGCGATTCCGGGACTAAAGGGATATAAATAGAAAGGTACTATGGACGTATGAACGGGGCATTCATTGTCATCGAAGGAACAGATGGGTCGGGCAAGGGCACGCAATTTAAACAATTACAGGAACGTTTGCTGGCTGAGGGCTACGAGGTTGCTACGTTCGATTTCCCGCAGTATGATCAGCCGTCCAGCTATTTTGTGCAGCAGTACCTGAATGGCAAATACGGTACCATCGAAGACGTGGGGCCGTACACCGGTTCACTATTCTACGCATTAGACCGGTTTGAAGCTGCGCCTAAGATCCGCCAAGCCCTGAGCGAAGGCAAGGTCGTTTTGGCCAACCGCTACGTTGGTTCGAATATGGCTCACCAAGGCACTAAATTCCTGCACGCCGAAGAACGCCGCGGTTATTTTATCTGGCTGGACAACCTTGAATTTGAAATGCTGCGTATACCGCGCCCAACCCTCAGTTTTGTTCTACGTGTCCCGGCCGAAACCGCGCAGACACTGGTCGACCAAAAAACCGCTCGCGATTACACCGACAAAAAGCGCGACCTGCATGAGGCCGACCTGGACCATCTGCAAAAAGCCGTCGCCGTGTATGATGACATGTGCCAGTTGTTTCCGCGTGACTTCCAGCGCATCGACTGCACCCGGGGTGATCAATTATTAGACATCAACACCATTCATGATATCGTATGGCAAAAAGTCGAGCCAATGCTGCCGCCCAAACCCGCAGCCGCGCCGGCCGCTTCTGCTGCCACTACACACAAAAAAGCCGCCAAGACCATTGTGGCAAGTCCTTATGTTACTAAAAATGCCGATGGCACTTACGATATCACGGCCGCCGGAAAGCAGTTCCTGGATGAAGCCGTCACCAACACCGACAAAAACGTGTACGTCTTTACCGGCAAGCTCGACCCCGTAACCGTGGCCGCCGCCATGGCACGCTTGTCACGCCGCGGCGATGACATGCGAATTACACTGCTCGATGAATTTGCAAACAGCTCCGGCAAAGATGAAAAACTCCTGCAACGCATCATCACCGCATACGGTGACGATTCCGTCCAGCAGCTGACCGGCGTGCATCTGGTCGTCGAAAACGCCAGCGGCCTTTTGGCCAAGAAACTGGAATGGGGACGCCTGGCCGCATACCTGGAACAATCCAGTCGCTACATCTTTTTTGACCAAAGGGATCGAAACGGCAAATACCGTTACTATGTTCCCGAATATTTGGACCCGACCGTCAAAGAACAATATATTGCGCACATGGACCAGATCTTTGACCTCTATTCCGAAATCGTCCATAAAGCCGAAGCGCACCTGAAATCCGTAACAACCACGCCAAAAGCCGAGCAGGACGCCGCCTGGCGCAGCGCCGTCAAAGCCCAGGCCTGCGACGCAGCGCGCATGGTACTACCGATTGCCGCGGGCTCAACGGTCGGTATTTTTGCGTCGGGCCAGGCACTGGAAAGTCTGATCATGCATCTGCTGGCAGATCCATTGCCCGAAGCACGTGCTACGGGCCAAACCATGCTCGAAGAGGCCCGCAAAGTCGCACCAGCTTTTCTGGAGCGCGCCGACAAACCCGAACGGGGCGGGGCGGCCATCGCTTACCGCGCCAATACCCGCGAAGCCGTAGCCAAACTAGCCCAGGACTATCTGCCCGACAACCACGCGCCCGCTACCGATCCCGTCCGCTTGACCGATGTCTGGCCGCGCAACGAATTCGACATCATCCCTGATATTTTGTATGAACACAGCAATCTGTCACTCAGTGAATTGCGTGCCCAGGTAGACAGTTGGACCTACAATCAAAAAATAGAGGTCTTGGAAGCATACATCGGCGAACGACTCAATCGCCGCCACCGACCGGGCCGGGCCCTTGAAAAAATCCACTACAGCTGGGACCTGGTTTGCGACTACGGCACATTCTATGATTTGCAACGCCACCGCATCGTCGACGACCTGGAATGGCAGCAACTTACACCGCGCTACGGCTACGACATTCCCAAACTCATCGAAGATGCCGATCTGGTAGAGCGGTTCGAAAGCTGCTTTGAATTGAGCTTGAAACTGCACAGTTTATTGCAGCAAACCGGCTACGGCCTGGAATCCCAATACGCCACTCTGCGCGGTCACCGCATGCGCTGGAAACTGACGTATAATGCCCGTGAAGCGTTCCATTTGCATGAACTCCGCACCAGCCCGCAGGGTCACCCCGCCTACCGCAAACTTGTGCAACAAATGCACGAAAAAGTAGCCGAAATTCATCCCACACTAGCCGAAGCCATGAAATTCGTGAACCAAGGCGAAGACCCGGAACTGGCGCGTCTGGCCGCGGAACGCTACACCCAGTACAAGCTCAGCCAGCTCGACTCAAGTCAAAGCTAATGAGTCGGACTAACGTTAGACTGAATATCAGGCTTCTTTAGCTCACACTTGCCCGTGTCAAAGCCCTGATTGTAGCTATCCCAGCGAACCTGACCGGTCCCGTGAGTATCGCGCGTGGCTTTAGCCATATAAAAATCCTTCATCGTATCGTGATCGCTTGGCGAATACTTGGCCGCTAACATACCAGCAAAGCAGTCAGCTTGGTTCTCTAAGACGAGCTTACCCGCCACATCTCCGAGCTTGGGAGAGGCTATTCCCATCGCCTGCTGCGCGGCATGTCCGTATTCGTGGTATGTAATATTGCGGTATAGAGGCTCCTTGACACGCTTGGCTTCTGCCGGCGAATCAGGCAGCTCGTCCAGTAGCGTAACCTGATTGAAAATAACCGCTTGGGGATTTCGGCAATAACGGATGGCATCAGGTTCTTTGTTGGTGGTCGGCGCCTCGTTGCCGCACGCAAATTTTTGGTTGCGCTCGACGAACACTACTTTTGCCGCGGCGACCTGGCCGAGACCCTGATCCGTCCAATAATTCTTAGCCTGATCCGCGGCTTGTAAGATTATTTCTTTATCTTGGTCGGGGACATAGACGGTCGGAGGCGGCGATTCGGCGCAACCCGCCGCTAAAACACACGTTAATGCAACTGCTGTTGGTAAGTTGAAATTTCTCATCGCTCTACCATATCCAACCTCTCGCGTTCTCCCTGTGAAATATCTAATAGGAGTCTGGGGGATAAATATGCGTGAATCGTTTTTTCGGACATCAGCGCACAAAGAACGCCGCTTAACCACTGTAGATCTTTAGTTATATGTCGCAGCAATTTTGTCCAGAATTAACAAAGTTGTTTCGATATCGGGAACCGGAAGCATAACTCCATTGGGTACCTCTGATTCAAGAATGTGCGGAGCACCATGGTGCAGTTCGGGCCGATCATGCCTGTAGTCCCGTGGCCTAATCAAAAGTACTGAACAGCTAATAGGGTCATCGGTGTGGGGGAGCCCACGCTCGAATGTGTTCAAATATAATGCAGCCGACCGTATTCTGGTGAGCCAGTCGGATTTTACTAGATCTAGCTGCCCAGCTGTTGCCCTGAATTAATACCCCGGCACACCGGAAAACGCAACGGCACGGGCGATACGCCATTAATGATTTTTGCACAAATCGACTGGCCATAATTACCCGAGTTGCGGTATACTGGGGCACGAAATATCTGTAACGTAAAGCCCCCCCCAGCGATCTGGCGCTGCTATCCATATAAATCAGGAAAAATCATGCAAGACATCTTAGCAAAATTAGTTTCGTTTCACACCACCGAGGATGATCCACAGGCTATGCATCAGGCGTTTGATTACATCGCCGACTTTTTGGCCAGGCGCGGACTGACTATCGAACGGTTTGATTCCAATGGTCATGAGTCGATAGTCGCGACCATTAGGCCGGGCGAAAAGACCCCAAAGGTCATGCTGGCGGCACACCTCGATGTCATACCCGCTCCAGACGAACTATTCATGCTGCGCGAAGAAGAAGGCAGGCTATACGGCCGCGGCGTCCTAGACATGAAATTCGCCATTGCCGCGTATATGCAGTTGGTTGACGACCTCCAGGATCGCCTCGAAGATTACGATTTTGCGATCATGATTACTGGCGACGAAGAAATGGGCGGTTTGGACGGTACGGCCGCACTGCTAAAAGAGGGCTATCTGCCACGAGTCGCTATCTTGCCCGACGGCGGCGACAACTGGCAGATGCAAGTGCTTTCCAAGGGCTTTATTTATGGCAAAATCCGCGCTTACGGCAAAGCAGCGCACGGATCTCGCACCTGGCTGGGCGACAACGCCATCCTGAAGCTTATCGACGTATTGGCCCAGGTACGCGAACTTTTCGAGCAACCGGCGCGTATGGAAGTCAGCACACTTAACATCGGTCAATTCCATGGTGGCGAGGCCACCAATCAAGTAGCCGCTGAGGCTGAGGCCAGCATTGACTGCCGGTTCATCAGTGATGACGACAAAGAGCGGGTACTTCAGGCAATTGAGACGATTTGCTCCCGTTCCGACGTTGAATTTGACCTTCTGCTAAACGGTGCGGAGCACCGCACCGACCTGACCAGCTCTTATGCCGAACCGCTCGCACGCCATATTGAAGCCGTAACGGGCACGCACGTCACCGGCTGGAGCACCCCCGCTGCCAGTGATGCCCGGTACTTTGCTGATCATAACATTCCTTGTCTTTCGGTCTATCCGGTCGGCGGCAGCCACCATGGACCGGAAGAGTGGCTGGATGCCACTGCCTTCGAACAATTCAAGATCGTGATTCAGCGCTATCTTGACGAGGTCGCCAAAACTACCAAGCCGGGCGAGCCAACCCTGGATCTTGAGGCCAGCCGGATCACTGCAACCCCATAGCCATGCCAGTTATTCAAGTCCTGCCGCCCTTGACGAGACGTTGGTCAAATTGGTACAATACCAGGGATTGCCAAAGACAGTAGCGGTCGAGTCTACGGACAAAACTTAAGAATGCTACCGAGGTTACACTACTTTGTAACGAATATTCGCGTCTTTGAAAGCTTTCAAAGACGCTTTTATTTGGCAAATCAACAGAGAGATAACGGTAAAACTATATAAAGGTCGAAGGTTTTACCAAAAAGCAAATAACATAAGGGAACACTTATGGCTTTAACCAAACAACAAAAAGACGACGTAGTCGCAAAAGTCGCTGAAATGCTGTCATCTTCCAAGATGACCGTTGTTGCCAAATACCAGGGCACAACCGTAAAGGCTATCCAGCAGCTGCGCCGCGACGCGCGCGACAGCGGCACGAAAGTGCAAGTTGTCAAAAACCGGTTGGTTATCAAAGCTTTGCAGCAGAACGACACCCTCAAGGGCGTTGACACCAGCGCAATCAACGGCATGCTCCTCTACGCTTTCAACAGTGAAGACGAAGTAGCGCCCGCCAAAGCTCTGGCTGACTTTGCAAAGGCCAACCCAACCATCGAATTCGTCGGTGCAATCACCCCAGAAGGTGTGTTTGCGAGCGCCGATGAAGTCAAAGCCCTGGCCGCATTGCCAGGCAAAAACGAGCTCATTGCTCAGGTTATCGCTACCCTGAACTCACCAGTCAACGACGTTATGAGTGGCCTTTCCGGCAACTTGCACGGCCTGCTTGACGGTGTTGAAGCGAAAGCCGCTTAATAACCCTACTGAAAGGAACCATGAAAATGGCTAAAGATTTGAAGAAATTGGCAGAAGAGCTGACCGGCTTGACTGTCCTCGAAGTAAACGAACTGAAAAACATCCTGAAGGATGAATACGGCATCGAGCCAGCTGCTGCAGCTGTTGCTGTTGCTGCCGCTCCTGCTGGCGACGGCGGTGCTGCTGCTGACGAAAAGGCCGAATGGGACGTTGTCCTGAAAGACGCCGGTGCTCAGAAAGTAGCCGTCATCAAAGCCGTTAAGGACGTTACCGGCCTTGGCCTTGGTGAAGCGAAAGCTCTTGTTGATGGCGCTCCAAAGACCATCCTTGAAAAAGCTTCCAAAGAAGACGCAGAAAACGCCAAGAAAGCGCTTGTTGACGCTGGCGCTACTGTCGAACTCGCCTAGTCTGTATACCAGATGAAGGCAAAACCGCCCGGGCATACACGCACCGGGCGGTTTTATATTGGCGCCACGACAGGCAGTCCAAGGTCGTGCAGACCTTTACGCCTATCCGGCTCGGCCAAGGCACAGACCATGTTAGTATCGTAGGCAGCAGTCATATACAGACACGCCGCTGCAAGCGCCCGATTAGTCAATTCGGGCATATCAGTGTGACGGATGGCCCTGTCAACACTTTCGTCCGAAGGCCAGCGCAGTTCGAAAAATTCACCTGGATCAGGAGTATCCTGGAGCGCCAGGCCCGACGCCGCAGGAACCTCCGGTAATAGCCTGATAAGATGCTGCACCCAGCGTCCGGCCGAAGTCGAAAAACCGCCTATACCAATATCATAAGCTACACCTAAGTGCGTCAGGACAGAACGCAACGCAACCTGCGAAGCCTCCAAGGCAAGCACTGGATCATGAAATACATGCGGCGGTGCATTTTTCAAGCCCCACCCGTCAGCCGCACCTTTCGCCTCTAAAATAGCGGATATATTGCTAACCACCGAATTAATCTCGGCAATACCCGCCAGTGCTCTAGGGTGATAAAATGGTGTGCTACATACGGGCTCAGGAGCTTCGTTGCTTACTTCAAGTCGCAGGTATGGCGACGACTGAGCACGCCTTATACGTCCGTGCATAGTACCCGTAGTGTACGATAAAAACGTGTATTTTTAATTAACTTGCACCAACAAGACCAAGCGTGGTCATACCCATTGCCAATTCATCCGGAGTCATATCGCCCATACCATCCGGACCTGGTGTCCAGTCAGAACAAATGGAACGTTTCAGAAGATTGAAACTCGTTTTAGCCATAAATAGCGTCAAATCATCTCTATCTACTTTTGTGGAGTTATCTTCTGCTATCCACATCGTCGTATGCGTCGCTCCACATAGTTGCTGCCCCTTGGCCCACACAAACACAGACGACCTCCGTACCGTTTCTTTTCCAGCTTTTCCAGAGTCCCGCTCAGTAATATACACCAACGCATGTCTGCCAAGCCTGTTTTCTTCGTATTTTCCGATGGCCGTAAGCCTCAAATAGGATAAGCCCAGCGGCAAGCTGGATACATGACGTTTCGCGATACACATGACATCCTCTTGCACCCCATTACGCCATACCATAAGCTCTTTTATACTCCTAAGAAATAATCCCGCCTCTTGCGCCACCATAGGAGAAGAGTCGGGTTCCACGCGTTCATTGACCGGTTCGTGGACAGGAAATTGATAGTGTTCGGAAAACGGTATGATTACCGTTGGAGCCGTTGCATTCCGACGCTCTTCGGGTGTAAGAGGCGGGTGCGATGGCACTAATCGTGGACGCTTTGAACAGAACTCAGACATTCGTCCAATCTATCATAATGACGCGGGGAGATCCAATTCTGTCAGACCTCTATGGTATTCGCCTTCGGCAAGGTGGGGAATACCATAATGGCGATCCCAGTGTTGTCCCGTAGCCATGCGCACAAAGTTAAACGCAGCAAGGGCCTGTCCGACGCGAACTACTGCGTGGCTGGAATCCGGTATTTCTTCTAGAATATCTTCGTCTAAAATATGCCGATCACCTTCCGTTACGGCCGGCCGGGTAAGCAACGTTTTTTGATTCGATTCGACAAATGCCGCCGGCCCCTTTGTATAGAGATCAGAACACTGAAAGGTGAGGAGCTTCATCTTTCTGGCCAAAGTTTTACTATCAGTGCAAACACTGACAGACAAAGCCGTTACGAACCCTTCCGAGTGTTTCCGGAAATATCCGGCTGTGCGCATAGCAAGGGGTTGGAATTGCGGCGGGGCGCCTACTTGCCAGGCACCTAGTAGCCGTATCATATCACCTCCGGAAAGTGGAATATCGGGCCCGCCCTGAACGCGCATGAGGTGCCCGATACTTTTGGATAGCGCCATTATCTCTTTAACTCCCATGTCAGCTTCAGGCTGTCCAAACAAGCCGGGGCGCGGCATAAAAACAGGGTAATGGCAATTGGGCAACTTGTTGGCGTCATGCAAAGCGCCAGCAGAAACGGAAGTCGAGGTGGATTCAGCAGGAACAGAAAGGCCGCCCTGTATCAGCTGAAATGGATGTGGTCGTCTATGTTTTGACATACTTTTATTTTATTACCTCGGCGAGCTTTGGGGCAGACTAATGGCTACGACGTTTCACCAATGAGCGGCAGGCCCAAAGCGGCAATGCCCAGATAGTATTCGCCCTCGCCCAGACGGGGAATATTCGAATAAGCGCCATCGCGTTGTCCAAGGGACAGGCGTGCGAAATTAAATGCCACTGCAGCCTGGCCGGCGCGTACTGGATTGTCGCTCGTCAGCGAAAGGCTGCGTGTATTCGTAGTGCCAAAATCGGGATCCCAATCTTCTTCGACATATTGCCTGGTTATCCAGGCCATGGCCCGCCCGTCCTCTGCGTCAGGGTCGAAACAGTGCACGTACACGGTTTTGGTACAGGATGCATGCCTGTCAGTATGCACACTGACCCCTAACGTAGCGAACGTACCCGTTTCTCCTATCTTATGACTTACCCGCATGAGAGGATTAGAAAGGCGCAGATGATGCGGACGATCCCTCCAACTCCGCCAGTCAGCAAGAAGCCCATCCCGATCGGTCCCAAAATGAGTAGTCAGCAGCTGTTTGACGCCGTAGCAAATGGTCTCTATCTCCGACGCACTTATCCTCGCGTCCGGATCCCCAAAGAGTTCCCCTGGCTGGCTGCAAAAAACTGTACGTGCATGGCGGTTAAGATCGTATGCCTGGACTACATCGACCTCACTCAAGTCTTCAGGTGGCTGCGCAAAAGCAGCATCCACACCTTCCAGCGTTGAATGAACCACAGATATTTTTCTATGTTTGCCTGTTAGTCTATTATGTTTGCCCATCTGGCCTTATTTCCGTTTTGAACTATTATTGCAACAACTTTCAAAACGCTATTATATCATATAGTTAATAGAAAGTTAATCTTTTTCAAAGCCAGGGATAGGGAGCCCAAGCATCCTCAAGTCGTCCCGCTCTCGCTGCGCTCGGCCCCTTTCCCACCATTCCTTCCATGGTTCGGTTATCCGGGGTATGTTCAAATTATCAAATACAAAAGGAATCTCGCCATCCGGGACTTCCGGAATATGGCTCCAGTCCCTTGAATGAAAACCGATCGCATGCCGCAGCATAGAAAAGATAGCCCGAGCCTGATAGACCGTAACCGGGCGTGTTGCGTCGGGTTGCGGCAACGGCATCATTTCGGTTCCTGCAGGCAAAAAGTATCGGGCCCGTGAGGCGGTCGCAGGGTCCGGCTGTCCAGCTGCAATATTTTTCGGCGCCTCGAAAGTAAGCACGCTTTGCCAGCGATTTTTGCTCTCGTGGGCTGCTCGCAAGGAGGCGGAAAACTGAACAGCGATACGCTCGGCCGTTTCGTCGTACGTACAACCCACCAACGGGTGTGAGTCATATAAATAAGGGCTTGCCATGCTCATGTGACGAGGTGGTATCTCGAGTGATTTTTTGTTCAAGTCACCGTGCCGCCGCCTCATGAGCGCACCCACCGCCGCGCAAAGAATGCGTATATGCGAAGATTCCACCGGGTAGTGCTGCTCCGGCGGGATATTTGTCGGCTCCTTGTAGGGTGGCAGGTGCTCCAGTGGCGCTACTATAATCTTGGTATCCGCCTTTTGCCAGAAAGGTACGTTATCGGAATCGGACATAGGAGCTACTTCAGCCGATAAGTCCGACACAAGGTACAGGTGTCTGTTTTGGCGACGGGATTTTCTCATAAAGGCGATACTATATCATAAATTAATCTTTTGCGTAAAAAGATACTAGGGAGACTTCGGTGGAAGACCAAAAATAGGCTTTTCAAGTAGCTTCAGATCGAGTGTTTCAAATACATAGGGCAGCTCTGTTTCCGGAATAGGAGGAATACGCTGCGGTCCATAATCACCGATACCATCCCCGAACCCAATCGCAGAACGCAACATTGAGAAAACAGCCCGGGCTTGATAAACAGTGACCGATTCAGGACCCCCTAGTGATAGGTCTGGCAATACTTCTTGTCCTGCATCCAGGTAATCTCTAAACCGTACCGCCTTCGCGGGGTCAGGCTGCCCTGGAATTTGAAATTTGGAGGCGCAAAAGATCAATTCGCTTTGCCAGCGGTCAAATTTCAGGTTCCCCGTCAGTACGGAAAGGGAGAGGTGCACGCTAACGTCCGTGTCGGTCTCATAATAATTACCACCAACCCAAGGGCGTGAAGCAGCCAGGTGTCGGTCTGCACCGGGCACATAGCGGGGCGATACTTCCAACATCCGCCCCGCAGGGTCAGCATGACGGCGACGCATCAGCAGGCCGACGGCACCGCACAGCGTACGAATATGCGAGGGCTGAACGGGATAATACTGTTCGGGCGGAATATTGGTTGGCCTTACATAAGGTGTGTCCGACTCCGGACCCAGCATCGGAATAATCTGGGTCATTGCCTTCATATCCGCTTCGGAAAAGCCACTGTCATCACTCGGCGGCAGGTCGGGAACAAGCCGTAAGCGTCTATTATCGTGGGGTAAATTTCTCATGAAGTGCCTATTGTAGCACGGGCTGGCCGCGGTGAAAATTATTATTACGCCAGAGAAAAAACCTTTTGTGCCGACGGCAGGATTTGGTATACTTAATCTCGTTGTTCAAAAATAAAAAGCTGTGGGTTATCCACAGTTGGCTACGTATGTTTTGACTTGTTTTGGTAAACATGGTAGTTTTAAAATTAAGTGTAGAGAAACAAACACTTCTGTGTGACATAAGAGAGACGAAACAAAATATGGCAGACGTACCAGACAAACAAATCAAAAGACTGCGAGCACTCATCCAAGAAGCTGAGACAAACCTGGCTGCAGCTACCGAGCTATTAGTAAGTCTGGTCGGTGACGACGAAAAAGTCGCACCCATTGCCCAAGATGAAAACATTGGCAAGGTCATAGAAGGTGTATTCGACGGCCAAAATATGGTCGGTTCAGATGGCAAAATGTACCCTGTGCCCGCCAACTACGCCAGTAAATCCAAACTCGTTCAGGGCGACATCCTTAAACTCACCATTGCCGATGACGGCACATTCTTGTACAAACAGATCGGACCGATCCCCCGCAAGCAGGTCGTGGGCACACTCAAATTCGAAAACGGCCATTATTTCGTAGAAGTCGGTACCAAAGAATACCATGTACTACTCGCCAGCGTGACTTATTTTAAAGCCAAGCCGGGCGACCAAGTCAGTGTCAACATCCCCGAAGACGATGAATCCGCCGAATGGGCTGCACTCGAAGCTGCGCTTTAATCCCGCAATTTATTCAGCCTTGGATTCGCCGAACCTATGCGGCATTTTATGCGCGAAAGACTCTACCCGGATACGCGCGTTCCTGTAATACAGGGTTGGCTCCGGACTTTTGTGGGGCTCCATAATAGAGTCCTCGAAACTTATAAGGCCCAAAAAACTAGCGTGCGCCACTGCTTGCGGAGCATTTTTGGCCGCAAGTTTACCAAATAGCGCGTGAAGTCTTTTATACACGTGACTCAAAGCCTGTTTAGACGATAATTCCGCGGGCGCAAACTGTGCAGCAATCGTCTCGCGGGACATCGCCCATGCCAAACACGAAAGATAGGTACGAGACTGCGCATCAACTTGCACCTCTTCTGTCGGGACGTTAGGCCGGGAGGGCATACGGAACTTCGGGGGCATATTAAAATCGTGGGGCATAAAATGATTTATAACGATACGCGTATCATCGCCCGAGGCGATAGTTGATACATACTTTTCACCCGGTCTCTTTAGATCTCTTTCAAGCAGCAGACCGTCGTGAACAGCCATAGCAACTGCCCGTGTACGAAGCTCCAAGTCGGACACCCTACCTACCCGCACTATACCTAGATTACTGCCAAGCTCTGCACTAGAGCGCCCCAAAGTTTTGTTATTAACGCCAAAAGCTTCGCACATCTCTTTTTGCGTGAGAGCATTGGCCGAAGCCTCAAGTATAAAAGCTTCAGGCTCATTAATGGTGCGATATATTTCTTCAGACATAGCGGTCTCAGGATTTCAGAATGAAAAATTAACTTGTCATTTACGATTTAGTGTTAAGAATACTATAAAATATCATGAATTTATTGATACTGCAAATGTCTATGGGGAACTTACGGGAAATCAAACGATGTTTCAAGCGGAATCAGGCGGTGAGCAAACCGTACAAACGGAATAGCCGCCCCTTGCTCATTTACAATAGGCTCGGGCGGCTCCTTTAAATGAGGATTCAATACGCGTGGATCTATTGCAAGTGCTCCCCAGAAACTTGCATGTGCGATGGCTTGAGGGGCATCCAAGGCGTCCAATAGCGTGTACGTACGCTCAAGCTCTTTTTTCGTACGCGAATACGCCTTTTCTGGGTCATCAGAATAGGGGTACAATTCACTTATTTTTCGCACACTCATACCCCAGGTAGCACATGAAAGATAAGTAAGTCTTTCGGGGGTGAGCACAATATCGTCCTCGGTCAATGTTCCGCGGCTTAGCTGTATGTAGTTCATGTTGTAACGGGGAAGATTGGCGGCGGCGGTAATCTTGATGAGCGAGTCGCCGGTGTCGCTCATACTGCAATCATATGGGACGCCGGGAATCTTTTCATCTCTTGACCTAAGTAATCCTCCGGCGATCAGCATAGCAGTGGCGCGCTTCCTGGCACCCCCGATGCCAGCGATTCCGAGCGCCTTGTATGTTTTGCTTATTTGCGACTTAGCCGTATTGGGGGTCAAATAAAATATCTTACCGGCCGTCTCGTGGCTATGTCCATTTGCGACCGCTTCGATCAACCGCGCACCACGCCAATCTATATGTTTTACCTCTTTCACGGCACTGTCACTTCTTATCAGCATTTATCATCGTGGATGCATGCGCAGTACTTATGTTTGTGCTGAAGGGAATCGATGAGCATATCTTTCAAACGGAATAGTCACACTATTTTCAAAAGCAAAGGGTTGTGGTGGTTCGAGGATCGTGGGATCGAGTACCCGAGGGTCGATGGGTAGAGCGCCCCAAAGATGCGCATGGGCGATAGCCTGCGACCCATTTACGGCGTCCAATAGGCTGTAGGTCTTCAACAGATTTTGCTTAGCATGGCGATAAGCACCGTCCGGATCCTTGCACCAGGGATGCAGCTCGCTTATTCTTTTGACGCTTACACCCCACATCGCATAAGAAAGATAAGCAAGTCTGACGGGGCTGAGGGTTATACCCTCTTGACCTGCCGTGCTCCTGCAGGGCTGAATGTAGTCGACATTATAGTGGGAAGAATGGCTACTTTCTCTAATTTGAATTAAAGCACTTTCGTCGGCCGCCATTGTAGGGACGTAAGGCTCAAAAGGAATCTTTTCATCCGTTGGCTTGAATAAACCTCCGGCGATCATCATGGCCACGGCCCGCCTCCGGGGACTGGGCATTCCAGAAATGCCCAAATCCATATATAACCACTCAGCCTGCTTTTTAACAGTTACCCGTGTCAGATAAAAAATCTTTCCTGCGGAGTCATAGCTATGACCGTTCGCGAGCGCTTCGCCCACTTGAGCGCCGCGCCGGCTAATAGATCTTGCCTTTATCATCTCATCATCCCTGTCACTGCACGAGCTTTTAATTGAAAATTATAGATGCTATCCGGCATTAGAGTCGGATTTTCAGGTGTTTCAGACATTCGCATTACTATACGACGCCCCACCCAAAAGGCAAGCAGAAAAAACACAACAGCGCGCGCGGCAAATCCTGCGTATAATAACAACCAAATGGGGCAGGCGTTATATCGGACATACCGGTCTAAAAAGTTGTCGGAGGTTATTGGTCAGGAACATGTGACCACGGCCCTGGATAACGCGATCAAAAAGGGCACGATCAGTCATGCCTATTTATTGACAGGCCCGCGAGGCGTAGGCAAAACGAGCACGGCGCGTATATTAGCTTTCGAAATAAACGGCCTGCCATACGAAGAAGAGCGGCAACACCTGGACATCATCGAAATCGACGCCGCGTCGAACCGCCGAATCGATGAAATTCGCGACCTGCGCGATAAAGTACACATCGCACCCACCAGCGCCAAATACAAGGTATATATCATCGACGAAGTACACATGCTCACCAAAGAAGCGTTCAATGCGCTGCTCAAAACATTGGAAGAGCCACCGGCTCATGTAGTGTTTATTTTGGCCACCACCGAGGTGCACAAACTGCCCGAAACCATCATCAGCAGGACACAGCGCTATGCTTTTAAGCCGGTAGATGCCAAAAAAGTCATTGCCCATTTGCGTCACATCGCCACCGAAGAGGGTATTACCATCAGCGACGATGCTTTGGCGCTCATTGCCGCGCATGGCGAAGGCAGCTTTCGTGACAGTATCAGCTTGCTCGATCAGGTGCGTAACAGCGGCAAGGAAGTCGAACTGAGCGACGTGCAAGCCATTTTGGGCATTGCACCCACCGAACTCATAGCCGGTTTGGCCGGCGCCATGCGTCAACATGACAGCGTAGCGGTCGCCAGCAGGCTCAAACAATTTCACGACCAGGGCTTCGAACCCGCTCAGATTTCACGCCAGCTCGGGTCACTTCTGCGGGCCCAGCTTATCAAAGGAATCAACTTGCTTGATCACGACGTCACCATGAAACTCCTGGCACAGCTTATAACCGTACCGGCTTCGCCCGATCCGCGGGTGGCGCTTGAGATTATTCTGCTTGACGCCGCGCTTTCCGGCCAAACGGCGACCGCCAAAAAACCAGCTGCCGCCGAACCAAAGGTCATGCAACAGGAAGTACAAGCCAAACCCATGCTGCAAATAGAGCCCAAACGTCCAACGCCAGCCAGCAAAAGCATGCCAAAAACTCCAGCAGAACTTCCCCGGGAGCCCAAAGAAGATCTCGCCGCTGCCGCTTTCGCCAAAAAAGAAGCCAAGCCCGAACGAGACTCCATGGAAATTGATGCCGATTCAGATATGCTGCTCACCGAGGCCGCCTGGGATCTGATCCTCAATGCTGTCAAACAAAAATACAATACGCTGTATAGCGTGCTCAAAATGACAACACCTCATTTTGAACCGGGCAAGCTGACCTTGGAGTGTGGTTTTGTTTTCCACCAAAAGCGTCTGAACGATACGCGCAACAAACAAACCTTATCTGAAGTCATAAAAGGCGTTACGGGCAGCGACATTCAAATCAGTTGTATTTTGGGCGAAGCCAAACCTGCCGCGCCGCCACCACCGCTGCCTGCGCCTGACGGCGAAGTCGTGCATAGTGCCACCCCCGAACCGGTCAAACATCAGGCACCCGTTGACCCCAACATCGATACCATTAGCAATATCTTCGGCGGTGCCGAACTGTTAGAATCGTAGCAGAGGCAGGGTAGAGATATATGGACCAATCAACAGCGAGTGCCAAACAGCAGCCGCACAATCCCGAGGCCGAAGCGAGTTTGCTTGGCGCGATCCTGATCGACGCCGATGCACTGGTAAAAATTGCCGACACCATTGGTGCGAATGATTTTTATGACCCGCGGCATGCGCGCATCTACGAAGCCGTTACACAATTGTATGAACGCCGCAGCCCAATTGACGTCCTAACTTTGGCAGATCAGCTCAAAACCAACGGCAATCTTGATATCGTTGGCGGGGCATCATACCTGACCGAGCTTACCAACTTCGTACCAACCGCCGCGCACGTCGAACAATACGCCGAAATCGTGGCCCAAAAAGCGCTGCGCCGCAAGCTCATCCATGCCAGCCAGCAAATCGTCACGTTGGGCTATGACGAGTCCAAAGCCCTCCGCGAACTTGTCGAAGAAGCCGAAAGCGAACTGTTTCAGGTTAGCCAAAAACACATTAAACAAAGTATTGTCAGTATCGAAACCATCCTGGCCGAAAGCTTTGACCGTCTGGACGACCTGCACAAAGATAAAAACAAGATCCGCGGCGTACCGACCGGTTTCAAAGACATGGATGACGTACTGGCTGGCTTGCAGCGTTCTGACCTCTTTATCTTGGCCGCCCGGCCTTCGATGGGTAAAACGGCATTTGCGCTAAACCTGGCGCACAATGTGGCGACGCTCGCCAAACAGCCTGTACTGGTATTCAGCCTGGAAATGAGCAAAGAGCAGCTTGTCGACCGCCTCCTGTCCATGGAATCGGGGGTCGACGCTTGGGCGCTGCGCACCGGCAATCTGACCGACAGTGACTTCGAACGTATCGGCCACGCTATGGGCGCCTTAAGCGAAGCCCCAATTTATATTGATGACACGCCCGGCATCACTATCAGCGACCTGCGCACCAAAGCCCGCCGCGAAGCGCACAAAAACCAGCTGGGCCTGATCATCGTCGACTACCTCCAGCTCATGAGCGGCGGCAGTAAATTCGGTGGCTCCGACAACCGCGTGCAGGAAATTTCCGAGATTTCGCGCGGCTTAAAAGCCATTGCCCGCGAATTAAATGTCCCGCTCATCGCACTTTCGCAGCTTAGCCGCTCGGTCGAAAACCGCAACCCGCAGATTCCGCAGCTGGCTGACCTCCGCGAATCGGGATCCATCGAACAAGACGCCGATGTCGTGGCCTTTATTTACCGCGAAGAATACTATAATCCCGAAACCGAGCGTAAAAGTATAACCGACATTCTCATCAAAAAACATCGTAACGGTCCAACCGGCGGCGTATCGCTCTATTTCGACAAAGAAAAACAGCGCTTCCGCAACCTCGACACCAAACATGCGTCGCCATTTAACGACTAACGCGCAGTCAAGACCGCTTGCCCAAGAGGCAAATACTGTATAATGAATGCAAGCATGAGCTTAGATCGCTTACGAAATTACACCAAAACACATTGGCATATTGTGCTGTGGTACAGCGGACTCTTTGTGCTGCTGGGGGCTGCGTTGTATTGGCAGCTCGGGTCACTTTTACCCGGATACAGCCCCAGCGAGGCAGGAACCTACCAGGCCAGCCTGAGCCTCAAAAAATTACTCGATAACCCCTTGAACGCGCCGTTTATTGTGGCGGTAAAGGCCGTAGCCTACCTGGTGCATGATGGACTACTGGCGACACGCTTGGTAGCGGCAGGCTGCGGTCTGGTAGTCCTGGGTGCCTTCGCAGCCCTGCTGCGGCACTGGCACGACAACACAACCGCCATCATTGGCGCGCTCATGTTCGGCATGTCGGCTTGGTTTTTGCATACGGCGCGGTTTGGCGCACCCGAGGTGCTGCTTTTTGGTGTATTTTTGCTGGTGGCGGCCGGATTTTGGCTGAAACGCACCAATCATTGGCTAGCGCTCGTGATCTGTTTTTTGTTGGCTGCGGGCCTATTGTACGTACCGGGAATGATTTGGTTCGCAGTGTTTGGCATTATTTGGCAATGGCGTACGATCGATGCGGTATTCAAAAAACACCTGGTAGTTATCAGCGCGTCCGGGATAGGACTTCTGGCTGCGCTCGTACCACTGGGGTGGGCATTTTATAAACATCACGAACTGGTCAAGCCGTGGCTGGGACTGCCCAATTCGTGGCCGACGCCCGCCGAAATGCTCAGCAATCTGCTGCACGTACCTTATAACCTATTTATCCGCCCCGAGGCGAACCCCGAAACATGGCTGGGAACCGCACCGATTCTCGACATTTTTAGCCTGTCGATGTTTGCGCTGGGGATGTATTTGTATCTGCGGTACGGCAAATTGCTGCGCACACGGCTATTTATTTCTATCGGGGCAGTCATGACAGCGCTCATGGCACTGGGCGGCCCCATGACATTTACGGTGGTTATGCCGTTTGTGTATTTGGTGGTGGCCGGCGGAGTGTCGTATTTGATGGGACAGTGGTTTAAGGTATTTCCGCGCAATCCAATCGCCCGCAGTTTGGGATGGACAGCCATCGGTGCAGTCGTCGTGCTTTCATGCAGTTTTCATCTGGTGCATTATTTTAAGGGCTGGCCGCATGTTACCGCTACGCACGAAACATTTTTCGTGCGTCAGAACAAACAGGGAACGCTGCAGCGTACTCCATCTGTTACAATAGAATAATAAGGAGATAATATATGAGTCGTTTCGACCAAGCAAAGATGTTGCTTCGTGTAAAGAAAATCCAAAAAGACCTGCAAAAGCTGGTTATTACCGTAGAGGCCGGCGATGGCGCGGTCCGCGTGGAGATTACCGGTGAACAAAAGATCAAAAAAATCCACATCGACCCGGATTATGTAGACCTTGATGACATCCGCCAATTGGAGCGCTGGATCGAAGACGCCGTAAAAGACGCTATTTCCCAAAGTCAAAAAGTCGCCGCCGAAAAGATGCAGCCAATGATGGGCGCTTTGGGCGACCTCGGCCTGTAGTTTGTAGCCGCGAAGTTTTTCATGCAGATATTACCGCCCGCACTAACCGCCGTCATTGAAGCGCTCGGCCGTCTGCCGGGCGTGGGTACACGTACCGCCGAAAGGTATGCGTACTATTTAGTGCGCCAAGACCCAGCAAAGGCGCGGCGCATCGCCGACACGCTGCAGGATATGCATGCCGGCATCGGCTACTGCAAAAAGACATTCGCACTTATTCCGGCCGGGCAGGACCTATCCGATCTCTATACCGATCCCAAACGGAACAAGCAGATCGTCGCCGTAGTGGCAGAACCATTCGACATTGTGGCGCTCGAAAAAACCGGCAGCTATAGCGGCACCTATCACGTGCTTGGCGGCCTGGTTTCACCAATCGACGGCGTAGGACCTGAGCAACTGCGCATTGCCGAACTAGTCGCGCGCATCGACGAAGACCAGGTAGAAGAGATTATTTTGGCTACCAATGCCAGCGTCGAAGGCGAATCTACCGCGCTCTATATTCAGCAGCAAATAGGTGAACGACCGGTCAAAATCACACGTCTGGCGCGCGGCCTGCCCATTGGCGTCGACCTGGAATACGCCGATCAGATTACACTTAGTCGTGCCCTTGAGGGCCGGCAAGCGATGTAAGGTATACTAAAGTCATGGCAAATTATCCCGAAGCGGAACAGATTCAAACCATTCTCCAGGGCGCCCAAAGGGTACTCATTATTCAGGCCGACAATCCGGACGGCGATAGCCTGGGCAGTGCCTTGGCGCTCGAACATATTATGGGTGATATGGGCAAAGAGCCTATTTTATATTGCGGTGTGGCGATTCCGTCATATCTATCCTATCTGCCTGGATGGGACCGTGTAACCAACGAATTTCCGCGCCAGTTTGATGTCAGCATTATCGTCGACACGAGCGCAGACAGCCTGCTCGAAAATTTGAACGAAGCAGGGCATAAAAGCACCCTCTCCGGCAAACCCTGCATTGTCATCGACCATCACGCGGTCGAACTCAGCATTCCGTATGCCACGGTTTCGTGCAATCAAGAAGCCGTGGCCACCGGCGAAGTTATATATGAACTCGCCCGGCAATTGGATTGGCCGCTCAATCTGGATGCGGAAAAAATGATCGCTACGGCCATCATGGCCGACAGTTTAGGACTCACCACCGAGGCGACGTCAGCGCGCAGCATTCATATTATCGGTGAACTCGTTGAACAGGGCGTGCGCATCGCTGAACTGGAGCATGCCCGCCGCATGCTGATGCGCAAAAGTCCTGAGCTGGTCCATTATAAAGGCGAACTGTTACAGCGCGTCGAATACGCCGCCGACAACCGCATCGCCATCATATCCATCCCGTGGCGCGAGATCGAACTATATAGTCCGCAGTATAACCCATCGATGTTGGTCATCGAAGACATGCGTATGACAATCGGCACGCAAGTCGCCATTGCCTTCAAAGTCTATAAAGACGGTAAAATTACCGCCAAAATCCGCTGCAACCAAGACGCACCGATTGCCGCCAGACTCGCCGAACATTTCGGCGGCGGCGGCCATGCCTATGCCAGTGGCTTCAAAATTCAGCAAGCCCGTCCGTTTAATGAAGTTAAATCAGAGTGTACCAGCTACGCTCTGCAACTTTTAAACGAGACCTCAACTAAATGACCATTACCCACCATGAGCTAGCTCAACCCCTGCTGTCCCTTCAAAGCGAAATAGCCCGGGATTTGGCAACTTATCCTGAGTATATATCCCACGAAAGCTACGGCCACGACGACTCGTCGTCCTGCTCAGAATTTTCTATTCACAAGCCGCTGCTTCTTCCACCCGCCAGTTTAATTAAAGAGGGGCGCAGCTATGAGCCCGGCACAGAAGGTTACGAGAGTGGCTTTAATTTGTATCTGCATTTCCCCAGTGAGAACTGCAGGGCGCCACTATTACTTAACGCGATTTTAAGCCACCAGCACAGTCTCGTTACGCCGCAGTCAGAATGGAGAAAGGTGGGTGGCGCTCCTTGGCCACGTCTGCTCCATACTACCGCAGAGGCCACATGCAGACTCATGCGGCGGAATGGTTCAGTTGAAATGGAGTATACCGCATGGCAAACCTACTGCGAACGTCAATTTCAAAGGCAGGGCTGGCGCAAGGCTAGCGACTATCAAACCGAAGGCGACGCCCTACGCCAGGACTTAGATCGGAATACTCTTGCGAGCCTACTGGGCATAATAAAAGTACAAATTGACGTAAGCCTACTAAATGTAGAGGAATCACGATGAAACTGTTCAACACGTTAACACGAAGGGTCGAAACATTAAAGCCGCAGCAGCCGCCGAAAGTAACACTCTATACCTGTGGGCCCACCGTTTACGACTATCCGCACATTGGCAACTGGTTCGCCTACGTACGCTGGGACATTTTGGCACGGACCCTGCGGGCCCGTGGTTACGAACCCGATTGGGTTATGAATATCACCGATGTAGGCCATCTGGTCAGTGACGCCGACGACGGCGAAGACAAGCTCGAAAAAGGCGCCCGCCGCGAGGGCAAAACCGCCTGGCAAGTAGCGGAATTTTATACCGATTACTTTGTCGACGGTCTTAGGCGACTGAATACCATTTTGCCTGGCCGATTCACCAAAGCCACCGAACACATTACCGAACAGATCGAGCTCATCAAAAAACTAGAAGAAAACGGCTATACTTATGTGATCAGCGACGGCGTGTATTTTGACACGTCCAAATTTCCGCGTTATGCGGACTTCGCCCGGCTGGACATCGATGAGCAGCAGGCCGGCGCGCGGGTCGAATACAACGTCGAAAAGCGTAATAGTACCGACTTTGCCCTCTGGAAGTTTTCACCGACCGGACAACAGCGTGATATGGAATGGGATAGTCCTTGGGGCAAAGGCTTCCCCGGCTGGCACATAGAATGTTCGGCCATGAGTATGCGGTATCTGGGATCCACACTTGATATTCATACCGGCGGCATTGATCACATTCCCGTACACCACACCAATGAAATCGCCCAGAGCGAAGCCGTAACCGGTAAACCATTTAGTAAAGTGTGGCTGCACAGCAATCACATTACAATCAATGGCGAAAAAATTTCAAAGAGCCTAAACAATGCTATTTTGCTCGAGGACATCGAAAAACGCGGCCTTCCATTAGCAGCACTGCGCATGCACGTTTTGGAGTCGCATTACCGGTCGCAGTCCAAATTCAGCTGGGAAAGTTTGGAAGCAGCGCATAACCGTCTGAATGGCCTGCGGGCTATGGCGGCGCTGCGCTGGCAGCCGATCGCCGTTGACCGCGACAATAGTGCAGACATCAGACTATCTGCCCAGGACATTCTCAGCGATATGCAAAACGACCTTAATTCTCCGGCGGCTTTGGCAAAATTAAGCGCCCTGCAGGCACGGCTTGAAAACGACCTTGTCGGCAGTAATGAACTTGAAGCATTTGAACATGCGCTTGAGCTATTCGACCAGCTCTTTGGATTGCAACTGAATGATATTCCAGACATCACCTCCGCACAAAAGCAATTGATCAGCGAGCGCAAAAAAGCACGCGATACCCGCGACTGGGCGGCGTCCGACCGGCTGCGCGACCAGCTGGCTGCAGAAGGCATTTCCGTGCGCGACACAGCCCATGGCCCTATTTGGCACAAGATTTCGTAATTAAGGAGAATGGTATGAACGTGCTGACCTTCTTTATATTATTTCTACTTGTCGCCGTAGCGGTCATCGCTCGGCTCGTCCATGTATACAATCAGGTTAGCGCAGGAAAACGCAAACTCCGCGGAATAGGCAGCGGATCGGCCTTTTACCGTGACGGCGGAAGTGGATGGGGAGGAGGCAGTGACGGAGGTGGCTGTGGCGACGGAGGTGGAGGCAGTGGAGGCTGCTAATTGCTAACGCGATCAATCAAAAAGAGGCCGTTTAGGCCTCTTTTGTTTGGGGAGCGGAATGACCCGTAGTAGCCGCCACATATGTTTTTGGTTCGATAATTTTTTTGCGGCGCAGATAGTCAAGTGTCAGGATGCACAGACAGCCCGCCACTGGAATGGCAACCAAACCGCCAAAGATACCGCCAAAGTTGACACCGATAATAACCGACACAAACACAAGCAAAGGGGACATATTGGTCGAATTAGCCTGAATCCGCGGTTGCACGAGATAGTTTTCGATTTGCTGGTACAAAATGTAGTAGCCCAGCAAGATAAGCGCCGCAACCGGTGACGTAAACAGCGCCACTACCGACACAATCACCGCCCCAATAGTGTGCCCGACCATCGGAATAAGGCCACAAATAAACACAACAACCATCATAGCGATCGGATAGCTGACATCTAAAATGACGAGTGCCGGCAAAATGAATATCGCGGCCAAAGCAGCCAGCAGTACCTGGCCGTTCACATAACCCTTAACCACCTTATACATATCAAGTGACAGTTTTTCGGCGCGTTCGTGCTGGTCATCCGGGATCATATCTTTAAACAGGCGTAACCAGCGCGGGCCTTCGACCAGCATCATAAAAGTCAGTACCAAAATGGTAAGTACCGAAAAAATACTGCTGCCGACTTTTCCCACGGTTGAAACCGCCGTACCGGTCGCACCCTTAAGCCGTTGACCGAGTTCGTCTGAAAAATCTTGGACTTGTGATTCCAAATTGTAGCGGTTAATGAATTTGCCGATGTCACTGTTTTCGTCTCTGGCTTGCTGCACCAAACGCGGCGCGGCACTAATAAAGCTACTGGTCTGGCGCACCAAAGGCGGCACGATACTGGTCAAAAAGCCGCCGAGCAACAAAATAACGACCAAGAACGAAATAATCGTGGCCGCTGCGCGACTATTGCGGCGCTTACCCGGCAACCGCCGACTAATCCAGTGCACCGGAGCATTGAGAGCGAGCGCCAAAAAGAACGCCGTAAATATAAGGATTAAGGCATGCGACGCTTGTTTGACCGCGGCAATGCCAAGCATTGTAACCACCACCAGCAACAGCACGCGAATCACGGTCCGATTGGAAATCGTGATCTCTACCTCTGACGGTGCTTTTGGTTTGCGCGAAAAGAAAGCCATCTAGGTTGTATTATTGCCTAACTTCGCCGCTTATGCAACGCTTCGTCGTATACAACCATGATCTCATCGGCGACATTGGGTACGTCATACTGGCGGACGAACTGCTGCTGCCATTCGCGGGCTTTTCGGCGGGCTTCTTTATTGTCCATGTAGTGCTGTATCTTTTCGGCCAGACGCTCGTCATTCAAAGGATCGAATAGCGCTTCAGGCCGCTCGCCCAGCACACTGGCATAGCCGGGATTATTACCCGCCAGCACCACACCGCGCGATGCGGCCATGGCTTCCAGCAGCACAATGCCGAAACTTTCGCCACCCGTACTGGGATACACCGCAATATCGGCGGCGGTCAGATATTTGGGCTTATCCTCTTCGCTTACAAACCCGACAAAGTCTACCAGGTGCGACATTCGGTAGTTTTTGACATACGCCTTTAGCTCGGCCTCGAGTGGTCCGGTCCCGCAAATAACCACCTTGACTTTGTCGGCCGGCGGCAGCGTTTCGGCTTCAAAAATACGGCGGATGGCCCGCAGCAGATACTGGCAGCCTTTGCGGTCGACTAATCGTCCCAGAAACATAATATTCAGCGTGTGTGCATACTGCGCCACCGGTTTTTGGTCGTAAAACGGGCCGAGCCGAAGGGTGTTTGGCACGATAGCGCTTTCTACACGATAGGTTTCCCACGAAAAATCCTGTGCGACCTGCGATACACTCATAATTTCGTCGACCCGAGCCAGTGACTTACCGGTCACGGCACGCAGCAGCATATTGGCGAAATGCACCATCCTGGATTGCGGTGCAATATGGAATGTCGCCACCACGCCTGTCTGCGGTCCGACAGCTTTTATCACACGCCCGCCCAACATCGGACTGTACGGCATCTGAATATGAACAATATCGAACTCTTCGTGCGCCAGTAGTCGTCGGATTGCACGCTTCGAAGCCGGCAGGGGAATTGACATCCGATTGCCATTAAACCTCACCTTGATGTTTTTCGCCATGCTATGAATATTCGGGATGTCGGTGCGCGTAGTTTCGCCCACAATGTAATGTACGTCATGTCCGCGCGATGCGAACCATTGGCCCAGCGTCAGCACATACTGCTGCACTCCGTCGGTTTTGTCGAGTGAATCATCGAGTACGAATGCTATTTTGTAGCTGTCCATGTGGGGTTCCCGTTAATTATTCGGTGGGTTTCTTTTTACCGCCGTGCTCTTTGAGCGCGTTTTTGTAGATTTCTTCATATTGGTCAACAATGTGGGCATAACTGTACTGGCCAATTTCGTCGGCAGCCCAATCGCGCCACAGTTTGCGCAGGTCGTTTTCGTGCAATAACAAGTTTAGGCGACGGGCAAATTCGGCATGGTGCTGCGGATTAACGAGCGAAATTGCGCCAAGACCTTTCATAACACTGGCGTACCCGGGGTTATCTCCAGCGACCGTCACCAGGCCGCAGGCCATGGCTTCAAGCAGCACAATGCCGAAACTTTCGCCGTAGAGAGCAGGCGAACAGTACAGGTCGGCCGTGCGCAGATAATGAATCTTCTCCTTTTCGGTGACAAAGCCAATGAATTCGACATTCTGCAGACCAAGTTCGGCGGCCAGCGCCTCCAGTTTGGCACGGTCAGGACCATCGCCGGCGATAATGAGGCTGGTGTCCGGGCTCATTTGCGACAACTGCCTAAAAGCATGCAGCAAGTGTTTTACTCCTTTACGCTGCTCCAGACGGCCAACATAGAAAATGGTTTTTGTTTTTTTGCCGTCGCTGCGGCGCGCCGGCGCTTTGTAGCGTGCAAGGTCGATGCCGTTTGGAATGAGCGCCACCGGCTGATCAGTCAAGCTGCAGACATATTCGGCAGCAGCTTCGGATGGCGCCGTAAAAGTGTCGATGTATTTGAGGACTGATTTAGTGTAGGGCGTAACGACTTTTATAATCGTACGCGTCATCATGCTTTCGGGCAGTTTGGCGTGGAAAGTGGCAACGTTTACACTGTCGGAACGGCTTAGGATCTGTGCGCTGATCATTGGAATCCATGGTTCATGGAAATGCAAAATATCAAACTGGTGTTCGGCTAAAATCTGGTCGATCTTTTCGTTTATGCCAGCCGAAACCTGGATGGTGGTGTGCGTAGGCGAGTTAAAATCGGTTGCCGTGCCGACAAAGATAATTTTTTCGTTCGGGTCGACTTCGAAATCTTTAGGTTGAGGCGTAATGACATACACATCATGACCACGCCGCGACAGTTCGGCCTGTAGGGCAAAGATAATTTCTTTGACACCGCCGCCCTTGGCGATACTGTATGGGCAAATCAAGCCAATTTTCATACTGGTGGATATTATAGCAGCTATTTCGCTGCAGGCCTCGCAAGCGCCTGGCGAAGTTTACGCGGCAGTAGCACGGCCAGCTCTTTTTTGTCGGCGAGCAAGCCGGGAGTGTGGCCGCGGGCGCTGAACAGCGCCTGATGGCATTCGGTAAAGGCAACGAGCATATGCTCTTTGACAACCGGGTTGTTTAGATAAGGATCATCACGTGAGGCCACATGCCATACCGGTAGATCGATTTGCGTACGGCAATTGTCGATGTTTAAGAATTCGCTAGTCGTGTGCCAGTGGGTGCGTACGTCGTTTGACTGCCACAGGCGCAGGTCGAATTCGACCATAAGACGAAATTCTTCGGGATCCATTTCGAGGAGGCGCCGTTTGCCATTGGGCAGTTTGGTATACAGTTTGGCAATTACGAAACGGTTCAAAAAACAGTAACGGATAATAAAGGCGATCGGCCGCGTGGCAAGCAAACGGGTAGCGCGGCGCATTATAGCCCGATGGGCTGGCTTGAAGGTAAAGTCGTCGCGGTGCATAAAACCGACGATGCTCACCAGAATGTCGACTTTTTTGGCGAGTTCAGGATATTTTTGCAGCATTCGCGTCGCGACGACAAATCCGAATGATATACCGACGATGGTAATGCGGCGGCGTTTATAACGCATTTTAATAAAAGCCGCCAGATAGTCGGCAAAGTTGTCGATGGTTGGTTCGCGCCCAATTTTGCCAAAGCTATCCATGCCGCCAAAGCCGGGCATGTCCGGCACGGTCACGCTGCCGTATTCATTCAGGTTTTGGATAAGTCCCCACCACCGCTCGATGAGTGCGTGATGCCCATAGACTAGTAAAATTTCGCGGTTTTTTGTATTTTTGGCAGGCAAACGCATCATGCGCCCCTGAAGACCGTTCATGTTGAGCGGCACAATGTAGTCATCCGGGTTAAGAACGGTCTGCTTGCCCATGCAATTCCTATAGTAACGTTTATGAATTCTTCTTTCGGCTATTATAATGCAATATTGCCAAATTTTTGCGACTTTTTTCGGTTTTTGGCAGGCGCGTCCTACAATGATAAGCGGTATGAAAAAATTTTTAGCGATTATTATGCTATTGGCCATTTTATTGGGGGGATGGTGGTGGCTACATCGGGATTCAACAAAAAAAACCAGCGACGCTACGAATACTCAGCAAGGAAAGGTTTTTGACAAAAAACAGCATTCCCTGGACGAACCGGGCAGTGTGTGGGTGATCACTAATAAACACCGGCCACTGACACCCAAAGACTACAAGCCAAACGATTTGGTTGCTCCGGATGTGCCACTGCGCTTGAATGCTAGTGCAGAAGAAATGCAGGTGCGCAGGGAAGTTGGCGTAGCTCTGCAGGCCATGTTTGCGGCCGCCAAAAATGAAGGACTGAAACTTATGGTTTCGAGCGCTTTTAGGTCTTACGATTTTCAAAAAGGGCTGTATAACCGATATGTTAGCCAGCAAGGCCAGGCCATAGCCGACACCCAAAGCGCACGACCGGGCTACAGCGAACACCAAACCGGTCTCGCCGTAGACCTTGAACCAGCGAGCCGCAAATGCGAAGTCGAAGCATGTTTTGCAGATACACCCGAGGGCAAGTGGATCGCCCAGCACGCGCACGAATATGGCTTTGTTGTGCGCTACGGCAAAGAACAACAGGCTATAACCGGATATATATATGAACCCTGGCATGTGCGCTACGTAGGCAAATCACTTGCCCAAGAAGCGCACAAAAAAGGCAACCCGCCGCTTGAAACATTCTTTAGCCTGGCGGCTGCCCCCGATTATCAGTAGACATTGTGTTAAATTTATTAATATTATATAGTATTCCGGTGTCAAACTTTGAATCAGCCCCTATTGAGCGTCTGCACAATCAATGCCAAATCGGCCAAGGCGAAGTAGCACTGCTACCTGAATGCACCGAACTCCGCCTGATTGCAGGGAGTTTGGGTGCTATAGCCGACGACCAAGTGCTTTTATCGCCACGAGAATCTACGAACGTACGGAACCCATTAGTCCAACCCACTGCACCAGACGACCTATACCGCCACCCGCGCGATCGGCGAGCATTTAGCATGCGGCTTGGGTCTATGGACAGCACCGTAGTCGGTTCGATTACGGTCAAGGGCGGAGACCTGCCTTTTACGAAGCATACTTTACCAAAATATTATAAAGACACTTGCCGTCGGATTTATGAAGGGCAAATTCCAGGAACCGGGCTGCTTCAACAATGCCGAAACGAATTCAAAGCAGCTGAGACACTACAAACCTTAGCTTTCTCTGTCCTACGCCGTCCAACACATACGGCCATACCTGTGCGCGTCAGTACCATTTCGGGAGTCGAGACAAGCGGCGGCGATATTATTCCCATTATCGACTATATGAATTCGGCCGAATATCTAGATCTGGCCGAATACGAAAATCCACGCTGGCAGGTTGCTCGCGGCCGGTTTGCAAAACTCGGAACACTTCTATTGGAGGAATACGGGCTACAACCTGCAGAGTATATTTACGCCACAAAAGGTCCAAATATCCGTGTCAGGGCATTGTCCCAATCGCGTTATTTTGCAGGCGAGGATAACTCTGATAATGATCAGGCCTTTGGGGCCAATGTCCGGCAGCAGGGTAGCCCTTTCATGCAAATGCATCATGATAATTTTATGGACGGCGATGACATACCAAGGTTCGAACACCGCAAAGATATTGTGATGCGCACGCTTTATCACACACTGGGGACGGCCTATGGTTTCGATGCTAAAACAGTATTGCCACGCACACGTATCACCGACTCCAACTACCTAAAGTGGCTGCAAGAGATTCCGCTGCGCTGCGAGCGTGAGGGCATATCCGATCTGGTCTTGCCAACATTCATAGACCGGATGACCGAGGTGCTAGCTTTGGGCCATACGAATAAACTGACATTTCGTTCAAACCTGGGTTACGCTGGATCGTTCAACCCGCGCAATGTGACGTTTGAAGGCACGGTACTAGACCTTGATACAGTTGGGAAAATGCCTGAATCTTGGGAGCCGAATGCCGCCAATGACCTTGCAGAACTGATAGAGTCGGTATCGGTTATGGAACGGATGGTTTCCAAATCTTACACCGAAAATTTAGCAGTTCGCGTCTACGACTCGTATCGGGGAAAGGTCGAGGAGTTTGGTTTTAATAGTCAGTGGCGAGGACGATTGTTAGCCGTTGTAAAACCTGAAAACCTGCCGCCTACCACCAAGTATGCGTTAGGCCTAGAATGGCCGTAGGCCACATGTTAAAACGCGTAACCCATGCCGCGTAACCGCCCCCGCAGCTGATTTTCGATTTGGTACATACCAATTTGGAATTTCTCGATGCCGGGCGGCCGCGTATTGCCGAACAGCCCGCTGTCACCGCGCAGGGAAGCTAATATTTCTACGCCTTCGGCAAGATTATTGAGCGCACGCAACCGCTCCTCTGGGCTGCCGTATTCGTGTTTCTCAACATGGTCCATGGCGCGCTCGACCATGGCTGCGATTTGGCGGAAGCAGGTCAGATATTCAGCGGCGGTCTTGGGTGCGTACTCCGAGAGCATATCCATATTATAGAACTTTTTAATAATTTATACGTGTGACAAAGCGCACGTTTCACGATCTATAGACCGGACCGTACAATATGTTACCGTATACCGATGCACAACCTATATGAGTATTCCCTATACACCTTCAGCGAAACAGTCGACCGGACACGACCCGAACAAATATCCCTATCAACGGCGGTAATAGCCGAAGCGAGTCCCGGTCAACTGGATTTATACATGCAGTCATCCGAGCCGTCACATGTAGAGAATACGTTTGGCGAACGATTACAGCATGCCGATCAGGCGCAGGAGCAATTGGATATGACCATCGCATTAGCAGCCAAGGCCAACTTGACGCTCAAGCTATTAGAGGAGCACGTGTCTGAACAGACGAGGCATGGCAAGGCACCATCGGCCGAAGAACTCTCGCTGTTATTTGCGATCCCCGAAATTCAAGCATGGTCAGTCAAAGAACTGGAAGAACTCATAGAGAAACACCTTCCTGGAATCAAGCGAGATCTGCGGGAGGCAGAACAGGCAGAAGAGGCCAAAGAGAAATACTTTAGGACACAGACAAAACTGCGCCAAGAAATTCTAGAGGACATGTCAGAGCTGAGCCGCCCGGGACGCATGGCAATTATAGGCGCTTACGCGCTGTTTGGAACAGGTTCGGCTATCTGGCAGCTTTTTACGCAAACGCCGGAAAACTCCACGCCTGGGACCCTGGCAGTCGCAGGCCTTACGAGTGCGGGCATAGTTGCCGTCGGCTACTTCACAAGCACTCGGCCATACATGAAACGCGCGCTCGCACACCGCAAAGCACGTCAAATCATGAAGGGATACCTACAGGCAGGCGCCGAAGCATAGGGCGGGGCAGTTCAGGAAAAATCCTCTGTTGCACCACGACATTGAATTAAACCCGAAAATAAGCTAAAATCTATCTGTTGTAACAACATATTGGGATGTCGCCAAGTGGTAAGGCACCGGGTTTTGGTCCCGGCATTCGGGGGTTCGAATCCCTCCATCCCAGCCATAAAATTATTAGAAAATATATATTTCATTTGTAAAGTTTTTACTTTGCAAGAGTTCGAATCCTTTCTGGCAATAAAACTTTGTTAAAATAATGGGGAAATGCCAGACATACTAGGAAGTTCGTCAGAAGAACAAACACTACTACGTCCGATCGCACTTTGGGCTGCGCGTTTTGCCGAAGAGGCACTTGCCGTATTTGAAATTCGTCACCCGGGCGATGTGCGCCCGCGAGAAGCTATGGAAGCGGGCCGCGAATTTGGAAACGGCAAAAAACGCGACAAAAATCTTCGCATGCTGGCTTTTGCGGCCATGAAGTCCAGGAAAGATGTAGATGAGCCGTCTAAGCATGCTGTCCAGGCGGCAATACTGACCGCTTCGGTGGCATATACGCATACTGATTTGCAAGCCGGCTTGCAGGGCATCCGTCAGGCACGCCATATACTCGGGCCAATTGTTTACGCTGCACTAGCCCTGGAGACAGCAGTTAACAACCCCATTCTTGGCAACGATCTCCTGCAGCGAGCAGTTAAAAGTGCTCCGCCGGAAGTTGGCCGTATTTTGGCGCATATGCCACCTCAACCCCACAAAGAAGCTCGCGCTGAGACACTATTCTTCGAGCTGGACTCGGCACTACGAGCTTTATAACGTTCCAATTCGCGCAACTTTTGATACATGATAAATAAGTAAGCTTGGCCAAATAGTGTTCCAATTTTGAGATACGTGGCCAGCCATGAAAATGGCACACATTCTTTATCAGTAAAGCATACCGACATTGCATAATCAGCTACTTATATAATTATGAGTAAACGCGCAAAAATCCTCTTGATCGTGGCAGCACTTTGTATTTTCAATTTTAGGCTATAGCTTACTCCGACTAATGAATTCCAGGACATGTGTCAAACGCGATGTACTGCTAAATCATCATTAGAATAAATAGGGCGATCAACGCTAGCGGCATGATCAACAGAATTGTAAAGGCTCGCCAGAAATCTTGGAAAGCTCCTACTTTAGCGCCCAAGAATGACGTAGTCGAAAATCCTAAAAGCATCATTAGACAGCAGGTAATCAATATAAAGTAATTGGGATCCGTACAGGTCTCACTGAAGCAGCTTTTAAGCGGATCTAACTTATTGAAAGGTACCGCATTGATCCAAACCCCGACAGCTAGCTGGAAGTAGATTGGAGTAAGTATGAGGTTGGACACAATATACGTAGCTAGCCCTAGTAGTCTTTTAGACCAATCAGGACTGAGCCTGGTTTCAGGGTTATCTTTCTTGGTTCTCATATTAGTTGGTGGCCCTGTCAGTAATATACCTTAAAAATGACGATCTGCAATTTATTAACGTGCGTAACCTGTTTATTCAATTTGATAGAGAATTTATAATCTGACGGGGGTCATTTTATCCCATGTTTTATACGTCGATTCACTGGCTATCAGATAAAATGATGAATTATTTTCGACCGTATTAAAGAAACGTGCATGATACTTTTTTCCTATGCCATTTAGCCTAGCTTGAACGAGATAATGACGACTCTATGATGACCTCCTGTCGAGCTCGGTGATTCATTGCTGGGTATTCGACAAGATAACACAATTGCTTTAGGTATCCAGCCTGCAATTGTACGCGGTGTTTGGCATGAGTATGCCACCACACAACTTTTGGCGTATATTTAGTCATAGTTCAGACATTTATCCGTATGTTTTCCCTAGCACTATCAATTTTTGATGCAATGAGCAAGCCACCCTTCGTAAAGTTCTGTACGATGCAGGAGAGCCTTAAGCTTGACCGTACCCAGCCGGAAGTGGGTAGTTAATGGTGATCGATGTCTCTGAGAAACCAAGCAGCATTTCGGGGCCAGGAGAACTTTTGACCTTGACACTTATAGGGAGATCCTGCCCGTCTGGCGTAGTGAAATCTTCGATGGTAGGTACGCGCACAAGCGTAAGAGAGCTTCGGCCAAAACGTGCATATCTGATCGCAGCAACTTGATGTATTGGGTCGTAAGGAACCCCTCCTGCAACGGCCATTCGCTCCATTGCCGCTTGTATTTCTGGGGCATCTTGATGTAAATGGCTTCCTACCATCCATGAAAGATTGTCCACGCTAAGTGAGGCAAGGTAGTTGGCCAGGACGCTCAATTTCTCTGCAGCTGCAGTATTGCCAGCTTCCAAAGAAGCATTTGCAGTACCAAAAAGTTCAGCCTTGTAACGCTGGCTCATATAGCCGGTCCGCCAGTAAAAATGTTGTAGTTCGGTTGTGATTTCTCCGCCCTTAAATACAGGTACGGGAGCGATCTGACGAAGCGGCTTGAAGGTTTTGCTCTGACGAAAATCTTGCATAATAAGTTATTTTATCATAAATATATATTAATGCAAATATAGTAAACGCCGCGCCGCTTTTGGGAACATGGTATTATTTTTGACTTGTTTTTCTTATCTGTTGCATTGGTTCGAATCCTTTGTGGCCGAATTTGATATATAATTGCTCCATGACGATTGACGAAATTTACCAAGATATTGCTGAACAGATGTCGCCCGTCATCTACTTAAGTGGCAAAACCTCTACCGGAAAATCTACATTTGGACGGAAGTTGCGCGACGAACTAGGTTATCAAGTTATTGAGCTCGAGGCCATACTGCTTGAAATCGTAAAGAAAAACGAACTTGATGAGCAGACTACTTTCCGTAAGGTTCTATATGATGCCGGAGAATTTGAGGCAAAGGCCTTGTTCTTTAATGCTACGGATCGTATCATCGGTGATGCACTTGCCAATGGTCGCCCTGTCGTCATTGAAGGAGCGGTTGCGAATGTCGAAACGCTCCAGCGCATTTTACAGCCCGCACCCAAGTTACTCTTTCTATACTTTCACCCGACTAGCACCGAGGTCTATACTCGTAATCTTACGAAGCGTTTTATGGAATCTAGCGAAGAATCTTACGGCGGTCTTCCACTAAAGTTCTGGCAACTTATTGACGATGTGGAATTTAAGACTTTTTGTAGAACAAGAGAACTGACAGAAAATCTTAACGCATCGATAAAGCAGTATGCGCTTAACTCACAAAAAGAATCGCTGATTCGGCTTGAAGAGTTCCGGCAGAAGTTTGAGAATATCATTGTGGTTGAGGTTCAATAACTGATCCGGGCTCGCGCAGCTTTTCATACATACACAGCAAACTCGCCCAAATGGTGTTCTAATTTTGGGCTACGTGGCCAGCCAAAATTATTTACACAAATACAAATGCTCCACAAAAGGAGCATTTGTCTTGAAGAGGCAATCTATGCAGATTCCAGAAGGCGTATGAACGTCAGACTCATCCCTAGAAAAGGATGACTGAATACCGAATTTGGCATACTACAAGGGTCGCTGTATACGCAGGAGGCCACTAGTAAGCTCAACAATGTCTCGGCGAGTCATTAAAACGTTTTCGGCAACATAAGGTCTGGTGCCGCTAACCTCAATGGTTTGTTCATCGGCTTGGCCGGAATTAATCTTAAGAATTTCTAAAGAGTCCGAAGCATTGTAATAGGTTCCTTGGCCGGTTTCTTCCGCAATCACGATACCCAATCCTGCTTCACGGGGTTTGGAGAGTATGACTCCATGCACCTCTTCGCCCAAGAGTGTTATAGGCTCGGAGCCTTCAACCTCAAAAGTCTTAACCGCAGAACGCCCGACCGCAAACTCTAATGCAAAATTGGTCTCGGTTCCGTACACTTCATTCTGCGCCATCTTTACAAAATCGAAAGGGATTCGGCGTGCTATTAGCTCATCGGTAGGCACCTCGAACTTAAGTGTAGGTTGAGGCCAATATGGTTGCCCATCAGAATTAATATGTTGAACGGAAGCGTCCGGAAACACAAGATTGCCGCGTTTTTCCAGTAATTGGTCCATGGCATTGTAGAGCGTAGCACGGTCTGAGCCAGTCAGGTCTACCGCCGTTTCGATCCGTGGATGTATGGGGTTTATCATAAGAAATCTCCTATTCCAAAGTATTTATTTTAATATTTTATATCTTTTTTGTCAATAGTCGCAACTCTGCCTTTGTGATATGTGAAGCCAAGCCGTTCTCGCTTTCGTCCGACAAGAATGAAGGCGACTACCAAGGGGTACCAGTTGAGTGACACGTACCCAGCCATGAAATCATTACAGATATAAAGAGTCCGGCTTTCGCACTCTTTATATTCACCTCCGTTGTCGTAGCTCGAATCACTTTCTTGCCTCGGCAACTGCTATACTTTACGTATGAGTGACCTTAAGAATTACGATAATTTCTTTGTGTCTACTGACTATTCGGTGCAAGCTGATGAAAAGTGATACTCTAATCGCTCTACTCGCAACCGAAAAGGCCGGATTTAAACTCATTCAGGGTGAAGCCGAAAAGGCCCTTACGAATCGAGATGCAAAAGAATGTCTACGACTCGCCCAAGAACTATATGAGTCGGATATTTATCAGGCTCGCATGTTCGCCGTACTGGTTTTTGGCCGATTGGCCGCAACAGAAAAAACAGCTTATGAGACTCTTCGGACAAAAGTCGTCCATGATACTGACTGGCGTACGCAAGAAATGTTGGCGCGAGCCTTTGACCAATACTGCAAAGACAAGGGCTATGAGGTTTGCTTACCTGCGATTAAAGAATGGCTGGGCGCATCCGAAGCAAATCAACGACGAGCCGTTAGTGAAGGTTTACGAATCTGGACGTCAAGACCGTATTTTAAAGATCATCCCGAAGTGGCTATAAACCTATTGGCTTCACTGCATTCTGATCAGAGCGAGTATGTTCGTAAGTCTGCCGGGAATGCTCTGCGTGATATCAGTAAACAGCATCCTGAACTCGTTGTAAGTGAGTTGCAAACATGGGATCTTAAAAATCACGAGGCCGCATTTACCTACAAGTTAGCATCAAAGTTTATTCATGGGTAGGTCATCGTCAAAAGTGACCTTGCCCCACCTATACACGTAGAATAATATATCTTGATGAGCGGAGAATCTACCAAGATACATTTAAAACATTCCGTAGAGGAACATTTGGCCGAAGTGCGGGTAAACAGCTTGATCGAGCAACTCTATGCAAATCGTAATGACGCCTTCGACACTGAGCAACCAATTCACTCTTTGGTTCCTGTGGCAATTGCTGGGCATAATGAATCACTGTTAACCCAACGGATCGCAATTAGGGACGTGTATGCCAAACAACATGATGCCGACTATAATCCGGCCTTGATATTTTCGCTGAATGCACCCGAAGATGCCACGAAAAAAGAAAATCGTAGATTGAATGAATCCAGGGAACAGCTCGAAGAGCTGCAAGCTTCTTTGGATTTTCCCAGCAGTTACTTTATCGAAAGATATCCGACCGAAAAGCATACGATAGGTAACGTCCGAAGGCGAGAGACGGCGGCCGGGCTAGGCATGCTTGTCAACCGTTATTTTACGCGCATCGACCCTGATTTATCCGTTATTCCAGGTGATATCGATCCCTTGTCTATGCCTGGCGATATACTGCATATACTCCATGAGCATTCTAAAAAGTTTCCTCTGGTGCAGAGCAATATCGTCCATGCACGTACCACCCAGCTTCAGGCTGCCGGTCTGATTAGCCCAGAAAAACGATTCACCAATTCCGATGAAGTCATGTATTGGTTTGACTTAGGTATTACATTTAACCCATTCGCCAAACAAGGACCATATTTCGCAATGTCGGCGCAGAGATACCTTGATGCTGGCGGCTTTGATGCTTCATTGTCTGCCCTCGAGGACATGGAGCTGCAGAATGCAGTCGCAGCACAAGCATCCCCTGACACCGTCCCCGAGCTTCGCCTTCCGCCGGAACTAGCCATTACCAGCTCTCCAAGACGGATGTTCGCCGCACTCGCGCTCGGGGCTTCACCGCTTCAGGCATGGGACGCATTACAATTTCAGCCTACAGAAGGATTTCGAACAACCGATGCCCTCGAAGACATACCTGACATTTCCCCAAAAATAGCACGCTGGCTTACACTAGAACTGCAAAGGCATCATTTTAAAAGTGCCATTCGTAATCGTACCCATATCAGCATGGGGCGAAATACTCGCCACCGCGGCGTACAGCTTGACTCACCCAAGGAAAAAATCGCCCAGTTAGATGAAACAATAAGAATGCTAGGGATTCAATTTGGTGGTCGGGCCGTCGTACACCCATTGGCACAGATCGGCGTTCGCAAGAAGGATAGGCTGCATATATCCTATCCGGGATAGCAGAGACCACCAGAGGCTCTTTGTCTGCTATGATGTCACAATGAACCAGCTTAACCCATTGGCAGAGAAATGGCTTTCCATAGTACTCACCACGCCGTTTAACGCAACCAAACACATCCACTCCCATCAGGACGAGGTGTACAAGATAGAAACGCCGTCGGGTTGTTACTACTTAAAGATTTCAAAGTCGCTCAAAGCAGAGCACGATAACCTCAAAAAGCTCGAGGGCATCCTAAATGCTCCGCGGGTAATTAACTTCTATAATGCCGACGAAAAAGATTACCTGCTTATTAGTGAACTGCCGGGCAAAAATCTTGTTGAATTGATTGGCGAGTGGACCAAGCTTGAGGTTGTAGAAAAATTCGCCCAGGCTATCAGACATCTGCATAGCGTTGATGTCGCCAAGGTATTCCCTCATGCAAGCACGAACGACGTACTGTCGCACGGTGACATGGCTCTACCAAACATCATCATCTCCGACCAAAGTAAGGTAGGTTTTATAGACTTTGGGCAACTGTCATGTGGTTCTCCGGAACTCGATTTGGCCGATGCGATATGGAGCTTACAAAGAAACCTTGGGCCGGGCTATGGAGAAATATTTTTAAAGAAGTACGGCGCGGTGGCCATTACGCCGAAAATACAAAAGGCTCTTAAATTTAAATATCATTCTCCTGAGAGCGAATAGGCATCATAATATCATTCTGGCCTCTTCGATGATACCCAGCCAAGCAGGCGTCCAATCGAAAACCTGGACTGCGCCTGATTTTGTTTCGAGAAATATTCATGAAGCGAGCGTAAGGCCATTAGAAAATCGTCGACATGCAAGGCATTCAGCCTTTTAGCTTCTTCAAGCAAGATTGGATTGCCCCGGACAGCATCCTGCACCTTCGCGAACCTTAGATCTAGGGTCATGAGTTTCCATGTACCGTTAGGGTTCACTACTAATTCAAAGGGGTCATCATAAGGTAGCCGTAGGTTGCTGGCATTTGCCCTATCAAGCAGTCTCTGCGCCTCTTCTTCAATCGCCGGAAAATTATTAATACCGGTTAGGTCCATGAATATTTCGTCTATCTGTTGCCGCGGACGGGTACGTTGTTCATCTAACGCTCCTGATGTAATGAGCTGCAAGGCCTTGCCGTACGCTTCACCACCATTTGCCTTAACATCAGTGACGAGTAGGGAGGTTTCTGCATTGGTTCGCAGCGTAGGCACGACAGGCATGCCTGCTGCGCGGAATCCGATCCAAGCGTCAATATAACCCCGATCGTACGTTCGCTCAAGCAAAGAGATATCTCTTCCAGCAACACTAGCCTCGAGCTGCCATTTGTTCTCAAAGCCGCCGCCTACCGGTGTACGGTTTGCGACAACAAGCTCGGTATGGACATCAGGATTAGTGACAGATGTAGCTAGTAGTCTCTCGGTCATTTGTTAATGTTATACAATGTGACTATATAAAATTCAACTTTATTACTACTTGGCATAATTAATCCGTCAGCTTCTCCTGTCGTGCCCGTTCGTAGTCGATATTCCAAACGTAGTCGTTTTTGAGCTTTTGGTGGGCAGCATCAAAGATGCCCGTATTATGCGGATACAGGCGGATTTCGGGCGGACGGGCGGCAGTTCGCAAAGCAGACTTAAAGTCGAGGTTCAGCTCTTGCAGTTCAGCCGTTATGGCCTCGAGTAGTTTTGTGCCCTCTGCCTTGGATAAGTCGCTACCTTCGGCCGTCTCAACCGCGATTAACAGATGCTTATGTGCCTGTTTGTCTTCATAGCTAACGAGACGGAAGCCCTTTATGCGGTCGGCATAGTCGCCGTCATTAATAATCTGTTTAATTTCTTCCGGCCCAACGACGGCCCCATTGTAGTCTACCGACAAGTCGCTGCGCCCATAATGAAACAGCACCGCAAAATCCAACTCTGCCAGTTTCAGAAGGTCCTCCCGGCCAAGAGCCTTCAGCTTTTTCTTTAGCTCATAGAACTGCTCCACATGACCAAGGTCGTGAATGTTATAACGGATACGCGGGCTCAGATTTTCCAACCGGCTGATGGTTACCAACAGTTCGCCTTTTTTATTAGTCTCGAACAAGTAGTCGTAAGGATTGTACTGAAAAATCATCGGAATAATACCGCGGTTTTGCTGCAAGATCACTTCGCGCAGGCGTTCGTCTTTGATGAGCGCACGGCGCAGGGCAATCGTAAAGTCCGATTCGTGGGCAATGTTAATCTCCAGGTCCGAAGCGCCATATGAACCGATGACATCAGTAAAGCATTCCAGCAGCGATGTGCGCATTGGCTCGCTAATGCCTTCGCCGCCATACACGGCCGCAATGCTGTATTTTTTTAGGTCCAGTTCAGAACTGTCTGCTACCTGTTTCAAAAAGGGCGGATAGCCGGCAATAACGTATTCAAATTCGGGACCGAGTTCTTTGAGTGTCGCAATTACCTTGGTAATGTCCGGTCCGGTTGATTTGATACGGCTAATGCCCAGCAAACAGAGAGTCGTGTTAAGACCCGTGGCCCAGGCACCCATGGAAAAGGTGTTGATAACGATGGGCTGGCGGTCTTCTATAAAATGCCGGAAGGCAACCTGCATAATGCGCTGCGTAAACCGGCGCTCTTTGCGGCCGCGCACCCAGCTCGTAGGCGTGCCGCTGCTACCTGAAGATTCGTCAAACATTACACCGGTCACCGGCAGGTCGCCGTACCACAATTTATCCGTCAGCCGGTATTTTTTGATGTAACTTGTTTTGTCCATTTCGGGCACATCACCGAGTGATACGTGACGTGCAGCGACGCGCGGGCCTGAGTATTTGTGTTTACTCATAAAATCATGGTAAGCAGGCACATCGTTCAGGGCCCTGCGATATAGCCGCACCGCACGAATACGTCCCAATGCCTCGCGGAAGTCACCGACATGAGGGGCCAGAAAAAATTGGTGTACCCGCGGGCCGACGTCGATCCACCAAATAATCTTGTCCAGCAGCGCTACAAAACCAATGTACAATTTTTCTAACATGCTCTACTCCATTACTAAATGCTCATGAGGGTCCAAACGCAGACTGGGCACCGGTGTTTCGGATTTGCCAACACGAAAAATGAAAACCAAATACTTTTCGTCGCGGGATTCATCCGTAATGCCGGCTAGTTCCAAAAAATCGTGGTGTGCCGCCTGGTTGCTCATAATTGTGCCGAAGGGATGCAGATAGTATCCGGCGGCGGCTACTTCCATCCATACATCCATGATTGTGCGCCCAACTTCAAAAGCGTTTTCTGGGCGTCCAAAGGGCGCCAGCAGGTAAAACACGCGGCTGGCGTCTTTCATGGTGCGCATATAGTACTGCTTGAGAATCCACGAAATAAATGGCGCGCGGATGATGCCTGGATGCCGGATAATAAACCGCATAACCGGACCATTCAGTTGCATACAGTCATAGGCCAGACCGTCTTTTTTAGATCGTTTTTCGGCCTGCGAATAACGCAGCCAGTGGTCCAGCTCCGCCCTGACCGGCTCGTCAAACAAGTCATCAAAAACGGCGCGCTGATTCAGCCAAATGGCCTGGGAGCTTTGCTCTTCACCCAGCCGACCCAGCGCCATCCGATGACCGGCGCTGGTTTCTTCCAAACGGTGGTCCAGCTCTACGCTCGGACCTTCATAATATTTTTTGCGGGAAGTCTGGCGAAACAAGAGCGCCTGCTTTAGTTTGTCGTCTTTGGCTGTCTGATTCCATATAACGCGACACGTTCCAAATAGCACAGGGCCCTCGCCGTGCAGCTTGGCCTCTTCAGGCAAGGCCGTTGTATACGAATAGCCGTGCCCCAGAGCCCGCGCACAAAGTTTCATGTGCTGGATGAATACTCCCATCGATACAAAACTAAAAAAATACGAGATGTCCGTAGACTGCAATCCGCGTTCGCGCTCAAAAAATAATTCGAACGTATCATCACCGGTACGCCGCAAGCGTATAGGCTGCCCGTTATGCGGTGAAGGGTAACGGTTCAGCAGGTCATAGAATGCCGAAATATCCGTTTTTTCTGTTGTTTTGTCCACTAATTGCAGTATATCATGCCGATATGGCCCCGAGGCCCGTTGTAGGTCTGATATACTTTGCACGTAGATGAAAGAAAGCACCAAGAGCGAAGATACAGAGCAAGTAGCCAACGCTAGACAGCGACGAGCCCTAAAGGGGGCTGCACTATGTCTGTCTCTTATACACAT
>JARIHD010000038.1 GCA_029288425.1 Candidatus Saccharimonadota bacterium
ATCCGCGCAGTCGTCCGCAAAGAACTGTTCAAACCATTTATCGACAAAGAACAGCCCGACATTTTGTGTTTGCAGGAAACCAAAGCCCAGCAGGGCCAAGCGGAAGTTGACCTCGCTGGTTACGAAGAATACTGGAATTCGGCCGAAAAAAAAGGCTATTCGGGCACGGCCATCTTTTCTAAGGTCAAGCCGCTGGCCGTACTGAACGGTTTTCCCGAAGACTTGATCAAAAAATACGACATGACCGGCGACCTGCACGGCGACCCCAACAAAGAAGGGCGTGTCATCGCCGCCGAATTCGAGAAATTCTACGTCGTTACCGTGTACACGCCCAACGCCAAAGACGACCTGAGCCGTATTCCGCTGCGCGAAAAGCACTGGGACCCGGGATTCCTGGCCTACTGCAAAGAACTGGAAAAGAAAAAACCGGTGATTTTTTGCGGCGACCTGAATGTTGCTCACACCGAAGATGACCTGGCCAATCCCAAACCGAACCGCGGCAAAAAAGGCTTTACCGAACAGGAACGCGCCGGATTCCAGGCATTTCTGGACGCTGGCTACACCGACACGCTGCGCATGTTCAAAAAAGGCAACGGCTACTACACCTGGTGGAGTCATTTCGCTAATGCGCGGGCACGTAACGTTGGTTGGCGCATAGACTATTTCTTGGTTTCGGAAGGATTGAAAGACAAGGTCAAAGCCGCCGACATCCACGCCGACGTCATGGGTTCTGACCACTGCCCGATAAGCATCACACTGGACATATAAAACCATGAAACAAGTGACGCTGCTTTTCCTGAAACAGGATGACCGCGTGCTGCTGGCCATGAAAAAGCGTGGTTTTGGAGCGGGGCTCTGGAATGGGATAGGGGGCAAAGTCACACCAGGCGAAACGCCGACACAAGCTATCACCCGCGAATGCCAAGAGGAAATCGGCGTCACGCCGTACGATGTACATCTTGTCGGCCGCCTGCGCTTTTTCATGCCGAATGACCCGCAGTTCGAACACGATTGTTTTATTTACGTTACCGAAAAATGGGAAGGCAAGCCGACAGAATCCGAAGAAATGCGTCCCCAGTGGTTTGCCAGCGCCGACATTCCATATAGCATGATGTGGCCGGCTGACGGCTTGTGGCTGCCGCACGTATTGGCCGGCGAAAAATTTGCCGGTACAATCAATGCCAGCGAAACAGAGGTCGTTACGCACAACATTCGTATTGTCAGCGACCCGCACACCGCCGGCGAAAAACACGGACTGGCTATGCCTCGCCAAAGCGACATGACATTTAACGAGATCAACAAAATTATCTGGGATTACATGGTCGCCCGCGACTGGCACCACAATCCGCCGCGCGGTCTGGCCACTTCGATCGCCCTGGAAGCAGGCGAGCTGCTTGAACATTACCAATGGACCGATGCGCCCGTCGGAACCAAGGAAGAATTGGCCGAAGAACTAGCCGACATATTCCTGTACGCCTTTCAATTTGCGCAGGTCAATGGCATAGACATCACCGAAGCCATTCAAAAGAAACTCGAAAAATCCGGCAAAAAATTTCCAGCCGAAAAATTTAAGGGAAAAAACAAAGCAGACTGGCATAATGCCTGGATCAAAGCCAAACTAGACCACAAAAAGAAAGGATTATAGCCCCATGAACGCCGATGACCACACGATTACCGAAACTTTCATAGAAGTGGGGGATGGCCACCAGCTATATGCCCAGGATTGGGGCAGCAAAAAAGCCAAAAGCACCATACTATTTTTGCATGGTGGTCCCGGCAGCAGCTGCAAAGACCGCGCAAAAAGACAGTTCAACCCCGCCCAGCACCGCGTAATCTTTTTTGACCAGCGCGGCTGCGGCCGCAGCCTGCCGTATGGATCCCTGGAGCACAATATCACCGACAAATTAATAGAAGATATTAATAAAATCGCCGACCATTTTAGCCTGAAGACCTTTGTGCTGGTTGGCGGTTCTTGGGGGTCAACGTTGGCATTGGCGTATGCCATCGCACATCCTAGACGTGTCGAGGCCATGGTACTCCGCGGCATTTTTACCGGTTCAAAATCAGAAATCGACTGGCTGGAACAAGGACATTTCCGCGAGTTTTTTCCCGAAGTCTGGGAAGCATACCTGGAAAAGACTCCAAAAAAATATCATCACGACCCGGGCAGCTACCACATGGAACGCGCCCTAAACGGCGATGTGCGGGCACAGCAGGCTTCAGCATTTGCCTACGACTGCATGGAAGGGGCCTTACTATCGCTTGATGACCGGCCGCGCAGCAATGACCCTGAAGGCTATGATCCACTGCCAGCGCGCATTGAAATGTATTACATGAAACACCGTTGTTTTATGCCCGACCGCCATATTTTGCGCAATGCGCGTAAATTGACGATGCCCGTGTGGCTGGTGCAGGGCAGGTATGACATGATATGCCCGCCGCGTACCGCGCATGAACTTCACAAAGCACTACCAAATAGCCAGCTCATTATGACCGTTGCCGGCCATCATGGCAGCGACCGTGCCATCGAAGATATAAGCAGAACGATCCTCTTGCAATTCAAGTAACCCCAGCAATATTTTTTACATAAAAAAGATTAATTATGCCATACAATAGCACAGTAGCCAGACCGACCGTCGCCGTCTTGTACGGCACGGGTGAAGGTAAACGAATTGGCAAAAAATTGTGTCGCCTGCTTGAAGAGCGGGGCTTTACTTGCGTCAGTGACGCCGCGCAAGCCGACGCCATCATTGCACATTCAGGAGGAACTTTGCTGATACCACCATCCACCACCGCAAGGGCCATTCTTATTGTCGGACCGATTACCGGATTTCGCGGCAGCCTTTTTAGAACCGCATGGCGCAAGGTACATCAGGATATGCGCGGCGCGGCCGCAGCAAAAACACTGCCGGCATTCTTCCGTAAATCATTGCATAACGCGGGTTATATTTTAGGCAAACCAAGACATCATTTTCGCATGCTCCGGGGCCTGGCATACGGACGCAAATTTTTGCCCGAACTAAAAGCATCGCGCGTGGCAGTCATCGCTCTCCGAAATGACCCATGGTCAGGTTTTTTGGCCGAAAACGCGCCGCATGACCGGCATTCATACGCCTTCATTCACTATGACAAATTCCACGACGACCTTTGGCAGTCGCCCGAAGATTACGTAACTGTCCTCGAGTATCTATATGCAAAATGATTTTTGGCAAAAACAAAAAGCCGGTAAGCCGCTGTTCCCGCAACTGCTCTGGAGTCGTCCCGAAAACCGTCAGCAGGCAGGGAAGCTGCTGATCGTGGGCGGCAATCTGCACGGTTTTGTCGCGCCCGCCGAGGCATACAGCGAAACGGTCAAGGCAGGCATTGGCATGAGCCGCGTACTGCTGCCAAGCGCCATCCAAAAAGTTGTTGGGCCTTCTATCGAAAACGGGGAATTCGCTGCCAGCACGCCCAGCGGCAGTTTTTCGCAGCGTGCGCTGGTTGAGCTACTCGATTGGTGCCGGTGGGCCGACGGCGTACTATTTGCCGGCGACCTGGGCCGCAATTCCGAAACCGCAGTCATGGTTGAAAAATTTCTGACCAAATGCGAAGCGCCTACACTACTCACCAAAGACGCCATTGACTACGTAGTTTCACTGCCGCATCCTGCACTGGAGCGCCCGAATACCACGCTGGTGCTCAGCTTTTCGCAGCTCCAACGCTTAGGCATAGCCGCTAAATTCGAACTGCCGCTGACTTTTAGTATGGATATGATCCGTCTTGTTGAATGGTTGCACCGGTTTACGGAACGTCACGCGCCGCACATCATAGTCAAGCATCTGGACAATATTTTTGTTGCCGTACACGGTGAAGTAAGCAGCACCAAACTTCCCAAGGAGCTGCCCATCTGGCGCGCCAAAACCGCCGCCCACGCGGCAGTGTGGTGGCTGCAAAATAGCTCCAAGCCATTTGAAGCACTCTCCACCGCTGTCCACGAAATGATCCATCCCTCGTAGGTAACATACGTTTTCTACGAACAAGATATTAACTTTTCTACAGAAGCGTGCTAAAATCTCCTGTATTATGTTCCTGTCTCTTATACACATCTGACGCTGCCGACGACTTAA